>DATFRA010000209.1:0-22417 GCA_035263705.1 Allostellaceae bacterium
CTCGCCGGCGAGCTGGAGGTTGTAAGGTGGATCGGCGAAGACGAGATCGACCGAGGCCTCCGGCAGCCGCGCCATCGCCTGAGCGCAGTCGCCGACCAGCACGGAATTGTCGCGGAGCGTTGCCAGCACGTCCCCCTCCCCAGCGCGAAAGGCGCACTCTGGAGTCAGCGACTCGGCGCGTCAATAGCTCTTATGAGTCAATATGTTAAGGGGATTCCCTGGACTCGAATCCAAACAGGTCCGGAGTCGGCTGGAACGACAATCGGTGGTGGGGTGTGAGGCCGAGACGCACAATAGCTGCCCGATGTTCGGCGGTGGCGTAGCCGACATTGGTGGCCCAGCCATACCCTTCGTAGCGAAGTGCCAGGCGCTGCATCAGCCGGTCGCGGGCGACTTTAGCGATGATCGAGGCGGCGGCGATCGAGAGCGAGAGGCCGTCGCCTCCCACCACCATGTGGACGGCGCAAGGAAGGGCCGGCGCCTGATTGCCGTCCACCAGCGCGGCGGTCGGCATGACCGGCAATGCCGCCACCGCGCGCCGCATCGCGAGCAAGCTCGCGCGCAAGATGTTGAAGCGGTCGATCTCGGCGACCGCTGCCGCACCGATTGCAATGGTCGCGCAGGAGCGGAGCGCCACCGCATATTCCTCGCGCGCCTCTGGCGTCAGTTTCTTCGAGTCGTCGATCTCCTTGCGGAGCGACCTGGGCATCGTCGCGCGATCGAGGATCACCGCCGCTGCGACCACGGGGCCCGCGAGCGGACCGCGGCCGACCTCGTCGATGCCGCACACCAAGCCGCCGAGCGCCGCTTCGCGCGCGAAATTCGGCATGGCCCGATCACCCCTCGTAGGACAGCACGACGTAGTCGTGGTCATTGTGGCGGAAGGTGCCGCGCGGCACTACGCCCATCTTCTCGTGGGCGCGCAATGACGCGGAATTGTCGGCGCGGATGAACAGGATGCCCTCGCGGCCGGGGAGCCGAGTCCGGAGCGACTCGAAGAGCCGCTCCGCCAGCCCGCGCCCGCGCTCTGCCTCCGCGACCACGATGGGGCCGTAGACGTAGGCGCCGGCCCGGCCAGGATAAGCCGCCAGCATCGCGCGGACCACCGGTACCGACCTGACCGTGCCCGGTGAGGCCGCCAACAGGTAACCGACGATCGCTGCGCCACGGCGGGCCACCAGCAACGGCAGGTCCGCGAGCATGGCCTCGATCTCTGCTCGACCGAGGCGCGCCGATAGCGTGCCGCCACGCTCGGGCTGGTTCGCCTCCTGGAGCGCCAGGATGTCGTCGATGTCGGCCTCGGTCGCGGCGCCGATCTCGATGCCATCGCTCGCACGCATCAGCGGATCAGGACACGAGTCGCCTCGCGGGATCAATCGCGTTCCTTCCAACCGCCTTCATTCCGTCATCATTCTCCGGCACAAGACGCTCGGACGCGCGCGTTGTTGTCGAGGTCGCGGAGTCAGCATGAACCTTCCGTTTCTCGATACCGAAGGCCGGGTCGTGGTGCCGCCGCCCAAGCGGCGGCTGTTGCGGGAATTCCGATCGGTCCTGACGCCGCGGCCGCGGCTGTTCCGGCATCCGTTGCTGCGGCATGCACCGCAAGGCGATGGACATCCGGTCTTCGTGCTGCCAGGGTTCCTCACCAACGACGGCCGCACGCGGCATTTGCGGCGGCTTCTCGTCTCGCTGGGCTATGCGACCTACGGCTGGGGCGAGGGGGTCAACTGGGGACCGACCGACCACGCCATGGCGGCGATCGAGCGCCGGCTCCGGGAAATCCGCAAGCGCCACGGGCGCAGGGTCACGCTGATCGGCCACAGCCTCGGCGGTTTGCTCGCGCGCGAGCTAGCGAAGAGATTTCCCGACGACGTCCGCGGCGTCGTGATGCTGGGTGCGCCGATCAGATTGCCGACCGCGACCAGCCTCGCGGTGTTCTTCCGGTTGCTCGCGCGCTTTCATCGCACGGCGCGCGGCATGGAGATCGACGAGCTCAACCTTCCGCCGCCGCCGTCCATCCCCGTGGCGGCGATCTATACGCGCGAGGACGGCATCGTCGCCTGGGAGAGCTGCCTCGAACTCGCGGGCGACCGCCGCGAGAACATCGAGGTGCGCGGCACCCACAGTACCCTGCCTAGCAATCCGATGGCGCTCGCCATCGTCGCGAACCGGCTCGCGCAGCCTGAGGATACCTGGCAGGCCTATCAGCAGCCCGCATCGGCCGTCTCCGATGGCGCCGTGAAACCGCGGGCGCGTTTTCGCCGCCGGCGGATGAGCGCTTAAGGGATAAGTAGGAGTCCTTAGGTAGTCTTCCGAATTATTTTGCTCTTCTGGAGCCGTTAGATCCTCAGACGTGGGCGGGTTTGGAAGGCCCACGAGGAGAGATCGGCGGTGATGACGATGACGCGGCTTAAAGTGACAACCGGCAAGACCAGCCTTCGGCGCTCGGCGCCCCATCCCAGGACGCGGGCCGCTCGCGACCTCGTCGCCGATTGGAAGCGCTGGACGCTCGCCGAGCGGATCATCGTGGCGGCGCTCGTGCCACTCGTGGCGCTCACCGTGCTGGCGATCTCGACTGCGCTCGCTTCGGGAGGGCATTGAGCCCGGCCGCCCGACTGACAGGGAGCCGCCATGGCGCTCTCTGTCACCCGTGCGCTCCAGGCGTTCAAGCGTTACGCGGTCTCGCCCGAGCAGATCGATTACGCCATGCTTTCGGCCATCAATGTGACGTTATTCCTGACCTCCGGCGGCGATGACCGCGTGTCCGACGGGTTCAACAGGGATCTCGCGGGGAACAGCCGAGACTTCGGCCGTTGGGTGAAGGAGCCGGCGCCGATTTCACCGGAGCTGGCTTCTGCTCAGAGCAAGCTCAGCTGATCGCCCGGCCTAGGCGGCCGGCGGAACAGCGTCGTGTCGAGGCGCCAGAGTCCGCGGCGCTCGTTGAGCTTCAGGCGATGGCAGGCGCGTTCGAAGCGGATACGCAGCATCTCGGCGTAGGGGCCCGTGCCGCGCATGCGTGTCCCCCATTCCGAGACATAGGGCTTGCCGCCGTGGGTCTCGCGCAGCAGGGACATCACATGCTTCGCCTTGTTGGGGGCGTGTGCGGCGAGCCAATCCTCGAATAGATCCTTGATCTCGAGCGGCACGCGCAAGAGCGTGTAACCGGCGCCTTTGGCGCCGCGCTCCGCGCCGGCTTCGAGCAGACGCTCCATCTCCATGTCGTTGAGCGCGGGGATCATCGGTGAGGTCAGGATGCTCACGGGGATGCCCGCCCCGCTCAGCGCCGCGATGGTCTCGAGCCGCCGCTCGGGCGTGGCGGCCCGCGGCTCCATCTTCCGGGCCAAGGCGCGATCGAGCGTGGTCACCGACACCGACACCATCGCGAGCCGGTCGCGCGCCATCTCCGAGAGAATGTCGATGTCGCGCTGTACCAGGGCCGACTTGGTCACGATCCCAACGGGATGGCGGAATTCGCGGAGCACCTCGAGGATGCGCCGGGTAATCTCGAGCTTGCGCTCGATCGGCTGGTAGGGGTCGGTGTTGGCGCCGAGCGCGATCGTATCGCAGGTGTAAGCGGGCTTCGAGAGCTCGGCACGCAGGAGCGCGGCCGCATCTTCCTTGACGAAGATCCGGCTCTCGAAATCGAGCCCCGGCGAGAGGCCGAGATAGGCGTGGGTCGGCCGCGCGAAGCAATAGACGCAGCCGTGCTCGCAGCCCCGATAGGGATTGATCGAGCTGTCGAACGGGATGTCGGGAGAGTCGTTGTGCGCGATGATGCTTCGTGCGCTGTCGCGCGTGTAGGTGGTGTCGAGCGGCAACGGCTCCTCGTCGAGGCTGCCCCAGCCGTCGTCGAAGGCGACCCGCACCTCGGTCTCATAGCGGCCCGTCGCGTTGCCAACGGCACCGCGGCCCTTGCGGGGACGGAGGGGTTGGCTCGATGCCTCGCTCATGGAGCGAGCCTAGCGTATCGGATGGAACAGATCAAGAACAGCGGTGTAAAAACACACTCGGGACAGGCTATTGCCAAGCCGCCTCGCGGCTATTGGGACCCCCATGTTACTCTAGAATTTGGGGTTGGACTGGGCGCAAAGGGGGTCTGATGAACAGATTTCGTGAGCGGAGGCCTTGCGGCCTCGCGGGGACGTTGCTGCTCGGCATGCTCATCCTGATACACGCGTCCCTCCCAGCGTCCGCGCGTCCGTGGAAACCGACACCGCAGGCGCTCGCGCTAGACTACGCTGAGATCATTCATCAGCGCGGCACGCGCGATTTAGTAATCATCATTTGGCTGGTACCGCAGATGCTGGGCATTGCGTCCGAGGAGGCGCGAGAGCTCCTGGATCAGTATGCTCTGATCGGCGCTCTCCACGGACACATGCTCATTGGGGGAACGATGAGCTACGATGCGAACAGCCAGCTGCAAGCAGCCGATGATCGCGGGGACGCCCTGATTCCTGTAACGGGTGACAGTGTTCCACCGACGGTGCAGGGCGCACTCACCACATGGCAAGGCGTCTTGAAGAAGATGATCGGTCCGATGGGCGAGGGCGTTCAATGGTTCGTGTTCGAAGCCGGCCGAGTCCATTCTTGCGAGAAAGGTGGGCTCTCCATTTCCTTTGAGGGCGAGACCTATACCTACGAGACACCGGTCCCCGGCTGCCCCGTGAATTAGGTCCGCGGTCCTTAAGTCAATGCGGATGATGGCGCCAGCCATCCCTGGCGCACCCGCGCCACGGTGGCAGGGGCGAAGAAATCGCTGAGCCGATTGGCGACGTGGCGCGCAAGGGCGGGTGCGAGAGCGAGCTCGCCCCGCTCGGTGAGCGCGCGCAATCTGACCGCCCACATCATCGTGCGGAGCCAGGTGAGGCGACGCGCCGGCAGCAGCCAAGGGCGTAGCGCGGTCGCGCGCTCGGGTCCGACTAACGCGAGGTACTCGCGGTAGAAGTCTGCGACATCGTCTGGCGTGAGCACCGCCTGCACCTCAAGATCCCAGGTGGTGGAGGTGTAAAGTGTCGCGTGCGCGAGATCGATAGCGGGCGAGCCGTAGCAGACGCGCTCGAGGTCGACGAGCACCGCATCCCGATCGCGCATGACGAAATTGCCGGGATGCGTGTCGGTGCCGACCAGCGCCAATGGCTGCTCCAACGGCGTGATCCGAGCCGCGTAGCGCTCCGCCTCTGTGAACTCATCCTCGAGCGCCGCGCGGGTCGCCGGAGCAAGGTCGACCTGGGAGAGGAAGTCCCGCTGCTGCGCGATCATCGCGAGGGTCGCGGCCCAAGGGCCCTCGATGCCGTGGTCGGGAAGCGGCGCGCGCGCGCCGGGCGGCGGCACGGGGAGCGCGTGCAGCCGTGCCAGCGCTTGCGCGATGGTCGGCAGATCGGCAGGCAGGTGCACAAGGCGCCCGACGATCTCCTCGACCACGAGCGCCCCACGCGGCAGGGCCGGCGAGGGCGGGAGCGCTGCCGTCAAGCGGGGTGTGATACCCGCGGGCTGCGCGCGCTCGAACGCGGCGGCCTCGTTTGCGAGCTGCGCCGCCGCATCGCCGGCCCAGGGTGTCGCTCGTGGCACGCGTGCGACCAGGCCCGTGTGTCCCAGTCGATAATGATCGTGGTTGACGCCCTTCGCGGTCATGGGCACGACTTCGTCCGCCCCTAGGGTTCGCGTACCGGGGAGACGGCGCAGGGCATCGATGAAAGCGCGATCGACCAAGGCTGCGTGGTCCATTGCCGAGGCCGGCGGTTTGTCGGCGTGCCGGCGCGGCGGTAAATTTGGGGGCAAAGCCACTGCCACGCAATGAGCCCTGTCGCGCCCCTCTCGGTCATCATCCCGGCGCTCGATGCGGCCGAGAGCCTCCCTGCGACCTTGGGGGCGCTCGCGGAAGCGCATGAGCTTATAAGCGAGATCATCGTTGCCGACGCTAGCTCGCGCGACAATACGACGGCGATCGCCGAAGCGGCGGGGGCGCGCGTGGTGCCCGCACCGCGAGGGCGCGGCGCGCAGCTCGCGGCCGGTGCTGCCGCAGCCTCCGGTGAGTGGCTCTTTTTTCTCCACGCCGACACGCGGCCTGAGTCCGGCTGGTCGGCTGACGCATTGCGCTTCATGACCGATCCCGCGAACCGGGAGCGGGCGGCCTATTTCGTCTATCGGCTCGACGACGGCTCGCCGGCGGCGCGGCGCCTAGAGCGAATCGTCGCCTGGCGGTCGCGCGTCCTGGGCCTGCCCTATGGCGACCAAGGCTTGATCCTGGCGCGTGCGTTCTATCGCGCGCTCGGCGGCTTTCCCCCGCTTGCGCTGATGGAAGATGTTGCTTTCGTTCGCCGGATCGGATGGAGGCGATTGGTCGCTTTGCAGGCCAGTGCGCTCACCTCTGCCGCGCGTTATCGCCGCGAGGGCTACGTCTTGCGGCCGCTGCGCAATCTCGGCTGCCTGGCGCTCTATCTGATGGGCTTGCCACCGCGGCTCATCGTGCGGCTCTACGGATGAGCCCGCGGCCGGCGCGGCACGTCGTGGTCTTCGTCAAGGCGCCGCGCCTCGGCCAGGTGAAGTCGCGGCTCGCAGCCGGGGTCGGGGCGCTGCAGGCGTTGCGGTTCTACCGCGAGACCACCGAGCGCCTCCTTGTGGCGTTGGCGCGGGATGTGCGCTGGCGCACGCTGGTCGCGACCACGCCCCACCGCGCGCGATACGGCCGGTTCTGGGGTCCAGGCTTTCCGCGCCTTGATCAAGGCCCGGGCGATCTCGGACGCCGCATGGCGCGTGCCTTCCGCGCTTTGCCGCCGGGTCCCGCCGTCATCGTGGGCTCGGACATTCCAGCCCTCTCGCGCCGCCATATTTGGGCCGCTCTCCAAGCGCTGGGCGGTCGTGACGCCGTCATCGGCCCGGCGCGCGACGGCGGATATTGGCTGATCGGGCTCAAGCGCTCTCGGCCTCTGCCCTCGGACCTGTTCGACCACGTCCGATGGTCGAGCCACCACGCGCTCGCTGATACCCGAGCGAGCCTGCCGAAGCGCTACACGGTCGCGCTACTCGACACGCTCGAGGATGTCGATGATCGCGACAGCTACGATCGCTGGCGCGCGGCCGAAGCGCTCAGGAGGCGACGGCGGGCTTCTTCAGGTGCTCCTGCAAGCGGGGCATGAGCTCCACCAGGTTGCAAGGCCGGTGCCGGTTGTCGAGCTGCGGCTCCAGGATCTCCCAGCCGTCGCGACAGGCCCCGGGCGAGCCGGGCAGCGCGAAGAGATAGGTACCGCTGGCGACGCCGCCGGTGGCGCGGCTCTGTATGGTCGAAGTCCCAACCTTCTGGTAGCTGAGCCAGCGGAAGAGCTCGCCGAAGCCGGCGATCTCCTTCTCGTAGACCTGCGTGAAGGCCTCGGGCGTCACGTCCCGGCCGGTGACGCCGGTGCCGCCGGTGGAGATGACCACGTCGATGCTCGCGTCCCCGACCCAGGTCCGGAGCTGCTGGATGATCGCGGCCTGGTCGTCCTTGACGATGCGGCGCGCCACGACGCGGTGGCCGGCCTTGGCCGCGAGCTCGGCGAGCGTTGCACCCGACTTGTCATCGGCCTCGGTCCGCGTGTCGGAGACCGTCAGGATCGCGATGTTGACGGGAAGGAAGGGTCGGGTTTCGTCAATTCGAGGCATAGGAGCCACCCGGACCACCCGGAGGATCGAAAGCGGTATAGGTGGGCCAGTTGCCGGCCGCAAGCGCGTCGAGGTCAGGCGTCGGCTGCCCCAGGCGCATGCGGTAGATCCAGTAATTCGCAAGCACGCGCTGCACGTAGCCGTGCGTCTCCTGGTAGGGGATGCTCTCGATGAAGAGCAGCGGGTCGTCGCGAATGTCGTCGCCTGAGAGCCACTTGGGGATCGGACCTGGCCCGGCGTTGTACGCGGCCGTGAGCAGCAGCAGGCTGTTGCCGATCCGGTCCGTGCCGAGCAGGTGATTGATGTACTCCTGGGCGAGCGTCAGGCTCGTCACGGGATCGGTGAGATCGTCGCGGTCGGGCGCTGGCAGGCCGGCCCGAATCGCCATCGATTTTGCGGTCGCAGGCATGAGCTGCATGATGCCCATGGCGCCCGCCGAGCTGCGCACCTGCGGCATGAATTGGGATTCCTGGCGCATCATCGCGAAGAGGAGCGCCCGGTCCACCGTGAACCCGCCCTTGGGCTGCCAGCGCGGCACCGGATAAAGCGCGCGATCGTGATTGCGCCCGTCGGTGTGGGACAGGAACGCTGCGAGCCGGAAGCTCAGAGCCGGCATGTTGGCCCGATCCGCCAGGGCCTCGATCGCCGGCATCACGGTGGCATCGCTCGCCGAGGCCACGGCGCGGAGCTCGGCCTCGGCCCGCTGGCTGTCGCCGAGCTGGATCAGCGCCAAGACACGCCGGCCTGACGTGGTCGCGAGGAGCGTCCGCACGTCGGCGCTGCTGAAGGTGCCGGAATCGAAATCGAAATAGCTGTCGACGCCGAGCGTCCGGCGCGCCAGCAGACCGTAGAAGGTGTAAGGCTCCTGCGCGGCGATGCCGAGCCAATAGTTAACGAGTTCGGGCCGGTGGTTGCGCAGCTCGGCGCGCGCGGTCCAGAAGGCGGCCGCGGCGACCAGACCGGGCGTTCCATCGGGCGACTTGGCCGCCGCCTCGAAGTGCTGGCGCGCCTCTGGATAGTGCTTCGCACGCCACTCCGCCAGCCCCGCATTCCAATCGGCGAGTGGCTTCGCTGCGACTTTTCGGGTGGCGTTGATGGCGAGCGCCCGTTTGGTCTCGCCCGCGGCGGTGTAGGCATCCGCGATGGCGGCGCGCACCTCGTCGAGGTCGGCATCATCCAGCAAGTGCCTGGCGTCCATCGCATTGAGCAAGGCCTCGGCCTTGGCGGGGTTGGTCTTGGCGATGCGCTTGAGCTCGTCCTTCGGCTGGTAGCTGTTGCTCAGGTCGGTCGAAGCGCGGCTGCCGTCGGCTGCCACCAGGGCATCAAGGTCTCCGTCGCCGCCATAGCGCAACGCGGGCGCCCAGGTTCCCGGCTTGGTTGGAGCGGGCGCGCCGGCGGACTTGCGCTGAACGGCGAGCGCATGGACCGCCGCCGCGTCGCCTTCGTCGCCGTACTTCTGCAGCCAATCCGCCAGCTCTTTGTAGGACGCCTTATACGTCTTGCTTAGATAGCGTTGCGCCAGGACATGGCCCACCAGCAGCCGGTCCTTCAGCAGCTTCATCTCGTAGTCGGCGGCCGACCAGTTGCCGGCCTCCTGGACCTGGAAGATCCAGTGGTAACGCTGGACGTCGTCGATGGTGAGGACGCTCGGAAGCGCCGCCTCGCGGGCGCCGTTGGGGGGTGGCAGTGCCGCCGTACGCTGGCTCTCGGTTGCCGACCCCCCGAGCGGCGCGAGCAGCGACGCGCTGATCAGGGCGTAAAGATGAAACCTCCGCCAGGTCCCCGAAGACCCGGCCCCTAATTCCCAATGGCGCATAAGAGCCCATTAGACGATAGAGGCCGGAAGGGCAAGGCAAAATTCTATCAAAGAATGTGACGATTTGAGGCAAGCATGTGGATTTCTTGTAGAGGTCCCTGATTTACAACGAATCTCCCGAGATCGACTGCGAGGTTCATAGGCTCGGCCTTCGCCTTGATTTGCGGTTGTGACCGTGGTCACACAGATTTTCGGGCGATGCTTGGCTCCCGGGGCTCAAACCCCGCCGCCCTTGCTCTCGAGCCGTGCCCGAAGGCTGAGCAAGTCGGCCCAGGACTCGCCCTTCCGCGCGGGACTGCGCAGCAGGAAGGACGGGTGATATGTGGCGAGGGCCGAGATTGGAGCGCCCAGGCTGGGCACGGGCAGGTCGAACCATCGTCCCCGCAAGCGCGTGATTCCCTCGGTTCGGCCAAGCAACGTGCTTGCCGAGGTGCCTCCGGCCATGACGAGCACTCTTGGGTGCACGAGCGCGATGTGCCGCCACAGGAACGGCAGACATGCCGCGATCTCATCCGGCGTCGGCTTGCGGTTGCCGGGCGGTCGCCAGAAGAGCACGTTGGTGATGTAGGCGCCGGTGCGGTCGATGCCGATCGCCGCCAGCATTCGGTCGAGCAGCTGCCCCGCCCGCCCGACGAAGGGCCGGCCGATCCGGTCCTCGTCGCCGCCGGGCGCCTCGCCCACGATCATAAGGGACGCCGCAGGATTGCCGTCGGCGAACACGGTATTGGTGGCGGTGCGCTTGAGCGCGCAGCCATGAAAGGCCCGAACCGTGGCTTCTAGCTCGGCCAAGGTCTTGGCGCCCTCGGCGAGCGCGCGGGCGCTCGCCGCGGCGGTACTGGGGGCGACCAAGGGTGCCGGAGGCGGAGGCGCCACGGCCGGGCGCGGGACGGTAGCGACGGCTCGGGGCCTCGGCTCAGCGGGCGCGGTGCAGTCGTGCGGCTCGACATCGATCGCCTCGTCGGCGCCCATCGCCACATACCAGCCGAGCAGATCCGCGAGCGGATTAACGGTGTTCGCCATCGGGGCCGATCTTAGCGGCAGCGCCGGCCCTCGTGGCGAGCCGAATCGCTTGAGCCATTATTCGCATATGCGATACTTCGACTCGAGCGGGTACCAGGACTGGGGTGGGACTGGGAATGGCCGCGTCGGGGAGGACTTTTTCGCTGATTCTGATCAAGCCGTCGCATTACGACGACGACGGCTACGTCATCCAGTGGTTCCGCTCCGCGATCCCCTCCAACAGCTTGGCCGTGCTCTATGGGCTGGCGCTCGATTGTATCGAGCGGCAGGTGCTCGGACCCGATGTCGAGATCGAGCTGACGGCGCTCGACGAGACCAACACGCGCATCCGCCCCGAGCGTATCGCGCGCCGGATCGGCGCGGGCGGCGGCCTCGTTTGCCTGGTCGGTGTGCAGTCAAACCAATTTCCGCGCGCCATGGACATCGCCCGCCCGCTGCGTGCCGCGGGCGCACAAGTTTGCATCGGCGGCTTTCACGTCTCGGGCTGTCTCTCGATGCTGCCGGGGTTTCCCGCCGAGCTCAGGGAGGCGATGGATCTCGGGATCTCCCTGTTCGCCGGCGAGGCCGAGGGACGCTTCGAGGAGGTGCTGCGCGACGCGCGGGCGGGCATGCTCAAGCCGCTCTACAACTACATGGCGGAGCTGCCGAACCTCGCGGGCGTGCCGGCGCCGGTGCTGCCGGCGACCCGCATCAAGCGCACCAGCGGCCACCACACCAGTTTCGACGCCGGCCGCGGCTGCCCGTTCCAGTGCTCGTTCTGCACGATCATCAATGTGCAGGGCCGGCAGTCGCGGCGCCGCTCCGCCGATGACGTCGAGCAGATCATCCGGCGTAACCTCGCCCAGGGCATCAACCGCTTCTTCATCACCGACGACAATTTCGCGCGTAACAAGGACTGGGAGAACATCTTCGACCGGCTGATCCAGCTCCGCGAGGGCGAGAAGGCCAACATCAAGTTCATCATCCAGGTGGACACCATGTGCCACCGGATCCCGAATTTCATCGAGAAGGCCGGGCGTGCCGGCGTGACGCGCGTCTTCATCGGCCTCGAGAGCATCAACCCCGACAGCCTGCTCGGCGCCAAGAAGCGGCAGAACAAGATCACCGAGTACCGCAAGATGCTGCTGCAGTGGAAAGCGGCCGGTGCGACGACCTATGCGGGCTTCATCACGGGCTTCCCGACGGATACGCGCGCGACCATCCTCCGCGACATCCGCATCATCCAGCGGGAATTACCGATCGACCTGCTGGAGTTCTTCTGCCTGACGCCGCTGCCGGGGTCGGAGGATCACAAGCGGCTCTTCATGGCGGGCGCCCCGCTCGACCCCGATCTCAACAAGTACGACCTCGAGCACGTCTGCACGACGCATGCCCGCATGAGCGAGGCGGAGTGGGGCCAGATCTACCGCGAGGCCTGGGACACCTTTTACTCGCCGGAGCACATGGAGACGGTGATGCGCCGGGCGGCCGCAACCGGGATAGGCGCCGGCAAGATGCTGTTCCTGCTGCTGTGGTTCTACGGCTGCATCAGCGTCGAGCGGATCCACCCGCTCGAAGGCGGCTTCATCCGCCGAAAGTACCGTCGGGACCGCCGCCCGGCGCTGGCGAGGGAAAATCCGTTGGTGTTCTATCCCCGCTACGCCGCCGAGTTCGTCGGCAAGCACATCCGGCTCGCGCACATGATCTGGCGCTTCGGCCGGATCCGGCGTCGGCTCAAGCGCGATCCGATGGCGCGCGCCTACACCGATCAGGCGCTGACGCCCGTGAGCGAGACCGAGCTCGACGCGCTCGAGATGTTCACCACCACCGACGCCGCCAAGACCGCCGCCGAGAAGGTCCGCAAGGAAACCAAGGCCCGCGCCGCTGCTGCGGACTGACGCGACGGGCCTTGGCTCTGGCTCTTTGGGGCCCATCCACTATAGTGGCGCCGAGCCCCGATTCTGCGGATTCTCCAGCCAAGGCCGATCGATGCCATGACGCGCGATACCATGGAATACGACGTCGTGATCGTGGGCGCGGGTCCCTCGGGGCTTGCGGCTGCGATCCGGCTCAAGCAGCTCGCGGCCGAGCAGGAGAAGGAGCTCTCGGTCTGCGTGCTCGAGAAAAGCTCGGAGGTCGGCGCGCATATCCTCTCGGGCGCGGTGGTCGAGCCGCGGGCGATCAACGAGCTCTTCCCCGACTGGCGCGAGCGCGGCGCGCCGCTCATCACGCCCGCGCGGAACGACCGGTTCCTGTTTCTGACGGAGCGCCGGGCGTTCCGGCTCCCCACGCCGCCACAGATGCACAATCACGGCAACTACGTCGTGAGCCTTGGCAATGTCTGCCGTTGGCTCGGGCGCGAGGCCGAGGCGGTCGGCGTCGAGATCTATCCGGGCTTCGCCGCGGCGGAAATGCTGTTCGACGAGGCCGGCGCGGTCGCGGGCGTCGCCACGGGCAGCATGGGCATCGGGCGCGACGGCAAGCACACCGAGAACTTCCAGGAAGGCGTCGAGCTGCGCGGCAAGCGGACGCTCTTCGCCGAGGGCTGCCGCGGCTCGCTCACGAAGGAACTGACGCAGCGCTTCGGCCTCAGCGAGGGCATCGATCCGCAGACCTACGGCATCGGCATCAAGGAGCTCTGGGAGGTAAAGCCTGAGCAACATCGGCCCGGCGAGGTGGTCCACACCGTCGGCTGGCCCATGGACCGCAAGACCTACGGTGGTTCGTTCCTCTACCACCTCGAGAATAGCCAGGTGGCCGTGGGGTTCGTCGTCGGACTCGATTACGAGAATCCGTTCCTGAGCCCGTTCGAGGAGTTCCAGCGCTTCAAGACTCATCCGGCGATCCGGCCGACCTTCGAGGGCGGGCGCCGCATCGCCTACGGCGCGCGCGCCCTCAATGAGGGCGGCTTCCAAGCGATCCCGAAACTGTCCTTCCCGGGCGGTCTGGTGATCGGCTGCGCCGCGGGCTTCCTCAATGTGCCCAAGATCAAGGGCAGCCACACCGCGATGAAGTCCGGCATGGTTGCAGCGGAGACGGTGTTTCGACAGCTGCAGGGCGACACAGGGGCCGACTATCGCGCGGCGCTCGAGGTGAGCTGGATCTGGGACGAGCTCTATCGCGTGCGCAACATCCGACCCGGTTTCCGCTGGGGCCTGCTGCCGGGGCTCGCTTATGCGGCGCTCGATACCTACGTGCTGCGCGGCCGGGCGCCCTGGACGTTTCACCACACGCCCGACCACCTCCATCTCAAGAAGGCGGCGGAGTGCAAGCCGATCGCCTATCCGAAGCCCGACGGCCAGGTGAGCTTCGACCGGCTCTCCTCGGTGTTCATCTCGAACACAAACCACGAGGAGAACCAGCCGATCCACCTTCAGCTGAAGAAGCCGGAGGTCGCGGTCGACGTGAATTATGCGCTCTACGGTGGGCCCGAGCAGCGCTATTGCCCCGCTGGCGTCTACGAGTTTGTGAAATCGGAGACCGGCGCCGAGCGCCTGCAGATCAACGCGCCCAACTGCGTCCACTGCAAGACCTGCGACATCAAGGATCCCACGCAGAATATCAACTGGGTGGTGCCGGAGGGGGGAGGCGGCCCCAACTATCCGAACATGTGATCGCGCCGGCGCTCCGGGCCTATATTATGCTCTCCTCGGCCGGAGTCGGGCGGCGGACAGGATACGCAGAACCAATGCTGGATAGGGCAAGGATGACCGGACGTGTAGCGGTGTTTGCAGTTGCGGCGGTATTGGCGGCGTGCGGGCAGGCGCCGTCCCAGGGCGCCACGACGGCGCGCGCGGCGCCGCCGGCGATCGATGACCCGATCGCGACCGAGAGCGCGCTCGGCAGCTATCTCGCGGGCAGCCTGGCCCAACAGGAGCATGCCTATGGCGCCGCCGCAGAGTACCTCGAGCGCGCGCTCAAGCACGATCCGGACAATGCCGACCTGCTGCGCAGGGCGTTTCTGTTGCGACTGAGCGGAGGCGACGACGCGCGTGCGGTCGCGCTGGCCAAGCGCGTCGTCGCGGCCGATCCGCACGCGGGCCTCGCCGCGCTGGTGCTCCTGGTCGAGCAGGTGAAGGAGGGAGACGATGCCGGTGCGGCGCGCGCGGCCGATAGCCTTCCGGTCGATGGTCTCCTGCGCTTCTCCGCTCCGCTGGTGACCGCCTGGCTCAAGGCGGGTCAGCACGATCAGAAGGCGGCGTTGGCAGCGCTTGACCAATACGACAAGATGCGCGGCTTCGAGCAGCTCAAGGAGTTCCATCTCGCGCTGATCGACGACTATCTGGGCGACGTCGATGGCGCGAACCAGACCTACAAGAAGATTCTCTCGGCCAGCGAGCGCTTGAATTGGCGCATGGCGGACATCGCGGGCCGCTTCCTGGAGCGCCACGGGCGGGCGCCGGAAGCCAAGGAGCTCTACGAGCGATTTCTGCGCGACAACCGTGACAATGGCGATCTGGTTCACCCGAGCCTCGCGCGCATCGCGGCTGGACAGAGTGCCCCGGCTGTGGTGCAAGGCGTGAAGGACGGCGTGGCGGAGGCCTTGTTCGACCTGGCGAGCGTGCTCAATCAGCGCGACACGCAGGACTTGGCGCTGATCTATGCCCGGCTCACCCTCGAGCTCTCGCCCAAATACGTCCTGGGGCAGTTGCTGGTCGCGGAGATCGCGGAATCCGAGCAGCGGCTACCAGAGGCGCTCGCGCTCTATCGCTCGGTGGATCCGGCCTCGCCGCTGAGCTGGAGCGCGCGGATGCGCGCTGCAGAGTCGTTGGACCAGCTGGAGCGCACCGACGAGGCGGTGGCGGCGCTCCAGCAGATGGCGACGGAGCGGCCGGACTCGGCACAGCCGCTGATCGAACTCGGCGACATACTGCGCGGTCGCAACCGGTTCCCCGAGGCGGTTGCCGCCTACGACAGCGCCGTCGCGCGCATCGAGCCCGCTGAGGGCCGCGCCTGGAGCCTGTTCTATAGCCGCGGCATCTCGCTCGAGCGTTCGGGACAGTGGCCCCGCGCCGAGGCCGACTTTCTGCGCGCCCTGGAGCTGCAGAAGGACCAGCCGCTGGTGCTCAACTATCTCGGCTATTCCTGGGTCGAGAAGCGGGAGCACCTGGACCAGGCGCTCAAGATGATCGAGCGCGCGGTCGAGCTCAGGCCAAACGACGGCTACATCGTGGATAGCCTCGGCTGGGCGCATTTCCAGCTCGGCGACTATCCGCGCGCGACGCGTTATCTCGAGCGCGCCATCGAGCTGCTGCCGGAGGACCCGACGATCAACGACCATCTCGGCGACGCCTATTGGCGGTCCGGCCGGCTCGCGGAAGCCCGCTACCAGTGGCATCGCGCGCTGCAATTCCAGCCCGAGGCCGACGAGGTCAAGACGATCGACGCGAAGCTCGACAAGGGCTTGGCGGCGCCGCCAGCGACGGGCTCGCGCGGCGGCTGAGCCCCTAGAGCATTTTCCGCCGAAGGGGATGCTGGTTCGGCACAGAAATGCGACCAAACCAAGAATCGGTGACGCTGGTCCGGCGCGCGGCACCCGCGAAGCTCAATCTCTATCTGCACGTGTTGGGGCGCCGCGACGATGGCTATCACCTGCTCGATAGCCTGGTGGCCTTCGCGGACATCTCCGATGTCGTGACGGCGCGGCCGGCCGAGACGCTCTCGCTCGAGGTCACCGGGCCGTTCGCAGGCGCGCTACAGGACGATCTCTCGGGGAATCTGGTCTGGCGCGCGGCGCGAGCGCTGGCGGAGCGCGCCGGGATCGAGGCCAAGGCCGCGCTCACGCTCGAAAAGAACCTGCCGGTCGCCTCGGGCATCGGCGGCGGCTCCAGCGACGCGGCGGCGGCGCTCAGGGCGCTGGGCGAACTCTGGCGGCTCGACCTCGGCGAGCGCAAATTTGAGGGTCTGGCGCAGAGCCTGGGCGCCGACGTGCCCGTCTGCCTCTTCGGAGAGACTGCGTGGCTCGGCGGGATCGGCGAGCGCGTGGCGCCAGCGTCGCCCCTGCCGCCTTGCTCGGTGGTCCTGGTCAATCCCGGCATCAGCCTCTCGACGCCGGCGGTCTTCAAGCGGCGTGCCGGCGCTTTCTCCGAGTCCGGCCGCTTCGAGACGACGCCCGCCGACGTCAGGGCGCTCGCGCGGCTGCTGGAAACCCGTCGGAACGACCTGACGTCGCAAGCGGTCGCGCTCGCACCCGAGATTTCCAGGCTGCTGCGCGCCCTCGAGGCCGAAGCGGGCGCTCTCATCGCGCGCATGAGCGGCAGCGGCGCCACGTGTTTCGCGCTCTTCGCCGATGCCGCCGCCGCTGAGGAAGCCGCAGGGCGCCTGCGCTTGGCGTACCGCGGCTGGTGGGTCGCGGCCGGGGCCTTGCTTTGAGGGCGCGCGAGCCTGTCTGGTGGTCGACCGGACCTGATGATTAAATGCCGGCATGACCGCTACCTCTGAAACCCGAGCGCACGCGCATCCGCTCTGGGATGCCGCGTCCGACTACATCCGGGTCGTGCTGCGCGACGTCGAGGTGGAGGCCCACGTGGGACTGCATCCTTGGGAGCGGCATCCGGAACGGCCGAGTCGCCTGCTGGTGACCGTTGAGATGTTCGCGCATCTTCCCGATCCCGCAGCCGCGGACAAGGAGCAACCCTTCATCGACTACGATCGCGTTCGGAGCGGCCTCAAGGGCTGGTCCGCGCGCCCACACACGCCGCTCCTCGAGACGCTCGCCGAGGAAGTGGTGACGCTCTGCTTCGCTGATGCCGCGGTCGAGGCGTGCCGAGTCTCCGTCGTGAAGCCGGATATCTTCAACGACGCCGCCGGTGCGGGCGTCGAGATCTATCGCGTACGGCCGCGGAGCGCCTGAGCGTGATGGCTGGGCAGCGAACAGCGCTCATCACCGGCGCGGCCCGCCGGATCGGCGCCGCCATCGCCCGCGACCTCGCGAGAAGCGGCTGGCGCGTGGTGGTGCACTACAGTCGGTCGGAGGCTGACGCCAAGGCGCTTGCGAGCGAGATCGAGCGCGCGGGCGGTACCTGCTATCTCGTTCGCGCCGACCTGGCCTCCAGGGCCGATCTCGAGGCGATCTTCCCGCGGGCGCTCGAGAAGTTCGACCGCATCGACTGCCTCATCAACAACGCGGCCGCCTTCCAGTATGACACCATCGAGACCCTGAGCTGGCCGTCCTGGGACGCCCACATCGTTACGAACCTCGCGGCGCCCGCGTTCCTCTGCCGCGATTTCGCACGGCAGGTGCCGAAGACCGGCGCGGGCGTGATCATCAACCTGATCGATCAGAAGGTGGCCAACCTCAATCCGGATTTCCTGTCCTACACCGTGAGCAAAGTAGGCCTGCGCGGGCTCACGGAGACGCTGGCACTGGCGCTGGCACCGCGGATCCGCGTCTGCGGCATCGCGCCGGGCGTCACGCTGATCAGCGGCAAGCAGACGCAGCAATCCTTCGAGAAGGCGTTCCGCGCAACGCCGCTCGGGCGCAGCAGCACCATTGAGGATATCGTCGGCGCGGTGCGCTTCATCCTGTCGACGCCGTCCATCACCGGACAGGTGTTGACCCTTGATGGCGGCGAAAGCCTCGCAGGCC
This sequence comes from Allostellaceae bacterium, assembly GCA_035263705.1. Taxonomy (GTDB): domain Bacteria; phylum Pseudomonadota; class Alphaproteobacteria; order ATCC43930; family CGMCC-115725; genus DASZHJ01. Next base: position 18,042 of record DATFRA010000209.1, read on the forward strand.
GTCCCCGCGACGTCGCATTCCAGACGAAGTAAGCCCTACGGCTTCTGCAGCCGCTCGATCTCCGCCCTCAGGCGGAACAACAGCGCGCGGCTGGCGTCGCCGTCGACCTTGAGCTTGCGGTCGGCCTGGTACTGGCGGATCGCCTCGGATGTCCTGTCCGTGAGCACGCCGTTCGCGGGGCCGGGGTCGAAGCGCAGCCGGGCGAGATCACGCTGGATCTCCGCGACCTGAGCCTTGTCGATGGGCTGCGCGAGTGCGCTCGAGACCGGCGCCTCGCTTGGGATTGCGTCGGTACTTGGCGCCGCCGAGCCCGTGCTCGCGATCTGCGCGGGCACGCTCTGCGGCGCGGTGCCGGGGATCGGTCGCTTCACGCCCTCGGCGAGCTTCATCGCGAGCGCGCGCGCCTGCCTCAGCTGCTGCGGCGTCATGGTCTCGGCGGCGCGTTTCATCTGGTCGCGCGCCTCGAGGTCGCCCGAAGCCGCGGCGATGTTGAACCACGCGTAGGCGTCGACATGCGATTGGTCGACGCCGCGGCCGTTGGCATAGAGCGCCGCCAGGTTGTATTGCGCGGTGACCACGCCCTGGTCGGCAGCGCGCCGGAACCAGCGAGCCGCTTCAGCGTAGTCCTGTGCGACCCCGGTGCCGTTGGCGTAGGCGAGGCCCAGATTGAGCTCGGCCGAGGGATGATTCTGCTCGGCGGCGCTGTGATACCAGATCACCGCGCGCACGGGATCCTTGGGCACGCCGAGGCCGTTGTCGTAGAGCGCGCCGAGGTTGTATTGCGCGTCAGGCAAGCCCTGCATCGCGGCCTTGAGGAAGAGCTCCGCCGCCTTCTTGTAGTCCTGCTTGACGCCGTTGCCGAAGGCATAGCGGACGCCGAGATTGTAGTCGTTGATCACCACCTCTGGCGGCTGGGGCGGCGGCTGGACGCGCGGGCCCACGCCGGGCGGCAGAGCCGCCGCCGTGGTTGCCGCCGGTGGCGGTGGTTGCGATGTCGGGGTTGCCGGGTTGGCTGCCGCCGCCGGTTGCTGCGATGCCGGGCTTGTAGGGCTCTGAGCGTCAGGAGCGGCGGGTGGCGAGGCTCCTGCTAGGCGCGGAGGCGGAGCTGCCGGTGCCGCGGCTGCCGGCGATTCCGGTGGTGGACCACCCGCGGTGGCAGCCGATGCGGGCGTCGGATTTGATGGCGGCGCTGCGGGAGTCGGCGCCGCTGCAGCCGGCTCGGGAGCGGGCGGCGGGCCTTGCGTCGGAGCGGGTCCGGGCGCAGCCGGGCTCGAGACCACGGCTGCCGCGGGCGGCGCAGCCGCGGTTATCGTGGAAGGCGCACCCACAGGCGTCGCGCCCGCGGCATTGGCGCCGTCCGGCTTGGCGGTCGATGCGGCGCTGCCCGATGGCGGCAAAGCGGCGGTCAGCGCGGGCTGAGTCGTTGGCGGCGCGCCGCCATAGCGGATGTAGAATGCGCCGGCGCCGAATGCCGCGACCACCGTAATCACCAGCAGCGCCAGCGCCAGCATGTGCCGCCGGCGCTGAGGTGGCGCAAGATAAAGCGTCGGCAACTGCTGGGCGCGTGCCTCTTCGTCCGGCTGCGCCGCGGTGAGCCGGATCTGTAGTGCCGGCTCTTCCGGTGGCGCGGGCTTCACCAGTGTCAGCGCCGAGGCCTGCGCTTGCCGCTCGCGCGAGCGCGCCCGGGCCGCCGAGAGGAGCATGGCTAGCGAGCGCGCCACCTCGGGATCGGGCTTCTCGAGATTAGGCAGCGGCGCGCCCTTCGTCCGTACCGCCGCGTCATTGGCGGCCTCGATGATCACTCGGCTCAGCCAGGCTTCGGGCTCGATCCCCGATGCCCGAGCCGCCGCTTCCGCGCCGCGGCGCAACTCCGGCGCAAGCTCGACCGCCTGCCACGCGCGCGCGGTGGCGAGCGCAGAGCGGCGGGGCCTGACCTCGGTCTCAGCCGTCATGGCAAGGCTAGATCCCACATAGTCTCAACGACGGTGCCGCCCACGAGTTTAGTCCCTCGCTCGCCCCTTCCGGGGCGTCGCGGTCGACCCCTTATAGGGCGACCGCACCGGCTTGCCAATCAGAGGCGCTCAGTTCGAGCCCCGGGGCGCGCCGTCGGCGGCTCCAATCAACTGCTCAGCCCTAGCTTCGGGGTCCGGTGCGCTGAGCAGCACGTAAGCCTGCGCCGGGGCCAATCGTCCGCTGTCGATGAGCTCCCGGACCCTCGAGGGCAGGCCCAGGAGGCGCAACGCGAGCGCGATATGCGACCGCTCCCGTGCGACACGCTGGGCTAGCACACCGGCGCTCGCCCGGAATTCCGTCAGGAGCCTCAGATAGGCACGGGCCTCGTCGAGCGGCGAGAAATCGCCGCGGCCCAGGTTCTCAGCCAGCGACAACACCAGCGTCTCGGCATCGTCGGCTTCGACGATCACCGCGGGCAAGTCGGTGCGGCCCGCTCGCTCAGCCGCAAGCCGCCGGCGCTCTCCGGCCACCACCTCGTATTGATGCGCGGTCGCGTCGAGGCGCCGTACCAGGATGGGCTCTCGCACGCCCTGCGACGCCACCGATTCCGCCAGGGCGAAGATCGCAGCATCGTTATCGCTGGCATGCCGCGCCCGGATGCGCGCCGGGCGGAGGTTCGCCAGGGCAACGGTCGTCACAGGCCCAGCCGGGAGCGACAGGGGCAGGGCCGCCTCTTGTGGCGCTCCCCGGATCGCCGAGCCCGAGGGAGCGCCGGGAGGGCTGGGCGTCGAGCGTGAGGCGAAAGCCGAAGTCTGAGCGGTCGCGGCCGGCGCCGCGGGGCCGGCCGCTACCGGCAAGCCTTGGATGCGGGTTGCAAGCCAGGCCGACAAGCCGCTATCCGCCAACCGTTCCACCCCGAGGGAGATCCGCTGGGTGCCGTAGTCCCGCCTCGCGGCCATCGGCGGCGCCAACGACTCCACTGCAACGATGGGCTCCGGAACCGGTAGCTCCAGCGTGGTGGGCGGCTCCGATGGCGGCGGGGCTGGAGGCGGATCGACCGATGCGGAGGCCGGCGCCGTCGATTCCGATTCCGGCTGCTCGGCCGGCAAGCCTCCAAGCTCGCGGATGATGGCGGCGCGCACGGTCTCCGCGAACCAATCCTTGAGCGACACGCCCGCGGCCTCTGCCGCCGCCTCGGCAGCGCGCCGCGCGTCCGGCGAGACATCTCCTGGCTGCCAACTCACGGGTCTTGTCCCACGCGCCCGATCATTTCCGAACTATACCAGCGATTCGGCGTCGACCTTCTCTAACCCGCACTTCGAGTAACCGCAGCTCGTGCACTGGTCGCAGTTCTCGATGCGGATCAGGGCGGCCTCTCCGCATTTCGGGCATTGCGGCATGCGCCGCGCCTCGCCGGGCAGGTTGGCGACCGCGCGCTTCTCGACCAAGGCCTGGTTCTGCTGGCGCGGCGGCATAAAGCCGATATCGACCATGTGCTGCTCGATCACATCGCCGATCGCGGCGAGCAGCGAGGGCACGTAACGGCCGCCCATCCACGCGCCGCCGCGCGGATCGAACACGGCCTTCATCTCCTCCACCACGAAGGAGACGTCGCCGCCGCGGCGGAACACCGCGGAGATCATGCGGGTCAGGCCGACGGTCCAGGCGTAATGCTCCATGCTCTTCGAGTTGATGAAGATCTCGAAGGGCCGGCGGCGACCGTCCTGCACGATGTCGTTGATGGTGATGTAGATCGCATGATCGGCGGCGGGCCAGCGGATCTTGTAGGTGCGGCCCGGCAGCGCCTCCGGCCGGCTCAGCGGCTGCGTCATATAGACCACGCCGCCGGCCTCGTAGACGTCGGCGGGCTTGGGTTGCGGACGCGGCAGCGGAAGCTCCGCCTGCGCCACGGGCTCGCGTGCGGCCTCCGGCTTCGCCTCGAGCACGGCGCCGGTGATCTCGTTGGGGCGATAGGTCGTACAGCCCTTGCAGCCGAGTTCGTAGGCTTGGAGATACACGTCCTTGAAGGCCTCGAACGCGAAATCGGCGGGCACGTTGATCGTCTTGGAGATCGAGCTGTCGACGTATTTCTGCACTGCCGCCTGCATCACCACGTGGTCGCTGGGCGAGAGCGCCTGCACGTCCACGAAGGCCTCGCTGAGCGGCGCATTCTCGCCCTTGAGCCGGCGGTAGAGCCGGTAGGCGTAGTCAGTGACTTCTTCCTCGCGGCGCGTGCTATCGGGCATCAGCACATTCCGGGTGTAGCGGAAGCTGAACACCGGCTCGAGCCCGGAGGAGACGTTGTCGGCCAGGATGGAGATCGTGCCGGTGGGCGCGACCGAGGTGAGCAGCGAGTTGCGGATGCCGTGGTGCTCGATCGCCACGCGCACGTCGCTGTCGAGGCCTCGGATGGTCTCGCCCTC
>DATFRA010000210.1:0-2664 GCA_035263705.1 Allostellaceae bacterium
GCGTGCGCGGGCCCAGCGCCGCCGAACCCGACCATGGCGTAGCGCCGCGGGTCCTTGCCTTTCTCCACGATGTGGATGCGCGCGGCGGCGGCCATGCTCTCGGTCACGGTTCGATGAATGCCCCAGGCGGCCTCCACCGCCGTGAGTCCGAGCTTCGCGCCGACACGGGTGAGGGCGGCCTCGGCGGCGTCCCGATCGAGCGCCATGCGTCCGCCGAGGAAGAAGCCGGGGTCGTAGTAGCCGAGCATCAGATTGGCGTCGGTCACCGTCGGATCCATGCCGCCGCGCCCATAGCACGCAGGGCCGGGATCGGCGCCGGCGGAATGCGGCCCGACGCGCAGCAGCCCGACCCCGTCGATCTCCGCCACCGAGCCGCCGCCCGCGCCGATCTCGATCATGTCGATGACTGGCGCCTTGATCGGGAGCCCCGAGCCCTTCTTGAAGCGATGGACGCGCGCCGCCTCCATCTCGCTCGCGACCGCGGCATGACCGCCCTCGATCAGGCACGCCTTCGCGGTGGTGCCGCCCATGTCGAAGCTGATCACATCGGACTTTCCCGCGACCTTGCCGAAGAAGGCGGTGGCAAGACCGCCGCCCGCCGGACCGGATTCCAGCAGCCGGATCGGAAAGGCGCGCGCCGTCTCCGGCGAGACCAGCCCGCCCGCGGAATGCATCAGATAAAGCGCGCCGCGAAAGCCGCGCTGCCACAGCTCGCGCTCCAGCCGGCGCACGTAGCGGTCCATCAAGGGCTGCACGAAGGCGTTCGCGCAGGTGGTGGTGAAGCGCTGGTATTCCCAGAGCTCGGCGACGACGTCGGAGGACAGCGAGACCGCGATCTCGGGGAAGAGCGCGGGGATGGCGTGGCCCGCCTCGCGCTCGTGGGCGGGATTGCGATAGGCGTGCAGGAAGCAGACGGCGATCGCCTCGACGCCGGCGGCGACGAGCTGGCGCGCGGCGGCACGCACCGCCTCCAGGTCGAGCGGCACCACCGGGTTCCCGTCGCGATCCATGCGCTCGGACACCTCGATCCGACGCCGGCGCGGGACGAGAGGCTCGGGGTACTGCAGGAAAAGGTCGTAGATGTCGTAGCGCTGCTCGGTCCCCATCTCCAGGACGTCGCGGAAGCCGCGCGTCGTGATCAGCCCGAGCTTCGCGCCGCGCCGCTCGATCAACGCGTTGGTGACGAGCGTGGTGCCGTGGACGATGTCACCGACCTCGGCGAGCGACACGCCCGCATTGGCCATCAGCTGATCGAGGCCCTCCAGCGCGCCCACGGAGGGATCCTCCGGCGTCGTCAGGCACTTGTGGAGCCGGATGGTGCTGCGCTCGCTGTCGAGCAGGATGAAATCGGTGAACGTGCCACCGATGTCGAAACCGATGCGCCAGCGCGTGGTCATAGCCAACTCTCCAGGCGGTCTCGCGCGATGTTACGGCAGCATCACACCGGCGAGAAGCGTGCTTGCACCCGACAAGCTACCCGCTCAGCAGCTGCCCGCCGTCCACCGTGATGGTCTGTCCGGTGACCCAATTGGCGAGCGGCGAGGCCAGGAACAGGACGACGTTCGCGACCTCCTCGGGGTGCCCCAGCCGGCCGAATGGAATGCTCTCGAGGATCCGGTTATAGAGCTTCGGATTGTCGCCCTTGCGCTTCTCCCAGGTGCCGCCGGGGAACTCGATCGAGCCGGGCGCCACGCAATTGACGCGGATGCCCTTACGCGCGAGCACTGCCGCCTGGGTCGTCGTGTAATTGAAGAGCGCGGCCTTGACCGCGGCGTAGGGCGGGCTCCGGGGTGAGGGCCGATAGCCCGAGATGGAGGAGATATTCACGATCGAGCCGCCGCTGCCGCCGCGCTCGATGACCGGGATCGCCGCTCGCGAGGCGCGCACGGTCGCCATCAGGTCGACGGCCACACTCGCCTCCCAACCGGCCTCGTCGTCGGCCATGCCGAAGCCGGAGGCGTTGTTCACGAGGATGTCGATACCGCCCAGCGCCTCCGCGGCCACGGCGATGTAGCGGGTGACCGCTGGCCCGTCCGCGAGATCGCAGGTCGCCGCATGCGCGGCGGGACCGAGCTTCGCGAGTTCGGCCCGAGTGGCGGCGAGGGAATCGGCGCCGCGCGCGCAGATCGAGACCGCCGCGCCTGCACCGGCAAATCCGCGCGCGATCGATCGCCCGATGCCGCGGCTGCCCCCGCAGACAACCGCGCGCTTCCCCTTGAAGTCGAAAGCCATGCCGGCACCCAGGTCGCAGGAGGTTCCGGACTATAGGCGGATCTCCGGGCCGCGGCCAGGGCGCGGCCCGCGAAATGCCGCGTGGGCTACTTCAGCGTGGCGACCAGCGCCTTGGTCTGGTTCAGGCAGTTCTTCTGCAGCATCCAGGCCGCGCGCATCCGATCGGTGGCGAGCGATGCCGGGACGTGCACCAGCGTCACCGTCGCGGTCTGCCCGCCGAGGTCGAAGACGTAGGTCTGCCGATCCGTGAACGGGAACATTGCCGGTGCCGTCAGCTCGCTGGCACCCGCGGGCCATTCGGACTCCGCGCGCCAAGTGCGGTCCACCGGCGTGATGCGCAGCTTCGCCGTGCCCGCCGACTGCTGCCGCCAGAAAACCACCGAGGTCCCCGGTCGCACGCAGGCCTTGCCGGAGTGGGTGACGTCGATGACC
>DATFRA010000211.1:0-15492 GCA_035263705.1 Allostellaceae bacterium
TGCCCTGACGGCGCGAGCGCCGTCAGGCGATCGGCCAAGCGGCCGAGCTCCCATTCGCGGGCGAGCGCGGCGGCGCGATCCCAGGTCGGTGCCTGATCGTCGAGCGTCGGCAGCGGCGCCGACGAATCCATCGTGGCAATCCGCCGATAGAGCCGCAGGTCGTCCGCCTGCGCCGCAAACCGGCCGTCGGCGAGGATCGCCTCGAGCGTGCCGTATCGGCGGAGCAGCCCGGCGGCCCCTTTGGGGCCAATGCCCCTCGCGCCCGGCAGCTTGTCGGAGGGGTCGCCGCGGAGCGCGATGAAGTCGGGCACCTGCTCGGGATCGACGCCATAGCGCTCGCGCACCTCGGCAGGCCCGATCCGCGCCATCTCGCCGCCGCGCTGGGGATAGAGCACCGTCGTGCGCGCGGACGCCAGCTGGAACGCGTCGCGGTCGCCGCTCGCGACCAGCGCGGTGCCGCCGTTCCGCACCGCGCGCTTCGCCGCGGCCGCCAGGAAATCGTCGGCCTCGTAGCCCGGCCGCTTGGCATTGGCGAAGCCGCAGGCCGCCACGAACTCCGGCAACACCTCGAGCTGCTCCACCAGCTCGTCATCGAACTCGCGGCCGCCTTGATAGTCCGGCAGCAGCTCCTGCCGGTAGGTCGCCGCCTCCAGCGTGTCCCACGCCACCAGCACCGCCCGCGGCTTCTCGGCCGCGACCAGGCGCAGCAGCATGTTCGCAAACCCCACCACGGCGCCGCCGCCGTGATCGCCGGCGCGCCGGATCGACTTCGGCAGCGCGTGATAGGCGCGATGCGTGAAGGAATCGCCGTCGATGACGAGCAGCGGCCGGCGATCGGGTTTCTTTCGGCTGAGTGGCATGTGACTTCCGATGGGCGCCCGTTGCGTGGATGAATCGAACGCAGGATGATGGCGCGAGCCGAGACAGCTGTCATTTCTCGCGACGAAAGGGAGCGGCCATGGCCTATGAAGGGATGATTGCGGAGACCGTCTCGATCGCCGGTGACAAGGGCGAACCCATCTCGGCCTATGTCGCGCGGCCCCTGGGTCCGGGGCCGTTCCCGGGCATGCTGCTGTTCCATCACGCGCCCGGCTGGGACGAGTGGTACCGCGAGACCACGCGCAAATTCGCCCATCACGGCTATGTCGCGATCAGTCCCAACCTCTATCACCGCGCGGGCGAGGGCAAATCCGACGACGTCGCGGCGAAGGTGCGCGCCGAGGGCGGCGTGCCCGATGCGCAGGTGATCGGCGACGGCGAGGGCGCGGTGCGGTGGCTCCGCGCGCAGCCCACGCTCAACGGCAAAGTCGCGGCCTTCGGGACCTGCTCGGGCGGGCGGCACACCTTCCTGTTCGCCTGCCACACCAAGAGCATCGACGCGGCTCTCGACCTCTGGGGCGGCCGCGTCGTGATGAGCCGCGAGGAGCTGACGCCGAAGCAGCCCACGGCGCCCATCGAGTTCACCAGGAATCTGTCATGTCCGCTGCTCGGCCTGTTCGGCAACGAGGACCGCGCGCCCACGCCGGAGCAGGTGAACCAGCACGAGGCCGAGCTCAAGAAGCACGGCAAGACCTACGAGTTCCACCGCTACGACGGCGCGGGTCACGGCTTCTTCTATTACGACCGGCCGATGTACCGCGTGGAGCAGGCGCTCGACGGCTGGCAGAAGCTCTGGGCGTTCCTGCGCAAGCACGGGGTGGCCTGATCCGCCCATGTGCACGTCGATCGTCGAGGTCGTCGAGGCCGAAGGCGCCGGCAAGGGCGACGGCGGCTGGTTCCCGCTCGACCGCGCGGTGGTCTCCTACGACCATCCGCATCACGCGCTCCTGGAGGAGGCGATCACCCTCGATTTCGTGAACTCGGCGCTGGGGCCCGGCGCCCGCGTCGCCGTCGAGCTCACGCTGCGGACGGCGAAGGACCTGAGCGCCGCCCTCGCGCGGGCGATCGCGGCCGCGGAGATAGCCGAAGGCGCCCGGCTGCGCGAAGCGTGATGGCGCAGCGGGGGCGCGCATGCAGCGCGCTTGCCCTAGCGGAGGACTTGCTCCGCTTCGCTCGATGGCCGGTGGAACGGGAGATTCTCCGGCGGCAAGGACGGCACGCCGAGGATCAGGTCCGATGCCCGCTCGCCGATCATCATGACGGGGGCGTTCAGGTTGCTCGAGACCATCGACGGCATGATGGAGGCGTCGGCGACGCGCAGGCCTTCGATGCCATGCACGCGGGTCTGCGGATCGACCACGGCCATCGCATCCTTCTCGTCGCCCATCTTGCAGGTTCCGCAGAGATGGAAGCCGCTGCCCGACTGCCGCCGGATCACTTCGTCAATCTCCGCCTTCGCGGTCGGCATGGTCGTGGGTTCCAACGGTTTTCCGCGGTAGGGGTCGAAGGATTTCCGCGCCACCACCTCCTGGATGAGCGCATAGGACTCTCGCATCTCCTGCCGATCGTCCTCGGTCGCGAGGTAGTTCGGATCGAGCAGGGGCGGTGCGAGCGGATCGGCCGAGCGAAGCGCGAGGCTGCCCCTGCTCGTCGGCCGCATCGGTCCCGCGCCGACGCGGAAGCCATGCTTGTCCCGGCGCGGCACCCAGCCGTCGAAGCAGACCGGGAAGAAATGGAATTGGATGTTGGCATGCGCGATCCCCGGCCGCGAGCGCAGGAATGCGCCGACATGGCACTGATTGACCGCGGCGACGCCGGTCTTGAACAATAGCCACTCGAGACCGATCAGCGCCGTTTTGTGCGGCCGCAGGAGTCCGTTGATGGTGATCGGCTGGCTGCATTCCCATTGCAGGTCGATCTCCAGATGGTCCTGCAGGTTCTTGCCCACGCCGGGCAGGTCGTGGACGACGGCGATGCCGAGCCGCCTCAGCTCGTCGGCCGGGCCGATCCCCGAGAGCAGGAGCAGCTGCGGCGAGCCGACGGCGCCCGCACTCAGGATCACGTCGCGCTCTGCACGCACGATCGCGCGCTGGCGGTCGAGCTGACAGTCGACGCCGACCGCACGGCGCCCCTCGAGCACGATCCCATGCACTGTCGCGCCGGTGCGGACCTCCAGGTTGCGCCTCGGTCCCGGCTTCTCGATATAGGCGTAAGCGGCGCTCGATCGGCGGCCGTCGTCGACGTTCATGTCGAAGCGGCAGAAGCCTTCCTGGCGAAACCCGTTCACGTCCTCGGTGAACGAAAACCCGGCCTCGCGTCCCGCGGCGAGAAACGCCTCGTTCAGCGGATGCAGCGAGGCTTGCCGCCGCACGCCCACCGGTCCGCCGCCGCCGCGATAGCCATCGGCGCCTTCCGAGCGCGTCTCCAGCCGCTTGAAGTAGGGCAGGACGCTCGCATAGGACCAGCCACGGGCGCCTTCGGATTCCCAACGCTCGTAGTCATGGGGATTGCCGCGCAGGTAGACCATGCCGTTCACGAGCGAGGAGCCGCCCAGGCCTGCGCCGCGGGGGTGGTCGATGACGCGACCGCCGAGGCCCGGCTGCGGAACCGTCGGATACCAGCGCATATAGCGGCCGCCCGGCTTGAAGTTCTCGCGGAGCCCGCCCGGCACGCGTACGCTCCAGTTCGTGTTCGGCGGACCCTGCTCGATCAGGAGCACGCGCAGCTCCGGCTGCTGCGACAGCCGGCTGGCGATCGCGCAGCCGGCTGAACCAGCGCCCACGACTACGTAATCATAGGTGGCGGAGCCGCTCACGAGGCGATGCTAACGCGCGCGCGATCTCCGGCCAAATGGACGTCAGGAACCGCGGTGCAGGGCCGTGCGCCGCACTCACTCCTCGCGCACGGTGATGTGGTCGACCCAGACCTTCTGCGGATCGGTCTTGTGCGGCAAGCCGCTGATCTCCGCGATCGCATAGGGCACCAGCATGTCGGGCTTCAAGCCCGCCTTCTCGATCGCCGCGCGGTTTGGCATATAGGCGCAATTCTCCTCGTCGACCACGCGCACCACGACGAGCGTGTAGTCGGCCTCGAACTGCACACGCACGATCGGGCCGCCGAGCTCGACATTCTTGTTGTCGTCATAGGCCTCGATCGGCTCGAAGGCCGGGTTCTTGCAGGGGACGAACTTCGTGGGATCGAGTCCGAAGATGGTATCGCCGAGCTTCCACTGCCCGCCCTCAATGACGAAGTTGAGGGTCATCTCCATGGTCAGGATCGACCCCGGCGGCGGACCGCCCTTGGGCACCTTGGTGGGGACTTTCTGCGTCGCCACGATCAGGATCATGGCGCTCTTGCCGTCCTTCGCGAGGCTGCCGTGCTTGACGTCGATTGTCTCGGGAATGCCCTGCTTGAGGATCTCCACGAGCTCGCGCCGCTTGGCGGGGCTCGCAAGATAAGGTCGGATCGCCTTGCGCGGCTCGCTCGAGCGCATCGCGACGGCCTCGTCCACCTTGCCCGCCGCGATCGCCTGGTTGTGCCGGTCGTAGAGCTGCATGAGCTGCGTCTGGAGCGCCGCGTCGAGCGGCGCCGCCCGTCCGGGCGCGGCGAACATCAAGCAGAGGACGGCCAGTACCGCTACGCGAGCCCAGCCGAACCGCGCCATGGACATTTGCCCTCTCCGCGCTGTCAGAGGTTAGAGTAGCCTACCATGCTGCGGGCTCGGCGAGGGGATGCGATGCGCTACCGGACGATCGACGTCGAGCCGCGCTCGGGGATCGATCGGCGCGGAGATTCGGGGCGCCGAGGTCAGCGCGGCTTGGAGTCCCTCGCGCGAACGGCGGCGTGGATGTGGTCGGGAGTGAGGCCGCAGCAGCCGCCGACGATCTGCACGCCCGAGGCGATCCACGCGCGGCAGAGACCCTCGAACCGCTCTGGCGCGATCACGTCGACGAAGCGCCAGTCGGGCATCTCGAAGTAGCCGGAGTCGGGATAGGCCATCAGCGGCCCCGCGAAGCGCCGCCGCACCTCCCTGAGCGCATCGGCTACGATATCGGCGCCCGTATGCATGATCCCGGCGGCGTCGACGCCGGCGCTCGGGATGAGGTCGACGATTGCCTGCAACGGAACTTCTTCGGACTGATAGTAGCTGACCACGTCGCCACCGCGCCCGCGCCGCGCGCTCGCGCCGAACCAGGCCGGCAGCCCGGTGGCGCGTGCGGCCTCGAGCGCGGAGCGGACGCGGCCCGGATGGTACATCATCTCCAGCAGGATCAGCTCGCAGCCGGCGCCGGCGAGGATCCCCGCGAGCTCGTGGAGCGCGTCTGCGATCTCGTGGTCCGATGGCAGCAGCGCCGGATCTTGGGACTCTTTCCCCTGCAGGATCGGTACCATATGCGAGAGCGAGCCCGCGACGACGATCGAGTCATTCCCCGCGATATCCCGCGCCCGGAGCGCGGCGGCGACGGCACGCTCGTTGACCTCGCGCACGCGTTCCCCGAGCCCCGCCCGCGAGAGCATCAGGCGCGAGGACGCGAAGGTGTTGGCGGTGATCACCTCGGCTCCCGCGCGGATGTAGTCGGCGTGGATCTCCGTCAGCAACCGCTCGTGCTCGAGCGTTGCCGGTCCGCACCACGCGTCCGCGTCCATCGGCGCGCCGCGGCGCTGCAGCTCCGTGCCGGTCGCGCCATCCAGGATCAGGGTCTCGCCGGCGTCGAGCCGTTTCTTCAGTCGGGCATACCGCATGAATCCCTCCCACGTGGGCGGAGCTTACACCCAGCCATCCTCCGGCGAGCCGGCGTCCCGCCTTCCGATCAGCGCACGGCGCGATTGATGCCGCCGTCGACCAGCACGTTCTGGCCCGTCATGTAGCTGGCGCCCTCCGAGGCGAGGAACACGCAGACGCTGCCGATCTCGCTGAACCGTGCCGTGCGGCCCATGGGAATGCTGCGCAGCGCCGCCTCCGTCATCGCGACGTTCTCGCAATAGCCGGGCATGACGTTGTTCATGCGCACCTTGGCACTCGCGTATTTGTCGGCGAACAGCTTGGTGAAGCCGTGGAGCGCACCGCGGAGCACGCTCATCTGCGCATAGCCCGGCCGCGGCTCCGTCGCATTCAAGGACGAGATGTTGACGAAGGCGCCGCCGCCCTGCGCCATCATGACCGGCGTCGCCAGCCGCGCCATCCGCACCACCGAGAGCACGTACATGTCGAGCGCGCCATGCCAGGCCTCGTCGGGAAACGCGAGCGGATCGGCGAAATTCGCGGGATCGTAGACCGTGCCGGTGGTGATGCTCGGCGCCGGCGCGCCGCTCTGTCCCATGTTGCTGACGACGGCGTCGATCCGGCCATAGGCCTCCAGGGTCGCGTCGACAAGCGCCTCGAGGTCGGCGACCGCGAGCGCCGAGCCCCGCCGCCCGATGCCGCCGAGCTCGCCGGCGAGCTTGACGCTGCGCTCCGAGGGCGACATCAGCGAAACCCGGTATCCCGCCTCGGCGAAGCTCCGCGCGACACCCGCGCCGATGCCCTGCCCCGCTCCCGTGACGATCGCGACTTTTGCTTGAGCCATCTTTGATCCCCTTGCGGTGAGAGCACTCAGATTACCGTGCCTGAACGCCTCGGCGCTGCCGCGCCTGGCGGGTTGTCATGGCGATTTTCCGGCGAGGTCATGCCGCAGGTCCTTCTACACCGTTGGTTCGTCTGCGCAAAAGTCAGGCTTGACAACGTACCGACCAGTCGGTATGCTTTATTCCATGAACTCGGCGACCCCATCCCAGCCCGACGGCCGCACCCGCCTTCTCGACGCGGCATTGCAGGTGATCCGCACGCAGGGCTACTCGGCTACGACCGTCGACGACATCTGCCGCGAAGCGGGACTCACCAAGGGCGCCTTCTTCCACCACTTCCGGAGCAAGCAGGATCTTGCGGTAGAGGCGGCGGCGCATTTCTCGGCGATGGCCGAGACGCTCTTCGGCTCCGCGCCCTACCGCGCGCTTACGGATCCGCTCGATCGGTTCCTCGCCTATATCGATTTCCGGAGCGCCATCATCGATGGTCCGCTCCCGCAATTCACCTGTCTGCTCGGGACCATGGTGCAGGAAACCTACGAGACCCATCCGGCGATCCGGAAAGCCTGCGACACCTATATCGGCGTTCACGTCGCGGGGCTCGTCGAGGACATCGAGGCGGCGAAAGCGCTTTACGCGCCGGGCGCGACCTGGTCCGCCCAGAGCCTCGCGCTCCATACGCAGGCGGTGCTGCAAGGCGCCTTCGTGCTCGCGAAGGCGAAAGGCGGTCCCGAGGTCGCGCGTGCGTGCGTGTCACACCTCCGTCGCTATATCGCGTGTTTGTTCCAGCGTCCCCCCAGCAAGAAGGAGTGAGCGATGACGTCTCGCGGCAAGTTCATCTGGTACGACGTGATGACCACTGACACCAAGGCGGCGGCCAAGTTCTATTGCGACGTCATCGGCTGGACGACGCAAGAGCACCCGATGGAGGGCGGCGGCAGCTACACGATCTTCAGCAAGGGCCCCACGATGGTGGCGGGCCTCATGGGGATTCCCGAGGAGATGCGCGCCCAGGGCGTGCCGCCCTGCTGGTCCGGCTATGTCTCGACCGACGACGTCGACGCCGAGGTAAAGCGCGTCGCCGCCGCGGGCGGCTCGATCAAGCGTCCGCCGACGGACATTCCGAACGTCGGCCGCTTCGCGGTCGTCGCCGATCCCGGCGGCGCGGTTTTCCTGCTCTTCAAGCCGAACACCACGGAGGAGCCGAAGCCGGTGGCGCCGATGACGCCCGGCCACGTCGGCTGGCACGAGCTGATGGCGGGCGACCTCGACCGCGAGTTCAAGTTCTACGCGGGCCTCTTCGGCTGGACCAAGGACAAGGCGCACGACATGGGCCCCGCCATGGGCGTCTACCAGACCTTCGCCACCGGTGGCGCGCCTGTGGGCGGCATGATGAAGATCTGCGCCCAGGTCCCGCATCCCGCCTGGAACTACTACCTCGCGGTCGACAGCGTCGCCGCGGCGGCGGACCGCGCCTTCACGCGGGGCGGCAAGGTGGTGAACGGCCCCATGGAGGTCCCCGGCGGCGCCTGGATCGTGCAGGCCCTCGACCCCCAAGGCGCCCACTTCGCGATGGTGAGCGCGGGGAAGTGAGCATCGGGGGCGTCCGGCGCACGCGCACCGGGCGGCCCTCTCCCTGTCGTCATGGCCGGGCTCGTCCCGGCCATCCACGAGTTTCTTCTTCCCCCAGAAGAAAACGTGGATGCGCGGAACAAGTCCGCGCATGACGACGATGGAGCAACCAAGACACAGCAAGCCAAGGGAGTAAACGATGTATATCGATGGATTCGTCGCGGCAGTACCCACCGCCAATCGCGATGCCTACCGTCGGCACGCCGAAGCCGCCGCTGTGGTCTTCAAGGAGCACGGTGCGCTGAAGCTGGTCGAGTGCTGGGGCGATGACGTGCCGGACGGGAAGCTCACGTCCTTCCCGATGGCGGTCAAAAAGCAAGCCCACGAGACGGTGGTGTTCTCCTGGATCGCCTGGCCATCGCGGGAGGTGCGCGATGCCGGCATGAAAAAGGTCATGGCCGATCCGCGGAGCAAGCCCGAGGCCAATCCCATGCCGTTCGACGGCAAGCGGCTCATCTACGGCGGCTTCAGCGTCCTCGTCGATACCTGACCGATCGTTGCCCTCGTCCTCCCGGTCGCTCTGACGAGCGACTGGGGACATTCGAGACCGAGCGGTCAATAGCCCTCTCCCGTGAAGCGGGAGAGGGACGGACCCAGCGCGGAAGCGCTGGGAGGGTGAGGGTTTAACTAAAACTGCACACCGGAAAGGACTCAACCATGCACCCACACCCGATCGTCACCAAAGCCGAGTGGATCGAAGCCCGGCGCGCGCTCCTCGCCCAGGAGAAGGAACTGACGCGGCGCCGCGAGCGCCTCGCGCAAGAGCGCCGCACGCTCCCGTGGATTCGGATCGACAAGCCCTACGTGTTCGACGGCCCCGACGGCAAGGTCACGCTGTCGGAGCTTTTCGGCGGTCGCAGCCAGCTAATGATCAAGCACTTCATGATGGGCCCCGGCGCCGCCACGCAGTGCGTCGGCTGCTCCTTCGAGGTCGACCATATCGCGGGAATCCTCGTCCACCTCAACCATCACGACGTGACCTATGCCGTCGTGGCGCGGGCGCCGATCGAGGAGATCGAGATCGTGCGCAAGCGCATGGGCTGGACCTTTCCCTGGGTCTCGTCCTACGGCTCCGACTTCAATTACGACTTCGACGTGTCGTTCCGCCGGGCGGACGTCGCCGCGGGCCGCGCGCTCTACAACTTCGCGCCCGCGCCCCATTGGACCGCCGAGATCGGGGACCTCTCGGGCCGCAGCGTGTTCTTCAAGGACGAGGATGGTGCGATCTATCTGACCTACGCGAGCTTCGCGCGCGGAGGCGAGGAAAACCTGACCGCCTATGCGATCCTCGATGCGATGCCGAAAGGCCGGCAGGAGAACGGCCCCTATCACAGCCTCGGCGACTGGGTGCGGCCGCACGACCGCTACGGCGAAGGCGGCTTGGTCGAACCGAACGGCCGGTATCACGCCGCCGGCTGCGAGTGCGCGGCGCACCCGCACGAGCGATGAGCGCGATGAGCGGCTTTCTCGGCTAAACGATCGGCGGCGCCGGCGGCGGCGTGATCTTCGCGATCTTCGTCGCCCATTTGTCGGCGGTGGGCGACGCGTATTCCTGGATGGTCCAGAAGCTCGCGTCGTCGCGATGGTCGACCTGCGTTGCGCTGTAGTCGCCCCATCGGTTCTTGGGGCCGCCGAAGCGCTGCACGTACGTCGCCTGGCCCGGCGCGAAGACGGCGGCGACCTGCGCACCGCCACCCGCGGGCACCAGGAGATAGGCGCCCGAGGGATGGGTCAGCGTTGAGAAGCGCGCGTGGCCGATCAGGATATCGCCGGCCTTGTTGATGGCCATGCTCGGAAACGCGTAGAAGGTCGCGCCCGCGGGATCGTCGAGCAGCCCGAGGCTCGCCGACCAGCTCGCGGTCGAGATCTCCCACCACTGCACCGCGGACCGGGTGCCGGCGCCCGTCGGCAGGTAGACCGTGTGGCAGCCGTAGAGCGTGCCGTTGCGATTGACCACGCTGAGCAACCGATCGTCGCCGACATCGAGCCTGTCGGCGATGCCGGACTGTGGCGCCAGCTCCGCCACGGACGGAAAGGAGTTCCAACTCCCCGCGGCGGGGACGAAGCCGACGCGCGTGATCGCGGTCGTGTTGTTCGCGGGCGAGCCCGTGATCTTCCAGACCGCGAGCGACCCCTGCCCGCCGGCATTGCCGCTCCAGCTCGAGACCAGGAACTGGTCCTGCACGCCGGGATCGTAGGTGACAGCGGGCACCTGGCCCGCGCCCTGGTTCGGCAGCATGAACCGCGTGACGGCGCTCGGCGAGGCCGGCGTCATGAGCGAGGTCTTGTCGAACACATAGACGGAGGAGCCTGCGAAGGCGTGGGGCGCCGCGAGGGTGTAGAGGTTCACCTGGACCGTGACCTTGTCCGCGGTGAGGCCGAGGCTCGGATAATCCATCCAGACCTGCCCCTGCACGGCGGGATCGACGGCAACGGACTGGAAGTGCCACTGTCCCGTGGCATCGCCGCTGGCACTCACGGCGACCAGAAGACTCGACGTGGCCTGCGCCGCGTCGGCCATGACCACGAAGACGAAGCGATCGACGTTGGGATCGTAGACCACCTTGGGATCGAAGCAATGCGGCCGGCTCCAGAACGCGTCCAGCGCGACGACCGTGGGCGCGCTCGGGTTGGCAAGGTCGATGACGTGGATGTTGTTGTTGAGCGGATTGATGATGTGCGTCGTGCTGGCGGCCGCCTGAGTATCCGGTGGGATCGTCGTTCCGTCGTCGCTGCCGCCTTCCAGAGTGGTTACCACCGGCATCGCCGCAACGGCGGGCGCGCCAGCGGGCGGTAGCGGCGCTCCCGGCCCTCGGAGCCTCAGAGCCCTCGCGCTGGGCGCGCTCGGCGAGAGCATTCGGTTGGGATCGATCCGGGTCGCGCGGGGCGGCGGCGACTTCGGAGGGCGCAGAGGCTTGACGCCCCCGAAACCGGCCACACCTTGTGCCTGCAGCTGCTGCCTTCCGGCGATCAGCGGCGCGCTCGTCCGCGCGGGCGGAATCGCCAGAGAGATTCCGGACGGCATCGGAGCCATCGGATCGGGCTCGAGAACAGCGGCCACGGGTCCCTCCCAGGATCGTACCCGTAAAGATGGTACGCATCATGATATGATCGCGCAAGAGTATCTAAGCTGTGGAGCGCGGCGTGAAGATCTGGCGTATAGTCGTGGCAGCGCTCGCGCGGATGACGCGACGACAAGGAAAGCATCCGGATATGGGCGACAAGGGCGATCAGGTACGCAGCGACAAGCTGATCCTGCCGGCTAAGCGCGGCGCCAACCTCGGCGATCTCGCGCGCTCGACGTCGCCCGTTCCGGGCACGCGCAAATTGCCGCCAGAGCCCGGCCGCGCGCCCCGCGGCTCCTCGGTACCGCCCGACGAGATCTTGCCTCGAAAAAAGAAGAGCTAAGGGAGCAGGCGAAACCCGGCTGCGGGAGATAGGCGCCAATCACGGGCGGTGCTAGGCTCCGCCGCCGTTCAGCCGGGGGCTTCGATGGCCGATACATCCGAGAAGCGGGAAGAGCAGGCGCCGGACGCCCCGGCGGTTCCCGCCGCGCCCGAGCCAGCGTCACAGACCGAGACACCGCCGCAGCCCGCGGGTCCTTCCGTTGCGGCGGCCGACGCGCCGCTGCAACCGGGAACGTCACCCGACGCCGGCACCGGACAACACCGGCGCCGGCGACGCCGACGCCGCCGGCGGCATCGCGGCCCGCGGCCGGAGGGCGTCGCGCCGTCGGCGGCGGCAACCACCGCTCCCACTGCCGACGCCGTGCCACCGGAGCCGACCGCAGCCTCGCAGCCCGGCGAACCCGCCGAAGCGGCGCCGCCAAGCGAAGGCGCGCCCGCGCCGCAAGGCGCCGCGCCCGCCGGCGATCAGCCGCGGCGTCGCCGCCGGCGGCGACGCCGCCGGAAGCCGCCGCCGGGCGCCGAGACGGCGTCTCCGAGCGAGGGCGGCACCGCCGCGGTGGCAGCCGCTCCGGCCGCGGACCCGGCGACGCAAACCGATGGCCGTCCGCCCCGGACGCGCTGGCGCGATCGCCCGCGCTGGCGCCGCCGCGAGGGCGAGAGCGAGAACCGCGAGCAGCGCTCACGCGAGGCCGGTCCGCGCGGCGACGGATCGCGCAGTGCCGACGGCGAAAAGCGCGACCGGCGCGACAAGCGGCGCGGACGGCCCGGCAAGCCGTCGTTCGGGCGCGGCCGCGACCGAGACGGACATGGCAAGAAGCCCGAGCCGAAGCTCTACGCGTCCGAGGCCATCGTCGATCACGGCTTCGAGGACGTGGCACCGACCGAGGAGGGCGGCGAGTCCCGCCGCGTCGACTGGACCATCATCAAGCGGATGATGGTGGATCAGCGGAGCACGCGGACGATGTCCACGGTCTATGTGCTGAAGCGCGACGGCGTCGCGACCGAGTTCCCTTACCTCGCGGCCGCGCGCGAGGCCGTCAACAAGAAGATCGTCCACCCCGAGAAGCTCACCCGCCCCAAAGAGGATTATGCCGCGCTCTACACCAAGAAATGAGCGTGCGTCGTCGGACGGGCAAAAGAATGGCCCCGCCGAAGCGGGGCCTGAGTTGGTCGAACGAACTGTTCTCGCGGCTCTAGGATTTTGACTCAGAAGCCGATGCCGAAGTTGAGGATCGGCGTATCGAGGTAGAGGCCGGGGCCTCGCGCCGGACGCTCGTAGACAGTAGTCGGCGGTGGCGGTGGCGCCGGCTCAACGTAGGTGTAGGTCCGCGGCGGCGACGTGTAGGTGTAGGTCGTCGTCGTCGTGGTTGGTGGCGGCGTGTAGACCGTGACCGGCTGTTCATAGTAGTAGCCGAGCGTCTCGGCCAGGGCCGGCGCCGCCATCACACCCAGCGCCACCGCGCCAATGGCACCTGCGATCACGGCGTAGCGGGAGCCACGGGTGCGAGCGTTCTCGGTCTTGCGCGTCATGTGCGTCTCCTATTGCCGTTGCGGCAACGCCCTCTGAGGGGCGCAGGGGCGACTTGGTGCGCCCGCGCCGGTCCCGCAACCCCGGGGGCCTCAGATTTCATACTCATGGCAATGTCGCCGCATTCGAGGACACCGCGCCGACGTTTTCCTAATGCGTTCGAAGTTGGCGCCCCTCATCAACCCCGCCATCCCGGCCTCGGTTGGAAACAAACCCGGCCTCTCCACCGTTATCGGAGTGCACTCACCCCGTGACCGGAGATGGTCATGTCAATGGTCGGTTATCTTGCCCTGTCGGCTGTCCTTCTCGCGGCCTCGCCGGGCGCGACCGGAGATACCGGCCTCGAGCCCCGGACCAACATCCAGGCCCTGTCCAGCGCCGCCGGCATCCTCGGCGCCGCGATCAGATGCGATCGGATTCCTCACGCGCGGATCTCCGCCGCCGCCGGCGAGATCGGGGCCCTCGCGACCGCAAACGTGATCAGCCTGGAGCAGGTCGCCGCCATCCATCGTGTGCTCATGGCGAGCGCCGTCGCGGGCTGGCAGGCCCAGAAAGATGGCAAGATCGACTGCAAGTCGGTCGAAGCATCGTTCAACGAAATCGAGGAAGTGATCGTGCAGACGCCGGTCGCGCTCCGGCGGAATTAATCCGACGAGAGTTGCGGGATCGCCGGATCATGCGCGCATCCGGAAGCGCGCGATTTCATGACGAGATTCTGGCGTTCTCGCCATCAGCATTACATCTCGCGCCGGCGGCATTGCATCGCTCGCGCGCGTCCCCAGTCTCACTCGTGGCGCTTGCCCCGTGTGTCGGGCGAGGCTTCGCAACGAAAGGAGAGGCACATGATTCATCGGACTGTCTCAACGTGGATGCGCGCGCTCCCGGGCCCGCTGGCGCTCGGGGCCGTTGCCCTCGGCGCGGGCGCCGCGCCGGCGCTCGCCGACGTCATCGTCGACCCCAATGCGCCGCCGGCGACTGTCATCGCACCGGCGGCGCCGACCTACAGCTACACCTACACGGTCACCACGCCCACGACGACCTACACGACCGTGGCTCCGGCGGCTCCCGCGGAGACCACGACGACGACCGTGACCAGTGGCCCCGCGATGACCGCGCCGGGGGCGCCGCCGCCGCCGCGCACGGAGGTGATCCCGCCGGCGCCCGCCCCGCAGATGGTGTGGCAGGTCGGCTACTGGAGCTACAACGGCGCAAACTGGGATTGGGTCCCCGGGCATTACCAAGCTCGGCCGCAACCGGCGGCGCAATGGGTCCCCGGCCATTGGGCACAGCAGCCCGGCGGCGCCTGGATGTGGATCGCGGGCCGCTGGACCTGAGTCTCGCACGCTCGCGCTCCGAGAAAGCCCCGCTCGAAGAGCGGGGCTTTTTTCGTCCGCGATCGTACTCGGTCTCGCGGAAGTGAGAGCTGCACCGCGTCGCACGCGCTTGCGCGGCGCGGGGAAATACGATAACGACGACAGCCGGTGGGGATCGCATGACATTCAGCAGATCATTCCGACGGGTCCTTGCCGTGCTCCCGTTCTGCGCGGCGCTGATCGGACTCGGCGGCGGGGCGTTGGCGCAGGGCACCGCCCGGCCGATGGACCAGGGGCTTCAGCTCCTCGGCAGCGAGCCGAGCTATCTCGATCTCGCCGCCGGCGCCTTCGACATCCAGGGACATCGGGAAGCGGGAACCTCGGGTGAAGGCCGCATTGAGTTCCGCTACGGCCAGAAGTTCCTCTATATCGGACCAGCCGCGGGCGTGCTCGCGACCACCCGGGGCGGCGTCTTCGGCTACGCGGGCTTCTATGCTGACATCGCCTGGGGCCGCTTCGTGCTGACGCCGCTCGGCGCGGTGGGAGCCTACAGCCGCGGCTCCGATGAGAATCTCGGCGGCGTCTTTCAGTTCCGCACCAGCGCGGCCATCACCTACGAGTTCGACAGCGGCGCGCGGCTCGGCTTCCAGTTCGCGCACATCTCGAATGCCGGCATTCACAAGCACAATCCCGGCGACAACGAGGCGCTGCTGACGTACGCGTTCCCGCTGCCGTTCTAGAGTGCGCGGGCAGCGCCCGGGCTGCGCCGCAAGAGCCGATCACGATTTTGCCGCGTGGTCAGCCACAACTATCGTCGCGACATCATTCTTGCCGCGTTGACCCGCAGTGATCCTCTTGCGCGCACGTTCCACGAATGCGGCGCGGCGCTGGTCGTTGCCGAGCTTCCAAATGCGCTCTGCCATTCGCAACACCGTCGCATCCGAAACGTGGACCTCTTCCTCGTCGATTTTGAGTGTTGCCATCGCTGTCTGCTCTCCCAATTGAGTCGCCACGGTAGAGTGTCATACCGCGCGGCGCAAAAGAAACCGCTCCGAGAGCGAAGCCGCAACGCCAGGCATGCACACACCACCGCCACACCGCGCTCACACCGGCAAAACAGTCGGTGCAGTAGGGTGCGCCCGCTCGCGCGGTTCGACCGAAATCGAAC
>DATFRA010000212.1:0-8240 GCA_035263705.1 Allostellaceae bacterium
GTGTACGGCTTATGCGTCCCGGCGCTCGCGGCCATAGAGCAGCAGCATCGCGATGATGACGGCGCCGTAGATGATCTGGCGGCCGGCCTCTTCCATCTGGATGACCGACAGGATCGACTGCAGGAGGGTGATCAGGATGACGCCGGCGATCGTGCCGATGTATGTGCCGCGTCCGCCCAGGATCGAGGCGCCGCCGAGCACGACGGCGGCGATGGAGGGCAGGAGATAGGCGTCGCCCATGGCCTGCGCCGCCTTGCTCGCGTAGCCCGCCAGCAAAACCCCGCCGAAGGCCGAAAGGCCGCCGGCGGCCGCGAAGGTGGCGAGGACGACGCGTTGGGTCCGGATGCCCGAGAGGTAGGCGGCGCGCTCGCGGTTGCCGATCCCGTAAATCGCGCGCCCGAAGGTCGTGCGCGTCAGCAGGAAAACCGTGGCAGCGCCGACTATCCCCCAGACGATGAGCGCATTGGGTATGCCGAGCAGCGTCTGCCCGGTGGCGATGAAGCGCATCGCGGCCGACGAGGAGTCTTGCGGCGAGAAACCTCCGGTGTGCACCACCATCAGCCCCTGCGCGACCGCGTTCACGGCGAGGGTGATGATCATCGAGGGCAGGCGCAGGTAGGCGACACCGAAACCGTTGACGAGCCCCAGCCCAATGCCGCAGGCGATGCCGAAGGGAATGGCGAGCGCTTCGCCGACCGGACCCCATCCCGTCGCCGCCGTCGACATCATGCCGCCCACCGCGACGACCCAGGGCACCGACAGGTCGATCTGACCGAGCAGGATCACCAGCATCATGCCCGTGGCGATGACCCCGAGGAACGACGCGACCTTGAGTTGCTGAAGCAGGTACTCGGGCGAGAGGAAGCTCGAGGAATAGAGGCTGCCCAGAAACAGCAGCAGGGCGATGCAGCCGAAGGCGGTCGCCACCGCCGGGTCGATCCTTCGCCGGAGCGAATCGCGGATCGTCGTTGGGGCCAACCTCATTCGAAGAGATCGAGACGATTGCGGATCTGGAATAGCCGCACCGAGCCAAGGCACACGGCCGCCAGCAGCACGACGCCCTGGAACAGAGGCTGCCACAGCGGCTCGAGATCGAAGACGAACAGGAGGTCGCCGATGGTCCGGAACATCAGGGCGCCGAAGATCGCGCCGATCGCGCTGCCCGACCCGCCGAAGAGCGAGACGCCGCCCAGCACTGCGGCGGCGATCGAGAACAACGTGTAAGAGCCGGCGTTCGCCGCCGAGGCCTCGCCCGAGGCAGTGATGAACGTGAGGAAGAGGCCGCCGACCGCCGCGATCAGTCCGGAGAGGACATAGACTAGAAAGCTTGCCGCGCGGACGGGCACGCCGGACATATAGGCGGCGGCTGGCGACGAGCCGATCGCGTAAGCCGCGCGCCCGATCTCCGATTGACGGAAGGGAACCCAAATCAAAAGCACCACGACGAGGAGCGCCACCAAGCTCGCGGGGAGCACGCCAAAAATTCGGCTGGTGAAAGCGTCGGCGAGATCCGAGTCAACGTCGCCGCCGGGCACCGGCCTGAGCGCGAGCGCGATGCCGAAATAGATGGCACCCGTCGCGATCGTCGTTACGATCGGCTGCAGGCGCCCATAGATCACGATGGCGCCGCTGATCGCGCCGCAGACCGCTCCCGTGAGCAGCACGCCCGCAACCCCCAAGGCGACCATGACCGGCGAGCCGAGCACGATCCAGGAGGCGAGGCAATTGGTCAGGACAAGCACCGTGCCGACCGACAGATCGATGCCCGCCGTCAGGACCACGAAAGTCTGCGCCATCGCGACCAGCGCCAGCAGCACGCCCTTGTTGGCCGCCGTCTGGACGACATTGGCGGTAAAGCCCGCGGGGTGGTTGCCGACGTAGATGGCGAACATGAGTACGAAGAACACCACGGCGAGCAGAGTCCCCCGATGCTCGCGGAGCCGATACTGCCAGTCCCTCACACGCGTGTCTCCGATCCCGCGGCGGCCGCTTCACCTTGCCTTGCTATGTTGAGCGCGCTGCCGACCAGCGCGCGCTCGGTGATCTCGTCGCCGGCCAGCACGCGCCTCACGGCGCCGTCGTAGAGCACGAGCACCCGGTCGCAGCAGCCGATCAGCTCGTCATAATCGGTGGAGTAGAAGACGATCGCGGCGCCGGTCGACGCGAGCTTGCGCAGGAGCTGGTAGAGCTCGACCTTGGTGCCGACGTCGATGCCGCGCGTGGGATCGTTGAGCAGGATGATGCGCGGCTTTACCATGAGCCATTTGGCGATCACCACCTTTTGCTGATTGCCGCCCGACAGCGCGGCGACGGGCAGATCCGTCCCATCGGTGCGGATGGCCAATAATTCGATCATCTGGTCGATCAGCTTGCGCTCGCTCGCGCGATCGACCACGCCCCGGCGGGAGATGCGGTCGAGCGCGGCGAAGGAGAGATTGACCTTGACCGACATCGGCAGCATCAGCCCCTCGGTCTTGCGATCCTCGGGGATCAGAGCCATCCCGATGCGGCTCGCCTTGGCCGCGCTCGGGCTCGAGATCGAGGTGGGTGCGCCGTCGACCAGGGTCTCGCCGGTGACGCCGCGCAGCACGCCGAAGAGCGCGAGCAGCAGTTCCCGCTGGCCCTGCCCGTCGAGCCCGCCCAACCCCAAGACCTCGCCGGCGCGGACGGAGAGCGAAATATCCTTGAGCCGGCCTGACCACGATAGATTGCGGGCCTCGAGGACAGGCGCCGCGCCGTTCGCGGCGGCCACCGGCTTGGGCGGGAACACATGGCTGTACTCGCGCCCGATCATCAGCTCCACGACCGCATTGTCGCTCTTCTCGCCCGCCCGATACGTCGCGACGTTTCGGCCGTTGCGAAAGACCGTGCAGCGATCCGCCAGCTCCGCGATCTCGTGCATGCGGTGCGAGATGTAGAGCAGCGCCAAACCCTCGGAGCGCAGCCGCTTCAGCACGACGAACACTTTGGCGACGTCGGCCGCTGTCAGCGCCGATGTCGCCTCGTCCAGGATGAGCACGCGCGGGTTGCGCGCCAGCGCCTTGGCGATCTCCACCATCTGCCGGCGAGAGAGCGGCAGGTCCTTCACGGGCGCCAAGGGATGGATGTCCTCGGCGCCCGCGCGCGCGAGCGCTGCCTCCGCGATCCTCCGCTGGGCGCGCCTGTCGATCAATCCGAACCGCTTCGGGGGATTGCTGATCGAGATGTTGTCTGCGACCGACAGGTCGGGAATGAGCGAGAGCTCCTGGAAGATGCAGGCGATGCCTGCCTGATTGGCCGCCGCGGGAGAGGCGAAACGGATCTCGCGGCCGTCGAGCAGCATCCGGCCCTCGTCGGGCTCAATGACCCCCGCCATGATCTTGATGAGCGTTGATTTTCCGGCGCCGTTCTCGCCCAGGATGGCGTGAATCTGGCCCGCTTCGACCGTCAGATCCGCCTTTTCCAGCGCCTTGACGCCCCCGTATCTCTTGGAGGCGCCTTCCATGCGGAACAGCGGGGCTTCGACGGGCTCCATCTCTCCACCAGCGACAAGCGCCGCGGAAAGCGATCGTCCCGCGGCGCCTGATTCACCCGATGTCGCTACTGGTTCTCTTTTGTCTGGCCCATGATTTCCTGGGCGGTGAAGTTGATGTGGCAGGTCGGGAAGGCGTTGCCGACGAAAAAATTGTCGGACTGGGTCGAATAGTAGTCCTGCCCATCCTTGAAATTCGGATCCTCCACCTTGGCAAGAGGCAGCTTGACGGATTGCGGCACCACCTGCCCCTCGAGCGCCACGATGGCGGTATGAATGGCAACGGCGACTTGCGCCGGCCCGGTGCCCGCCGAAGCGCACTTCAGGCCCTGGCCGGAAAACTTGCCGCAGAACTTGCGGAAGCCGTTCTCCGTCTCGCCGCCGAAGGGAACCATGGGATGCTTGGCGTCGATCATCGCCTGCACCACGCCGGTGTCGCCGCCCTGCGCGGTAATGCCGTCGAAGTGCTTCTGTACCGCGATCGCGTCGGCGGTGACCTTCTGCGCGGTCGGATCGTCCCACTTGCCGATGACCTCGACGACGTCCCACTTCTTGCCCGATTTGTTGAGCGTCTCATGGATGCCATCGTGGCGGTCGCGGTCGACCGAGGTGCCGATCACCCCGCGGACTTCCAGGATCTTGCCGCCGTTGGGCACGTTCTTGACCAGCCAGTCCGCCCAGTAGATGCCCAGGCCCTTCTGGTCGACGTCGACGTTGATCGCATCCTCGGTGTCGAGGATGTTGTCGAAGGCGACGAGGATGACGCCGGCGTCATTGGCCCGCTTGATCACCGGCTTGAAGGCCGATGGATTCTGCGCATTGACGACGATCGCATCGAAGCCGGAATCGATGAAGTTGTTGATCGCCGCGATCTGAGCCGCGACGTCCTCGCCGGTCGAGACGACCTTGAACTCCTTCAGCTTGGCGGCGACGTCCTTTTGCGCCGCATAGGCCTTGGCGGTCTGGATCATCTGGATGCGCCAGGTATTGGCGATGAAGCCATTGGCGAGCGCGATGCGGTACGGCCCCTTCTTGGCCGGGTACTGGAAGAACTTGGTCTCCTTGGTCCATGGCACGAAACAGTCGGGATCGGCCGACGGACCCGACACGACCTTCGGACCGGCGGCGCTGGCCGTGAGGGCAACGGTGCACAGCATGGAGACGCCGGCGAGCAATCCGAGCTTGTTGGCACGTTTCATAGGCTTGTCCCTCCCGTTTGTTTGGTGTTTCGGTTAGGTGGATCGTTCCTCGTCCGGGTGGGCGGGGTCTCATCCAGCCGCGCTCCCACCTGGCCGACAACAATCTAGCGAGTCAGGGGAGATGTGTCATCGGACCGCCTCGCCGATATGCGACTCCGGCGCGAAATCCGCCCGTCATCATAACAATCGTGTGACGCGGCGAGGGGGCTCAGAGTGGTAGCCCAGTCCCGGGCGTCCACGTGTTCTTCTGCGGCAACCGAAGACGTGGATGGCCGGGACAAGCCCGGCCATGACGAAAAAGAGAAACCCACGCCCTGAAAAAGGGCGTGGGCGTGAGGCGTGAGGGTCGTTCAGGCGCTCAGCGACGACGCCCTCATTTCGTGACCAACCGGAAGAACACCGTGTCGGGGTTCGGGCCCGCGATGAAGCCTTTCACGCCCTTGCGCTCCACGGTCTGCGAGATCGCCTGGAACAGGTTGATGATCGGCGAGTCCTTCTGCAGCTTCGTCTGGAGGTCGATGTACATCTCGTTGCGCTTCGCGGGATCGCGCTCGCGGGCCGCCGCCTCGGTCTCGGCCGTGATCTCCTGGATGCCGTCGGTGAACCAGGAATTGCGCGAGGCGAGGGTCGAGGCCTTCTCGGAGCCGGGCTTGTCCGGATTGCGCGCGAAGGTCGAGGCGTTGGCGTGCGGATCCTGATAGTCGGGCGACCAGTAGAGGATCACCATCTGGTGGCCGCGCGCGCGGTACTTCGTGATCACCTGCTTCTGCTCGCCGCTGATCAGCTTAATCTTGATCCCGCCCTGCGCCATCGTGTTCTGGATCGACTGCGCCATCTCCGGGAAGGGGTTGCTGGTCGCCGTGTCCATGCTCACCTCGAAGCCGTCGGGATAGCCCGCCTCCTTGAGGAGCGCCTTCGCCTTGGCCACGTCGAGCTTGAACGGATTGTTGGTGAGCGCGCCCGGGAAGCCCGCGGGCCAGAACGCCTGCTGGACCTGGAACTGGCCCTTGAGGAAGGTGTTCGCCATGCCCTGGTAGTCGATGAGCCAGCGCATGGCCTCGCGCACCTTCGCCTTCTTGAAGGGCTCCACGGTCTGGTTGAGGCCCAGATAATAAGTGTCCGCCAGCGGGAAATTGCTGACCGTCAGGTCCTTGCTCTCGCTCACGCTCGCGATGATGTCGGGCGTCAGGTTGCGCGCCATGTCGATGTCGCCCTTCTCGAGCAGCAGCCGCTGGGAGGCGGGCTCGGCGACGTGGCGGATGACGACGCGGGATAGTTTAGGCTTCGCCTTCCAATAATGGGGATTGGCCTCGAGCACGACGGAGTCGTTGGCCTTCCACGATTTCAGCACGTAGGGGCCCGATCCCGCGGAGTTGGTCTTCAGCCACTCGTTGCCGAGATCGCCGTTCTTCTCGTGCGCCATAGCGACTTTCTTCTCGACGACGGAGGCGAGCCCGGCGCTGAGGCAGTTCAGCACGAAGGTGGTGCCGAAATCCTCCTTGATCGTGACCGACACCGTCATGGGATCGATCACCTTGATGAGGTCCTTCACGTTCTTGTCGTCCCAGCCGAGCTGCTGGAGGATGAAGGCCGGCGGCTTGTTGAGGATCACCGAGCGCTGCAGCGAGAAGGCGATGTCGTCGGCGGTCAAGCCGTCGCCGGTGCTGAACTTGATGCCGGGCCGCACCTTGAAGGTGATGGTCTTGCTGTCGGGGCTCACGGTCCAGCTTTGGACGGCGCCGCCGTCGAGCTTCTTGATGTCCTCGGCGTCGTAGCGCATCACGCGATCGTAGATGTTGGTCTCGATCTCGATGCCCGTGAGCTCGAAGTCCTCGGCGGGATCGAGCGAGACCATGTCGTCGATGTTCTTCGCCATGACGAAGGTGTCCTTGGGCGTCGCGGCTTGCGCCGGCACCGCAAGAGCGAGCACCACGCCCGCGAGCAGGCTGAGACTGAGCTTGTTCATGGGACCTCCCATTTGAGCCGGCTTTAGGACGGCGCCGGCGCGATTGCGACCACGAGCCATCGGTGAACGGAGAAGGGCGCCAAAGTGCCCGCTTCGCATTCCAAAGCGAGGCCCCGCAGCCGCTCCACCGCGATGAGTTCGGATCCTCCAGGGAAGATCATAGCCGAGGGTGGGAAGCTCGCAACTCCTACGCCTTCACGCGCTCGGATTTGGGATCGTAGAGCGCGCCCAGTGTCGCATTCGCGGGAATGCGATCGCCCGCGATCTCGATCTCGAATTTGCCCTGCGCGATGTGGGCGTCGGTCACGACCTGGCCTTCGTTCTCGACGTAGCCCAAGCCGACCGCGCGGCCCACCGTGTGGCCGTACATGCCCGAGGTGAGGCGGCCGACGAGGCGGCCGTCTCGCCAGATGGGTTCGCTGTGGTAGAGCATGGGCCCCGCGTCCTCGAGGGCGAAGGTGACCAGGCGGCGCTTGAGGCCGGCCTCCCTCTGGCGCAGGAGTGCCTCGCGGCCGATGAAGCCGCCGGGCTTCCGCCAGGCGACCGCGAAGCCGAGGCCTGCCTCCAGCGGCGTGTCCTCCTCGGTGATGTCGTGCCCCCAGTGCCGATAGGCCTTCTCGATCCGGAGCGAGTTGAGGGCATGGTAGCCGGCGTGGCGGAGGCCGAACCCATCGCCCGCCGCCACAATCGCGTCGTAAACCCCCAGCGCAAATTCGGTGGGGATGTAAATCTCCCAGCCGAGCTCGCCGACGTAGGTTATGCGGGTCGCGCGCGCGACGGCGTAGCCTAATTCGATCTGGCGCGAGGTCCCGAAGGGGAAGGCCGCGTTCGAGAGGTCATCGGGTGTCAGGCTCCGCAAGAGCTCGCGCGAGGGCGGCCCCATCACGCTCAGCACTGCATAGGCCGAGGTCACGTCGACCACGCCCGCGCGCACGTCCTCGGCGATGTGGCGCTTGAGCCAGGCGAAGTCGCGGGTCTGGCCCGCGGCGCTGGTGACGATGAGGTAACGGTCCTCGGCCTCGCGCGTCACCGTCAGGTCCGCCTCGATGCCGCCGCGCTCGTTGAGCCACTGCGTATAGACCACGCGGCCCGGCGCCACCGCCACGTCATTGGCGCAAATCCGGTTCAAGATGCGTTCAGCGTCCGCTCCCTCCACCACGTATTTCGCGAACGAGGATTGGTCGAAGAGCCCGACCGCCTCGCGCACCGCCTTGTGCTCGATGGCGGAATGCTCGAACCAGTTCTGCCGGCCATAGCTGTAGCGGTACGCCGGCGTGACGCCCGTGGGCGCGAACCAGTTCGCGCGTTCCCAGCCCGCGAGCTCGCCGAAGCAGGCGCCACGCGCCGCAAGCCGATCGTGGAGCGCCGATTTGCGGACGCCCCGCGCGCTTTCCACTTGCCGGAAAGGCCAGTGCATGTCGTAGAGCAGGCCCAGCGTCTCGACCGTGCGGTCGCGCAGGTAACGGCGGTTGCGCTGGAAGGGCATCATGCGGCGGACGTCGACATCCCAGAGGTCCATGGGCGGATGGCCGTCCAGGATCCAGTCCGCCAGCACCTTGCCGGC
>DATFRA010000213.1:0-15601 GCA_035263705.1 Allostellaceae bacterium
GTGCCAATGCCCTCGAGCCGCGCCAGGGCGACCACCTCGCCAACGCCCGCGGAGGCGACTTTCTCCTGCTTCGCACCGTTGATCCTCAGCACGCCCGCGACCCGGACGCCGTTGAGGCTCATGCCCTCGCTCACCGTGCCGCGCCACACCCGAGCCAGCGACAGCTTGCCGGCATTTCCGGGGTAGTAGGTCTTGATGACCTGGGCGACGGTGTCGCTCCCCTCCTTGATGCCGAGGCGCTGAGCCGTGGCCGCAGGCTCCGGCGTCTCATGACGGAGCGCCTTGAGCAGGCGACGCACGCCGTGCTCCTGCGCGCCCGAGCCCAGCATCACCGGCACGATCAGGTCGCGCTGCAGGTCCTTTGCGAGGTGCTGGTAGATCTCTTGCTTGGAGGGCTCGACGTCCTCCAGGAGCTGCTCCAGCAGCTTGTCGTCGTAATCCGCGAGCTTCTCGACCAGGCTGGTTCGGGTCTGGCGCTCGCCGTCCCAGAAGCCGTCGGGCAGCTTCACCAAATCCGAGGCATGGCCGGGCTTGTACTGGTAGGCGCGCTCGCTCACGAGGTCGACATACCCGGTGATCGCCCCTTCCGCGTCGCGCGTGGTCACCTGACGCAGGACCAGCGGCCGCTCCGAGATCGACTGCAGCGCCGCCATCACGTCGCGCACGCGGGTCGCGGAGGTGTCGAGCTTGTTGATGAACACCATGTGCGGGATCGCGTGCCCATCGAGGAACTTGAAGAGCGGGCTCAGCGTCAGCGCGCGATCGGCCTCGGGCTCGCACACGACCACGGCAACGTCGGAGGCGATGAGCGCCATCTGGGTCTCATAGGCGAGCTCGACGGAGCCGGGGCAGTCGAGGAAGGTCCAGGGATCGCCCAGGTAGGCGGTGTGGGCGACGTTGATCTCGGTGGTCATCTGGCGCGCCCGCGCCTCGGGCGAGACGTCGCCGACGGTGTTGCGTTCCTTGATGGTACCGCGCCGGTTGATGGCGCCGGTGGCGAAGAGCAACGCCTCCAACAACGTCGTCTTGCCCGAGAGGTAGGGACCCACCAGCGCCGCCGTGCGCGGTGCCGCTGCTCTGCCGTTCATGCGCGCCTCCTTCGCCTATGGTTCGGAGGCGGCGCGGGGACCAAGAGACGAGCCCCGCGGCGGCGCCTCTCTCATACTTGGAATCCGATGGTGGCGCGGGGCGAGGCACCGATGCAATGACCATTTTTTCGCAGCGCCGGGCGCCCGCATGAGATTTTTCGGGGAATCTCCCGCCTTGCCGCCAGAGGATTGGCTTTCCTTGGCTTCGGTTGGCTTTGTGTTCCGCGCCTCTCGAGGCACAAGACCGCCGCTAAACCCCTGTCGCACAAAGGATCGAGCCTCGATCGGTTGAACGCAAATTGGGTTCGTTTCGTAAAATTCAGTTTTTGGCGGACGCTGCCCCAGGACCGTGCGTCCTTCGACTCGCGTGCGTCCGCGCGCGGCTTAGGATGATGAATACGTTTGATGGCATTACCGATTCTCCTCATCCTGAGCCGGCGCGAAGCGCCGAGTCGAAGGACGCAGAGAGCCCTGTCCTGGTCTCGACATCTGTGCCGGCGCAAGCGCCCAGATTGGACGCTTTTTGCGTAAATGTCAAGCGGCCTCATTGCGCAGAGCGAGCACATCGGGGATGGTGCCGTGAGCACAGGAGCACCCCGCAAGATGCACGCGCACATCGTCCTCGCCCACCCCGAGCCCAAGTCCTTCAACGCGCACCTGGCCGAGGTCGCCCGTGGCGCCCTCGAGAAGGACGGCTGGAGCGTCACGGCCTCCGATCTCTATGCCATGGGATTCGATCCCTGCGAGCGCGCCGAGCATTTCTCCCCGCGGCAGAACCCCGAGCGCTTCGACGTGCAGGCGGAGCAGCGCTTCGCCTCGGACCGCGGCGCGCTCCCCGCCCCTGTCGCGGCGGAGATCGCGGCCCTCGACCTAGCGGACCTCGTGATCCTGCAATATCCGATGTGGTGGCACCTGCCGCCGGCGATGCTCAAGGGCTGGCTCGACCGCGTGCTCGTCTACGGCGAGGTCTACACCAGCAAGAAGCGCTTCGAGCACGGCCGCTGGGCCGGCAAGCGCGCGATGCTATCGCTCACCGTCGGCACCAGCCCCGAGACCTACGCCTTCGACGGCCGGAGCGGCGACATCGACCTCATGCTCTGGCCGGTGAATTTCTCGCTCGCCTACGTCGGCTTCACGGTGCTGGCGCCCTTCATCGCCTACGGCGTCGAGTCAGGCCTGCGCTATTCGAGCGCTGAGGTCCTCGAGGCGCGCCTCTGCCGCGTCGCGGACGATCTCGCCGCGCGGATGCATCGCATCGACGCGACGCCCGTCATCCCCTTCAACCGCATGGCCGACTGGACCGAGACCGGCCGCATCAAAGCCACGGCGCCGGCCTACAGCGCCTTCATGCGGCACCGGGAGAAGCTGGATCTCGCGTAGGATAGAGCGGTGGTCCCTCAGCCCGACCGCCACAGCGAGGTCTAGTGCATATCGCTTGCACAGACGTGCGGCGCATTCCGACCTAATCCACCCGCTTCTCGAAGAACACGCGACTGTACCCGTCCTCCTCGCGGCGGTCGGTTTCGCGGAAGCCGAGGCGAGGGTAGTAGGCGAGGTTCTCGGTCATGGCGGCGTTGGTGTAGAGGCGGAGGAACCCGAGGCCGAGGCGGCGGGCCTCGGTCTCCGCGAAGGCGAGGAGCGCGCGGCCGTGGCCCTTGCCCTGGATCACGGGATCGACGGCGATGTTCTCGATGAAGAGCGCGCCCTCGTCGGGCCGGAGCACGATCAAGGCCGCGGGCTTGCCGCCGTCCTCGAGCACGTGCACCTCGCCTGCCGCGATGAGCGCGGCGTAGTCGGCGAGCATGGGCGCGGGCTCCTTGCCCATGCGCGGCACGTAGAGGGCGTAGGCCCGGCGTACGAGGGCGTGGGCCCAATCGGCATCCTCGGTGCGGGCGGGGCGGATCATGACGGGTTTAACGGGGTGCGCGCTTCGACACACTCGCTGACGCAAGTGCGCTCAGCGTGAGGATGATTTGTGGATGCCCTCAACTGACTCGCCTCATCCTGAGCGCGCTCGCGTCAGCGAGCGTGTCGAAGGATCGGGGCCCGAGATCAGCCCCGCCCGATGAAGGGCATCTTCGTCGCCATGATGGTCATGAACTGCACGTTGGCGTCGAGGGGGAGGCTGGCCATGTAGAGGACGGCGCTCGCCACGTGCTCCACGGGCATCCGGGGCTCGACCGCCATCTCGCCGCTTGCCTGGGGCATTCCCTTGGTCATGCGCTCGGTCATGGGCGTCGCCGCATTGCCGATGTCGACCTGGCTGCAGGCGATGTCGTGCTTGCGGCCGTCGAGCGCGATCGAGCGGGTCAAGCCGGTGATCGCGTGCTTGGTCGCGGTGTAGGGCGCCGAGTTGGGCCGCGGCACGTGGGCGGAGATCGAGCCGTTGTTGATGATGCGGCCGCCCTTCGGCGTCTGCGCTTTCATGATCTTGATCGCCTCCTGCGCGCAGAGGAACGAGCCCGTGAGGTTGGCGTCGACCACGGCCTTCCACTGCTCATAGGTCAGGTCCTCCATGGGAATGCCGGGCGCGCCAGTACCCGCGTTGTTGAAGAGCACGTCGAGCCGGCCGAATTTTTCCTTCACCGCCGCGAAGAGCGCCTTCACGTCCGCGGGATTGCCGACATCCGCCACCACGACCAGTGCCCGCGCGCCCGCCTCGGACTCGCGCGCCGTCGTCTCGAGCGCCTCCTTGCGGCGCCCCGCGAGCGCCACGCTGTAGCCCGCCTTCAGGAGCGCCAGCGCCGAGGCCTTGCCGATGCCGCTGCTAGCGCCCGTGACGACCGCGACCTTGTTGTGCTGAGCCATGAGTTCCCGTCCCTCTCGAGGTGATTGGCCCGAAGCTTAGCGCGGTAGGTGAGGCCAGCCTAGACCGTGCGTGCTTCGAGACGCGATCCTTTCGGATCGCTCCTCAGCATGAGGAGGATTGGTGGTGGCAGAAAGAAAAAATTCCTCATCCTGAGGAGGCCGCGCAAGCGGCCATCTCGAAGGACGCGGGATGTTTCGTCCGAGCTTACTTGAGGGCGGCGCAGGCTTTTTGGATGCGCGTGCAGGCGTCGCGCAGCACCTCGGTCGAGGCCGCGTAGCTGACGCGGAAGTACGGCGAGAGGCCGAAGGCGGCACCCTGCACCACCGCGACGCCGACGGAGTCCAGCAGGTACGCGACGAAGTCCGTGTCGGTCTCGATGACCCTGCCTTGCGGCGTCTTCTTGCCCAGCGTTCCCGCGCAGGAGGGATAGACGTAGAACGCGCCCTCGGGCCGCGGACAGTGCAGCCCCTGCGCCTTGTTCAGCATGTCGACCACGAGGTCGCGGCGCTGCCGGAATGCCTCGTTGTTGCGCGGTATGAAATCCTGCGGGCCCGTGAGCGCAGCGGTGGCGGCCGCCTGGCTGATCGAGCTCGGGTTCGAAGTGGATTGCGACTGCAAGGTCGACATCGCCTTGATGAGCTCGGTCGGCCCGCCGCCATAGCCGATGCGCCAGCCGGTCATGCAATAGGCCTTGGACACGCCGTTCATGGTGAGCGTGCGCGGATAGAGCTTGGGCTCGACCCGGGCGATGGTGGCGAAGGTGAAACCGTCGTAGATGAGGTGCTCGTACATGTCGTCGGTCAACACCCAGACGTCGGGATGCCGGAGCAGCACGTCCGCGATCGGCCTGAGGTCGGCGGCGCTGTAGGCGGCGCCGCTCGGGTTGGACGGCGAGTTGAGGATCAGCCACTTGGTCTTCTTGGTGATGGCGGCCTCGAGGTCCTCGGCGCGCAGGCGAAAGCCGTTGTTCTGCGAGCACGGCACGGCGACCGGCGTCGCCTCAGCGAGCGCCACGATGTCGGGATAGGAGACCCAGTAGGGCGCGGGGATCACTACCTCGTCGCCGGCGTCGAGCGTCGCTAGCAGCGCGTTGAATAGCACCTGCTTGCCGCCGGTGCCCACGATGATCTGGTTGGGCGCATAGGTGAGACCGTTCTCGCGCTTGAACTTCCCGGAGATCGCCTGCTTGAGCGCGGGCGTGCCCTCGACAGCCGTGTACTTGGTGTCGCCCGCGTCGATCGCGCGCTTGGCGGCGTCCTTGATGTTCTGCGGCGTGTCGAAATCGGGCTCGCCGGCGCTGAGCCCGATCACGTCCTTGCCGGCGGCCTTGAGCTCCTTCGCCTTGTCCGACATGGCGATGGTGGGCGACGGCTTGATCCGGTGCATGCGCTCGGCGATGAAGGACATTGGAAGGCTCGCGAGTCGGGAGGGGAAAAAGCGGCGCCACCCTAATGCGGGCGGGTGGGCGGTGCAATGCGCGCAACCGCGCGGCTGTTATGCCGGAGCCCGGGCGGCTTAGGGTGGGGCGACGCTGACGCCGGTGAGCTTGGCGCGGTTGATCGCCTCCTGGATCAGGCCCGTGGTCTTGGCCTCCCGGATGAAGTCGCTGACATAGCCAAGCGCCGATGTGCGGCCGGGCGACACGGCGACCATCACGGGCACCACGGCGAAGGGCGGGCCCGCGATCCGCGAGCCCGGCGCGCTCTCGGCTACCTTAGTCAGGAACGGCACGCTACCCGCGAAGACGTCGGCGCCGCTGGCGCGCAAGGCGAGGCTCGCGGCGTCGGTCCCGACCAAGACCCGAAAGAGGAATGCCTTGTGCAGGCGCTGGGCCAGGAACAGGTCGTCCACGGTGCCGATCGTGACGCCGACCCGCACCTTCTCCCGGTCCAGGTCGGCCAGATCCTGGAAGCTCTTCCCCGGAGCCAGGAGCAGCGCGTGCTCCACAAGCAGGATCGCGGGCCCGTAATCGACGCGGCCGGCGACTTCGCGGCCGGCGAAGGCAATGTCCCAGGCGAGCGCGCCGATGCTCGCGGCATAGCCCGCCGGCAGGTCATAGAAGATCGGCTGAAGCGGCACGCCCAGCCGGTCGGCGAGCATGCGGGCGAGATCGCCCTCGACGCCGCCGGGTGCGCCCGCCGCCTCCCGCGATCCGAGCGCGGGATCGTAGGTGAGAATGGCGGCGCGCAGTTTTCCCGTCGGCACGAGCTGGGCGCGCGCCTCCGCGGGCACGGGGCTCGCGCCGAGGGCACTGCCGGCGAGCTCGCACAGCACCCCGACTACAAACAGCAAGCCCGCGACGCACGCCGTCGCCCTCTGCCGGGCCATCTCGCCTCCCTGACCGGGCCGCGAGCATAGGGAGATCGCGCGCGGTTGTCATGGTACGAGCGCGGGCGGTCTGGCGCCGGAGGTCCCGGGCCCCTATCTTTAGCCGCATGGCCCCGCTCCTCACCGCCGAACGGCCGCTCGCCGACATCGGGCGCCCGTTCCAGATTCATTCGGAGTTCAAGCCCGCGGGCGACCAGCCGCAGGCGATCGGCGAGCTCGTCGAGGGACTGAAGAACGGCGAGCGCGATCAGGTGCTGCTGGGCGTCACCGGCTCCGGCAAAACCTTCACCATGGCGCACGTGATCGCCGAGCTGCAGCGGCCGGCCTTGATCCTCGCGCCGAACAAGACGCTGGCGGCCCAGCTCTACGGGGAGATGAAGAGTTTCTTCCCGGAGAACGCGGTTGAGTACTTCGTCTCCTACTACGATTATTACCAACCTGAGGCCTACGTCCCGCGCACGGACACCTATGTCGAGAAGGAATCCTCGATCAACGAGCAGATCGACCGCATGCGCCACGCCGCGACGCGGGCGATCCTGGAGCGCCGGGACACCGTGATCGTGGCGTCGGTCTCCTGCATCTACGGCATCGGCTCGGTCGAGACCTATTCCGACATGACGCTGACACTCACCACCGGCGACACCATCAACCGGACCAAGCTACTGGCGCGGCTCGTGGAGTTGCAATACCGGCGGAACGACGCCAATTTCCTGCGCGGCGCCTTCCGGGTGCGCGGCGACACCATCGAGATCTTCCCGGTGCACTATGAGGACCGCGCCTGGCGGATCTCTCTGTTCGGCGACGAGATCGAGGCGATCCACGAGTTCGATCCGCTGACCGGCGAGAAGGCGGCGCAGCTCGACGAAGTCAAGATCTACCCGAACAGCCACTACGTGACGCCGAAGCCGACGCTCCTGCAGGCGATCGAGGAGATCAAGCGCGACCTCAAGCTGCGCGTCGCCGAGTTCAACCAGCTCGGCAAGCTGCTGGAGGCGCAGCGGCTCGAGCAGCGCACCACCTTCGATGTCGAGATGATGATGGCGACCGGCAGCTGCGCCGGCATCGAGAACTACTCGCGCTATCTCACTGGCCGCCGGCCCGGCGAGCCGCCGCCCACGCTCTTCGAGTACCTGCCGCCCGAGACCCTGGTCTTCGTCGACGAGTGTCACGTCACCGTGCCGCAGCTGGGCGGCATGTTCCGCGGCGACTACGCGCGCAAATCGACGCTCGCCGAGTACGGCTTCCGGCTCCCGGCCTGCGTCGACAACCGGCCGCTCAAGTTCGAGGAATGGAACCAGATGCGCGGGCAGACCACCTATGTGTCCGCAACGCCCGCGGCCTGGGAGCTCGAGCAGACCGGCGGCGTCTTCGTGGAGCAGGTGGTGCGGCCCACGGGCCTGGTCGATCCCGTGCCGGTGGTGCGGCCGGTGGAGAACCAAGTCGACGACCTGATGGCGGAGTGCCGCGACTGCGCCAGGCAGGGCCAGCGCGTGCTGGTCACCACCCTCACCAAGAAGATGGCGGAGGCATTGACAGAATACCTGCACGAGAACGGCATCCGCGTGCGCTACATGCATTCGGACGTGGACACGCTGGAGCGGATCGAGATCATTCGCGATCTGCGGCTCGGCGTCTTCGACGTGTTGGTCGGCATCAATCTGCTGCGCGAAGGCCTCGACATTCCCGAATGCGCGCTGGTGGCGATCCTGGACGCCGACAAGGAGGGCTATCTGCGCTCGCGCACGGCGTTGATCCAGACCATCGGCCGCGCGGCGCGCAACGTGGAGGGCCGCGTGATCCTCTACGCCGACCACACGACGGCCAGCATGAAGTCGGCGATCGACGAGACCAATCGCCGGCGCGAGAAGCAGCAGGCCTACAATGCCGCCCACGGCATCACGCCCGAGAGCGTGAAGCGCGGCATCGCGGACATCCTCGACAGCGTCTACGAGCGCGATCACCTCACCGTGGGGCTCTCGGAGAGCGAGGCGAGTCACTACCAGGGCGCCGACCTCAAGACGGTGATCGCCGACCTCGAGAAGCGCATGCGCCAGGCCGCCGCCGATCTCGAATTCGAGGAAGCGGCGCGGCTGCGCGACGAGATTCGCCGGCTCGAGGAGGCGCAACTCGAGATCCCCGCGGGCGATGGCGCGCCGGCGCGCGGCCGCTCCACCGCCGGCCGTGCCGGGGTCTCCGCCCGCGAGGTCGCGCGCATGAAGGCGCGGGCCAAGCGGCGCCGCGGCCCCTGACCCGCACCGGTCGAAAGCCGCAGAAAACCGGGCGTTGCAGGCGGGGAGTTGTTCACATGGGGCAGAAAAGGGATATGACCGCTAAAGGGCGCACGGACGTTTCGGAATTGTTAAAGGTTCTTTACGCTTGACAATGGTTTTGGCGAGCTATTTCAGTTAGTTATAAAAGTTGCACAAATATTAGGCGGCGACGATGAAATGACAGGATTCCGCCATCCGCGCCCTCGCCGGAGGGATTTTCAACACAGTTCTCCACAGCTTTCGTGGATAGACTCGGCTGAGGCACGGAAATCCTGGGCTTCGGGCCCATGACCCGCCGGACGATGAGCGACATCGCGAACGAACAGACGAGCGAAACCGAGACCGAGGCGGCGCGGCCGGGCACGCTCGCCTTCGGCATCGACGCGATCCGCAACGCACTCAAGACGCTGCCGTCGAGTCCCGGCGTCTATCGCATGCTCGACCGCAAGGGCGACGCCGTCTACGTCGGCAAGGCGCGCAATCTCAAGGCACGGGTCCAGCACTACACCAACCTCGGCAATCTCTCGACGCGGCTCCGGCGCATGGTGGCGGAGACCACGACGCTCGAGGTGGTGGTGACGCATACCGAGGTCGAGGCACTGCTGCTCGAGAACAATCTCATCAAGAAACTGATGCCGCGCTACAACGTGCTGCTGCGCGACGACAAGTCGTTCCCCTACATCCACGTCACCAGTGGCCACGCGTTCCCGCAGCTCGCGAAATACCGCGGCGCCCGCGGCGAGCCCGGCGAGTTCTTCGGACCCTTCGCGTCCGCCGGCGCGGTCAAGCGCACGCTGATCGCGCTGCAGCGCGCGTTCCTGCTGCGCTCCTGCAGCGACAGCGTGTTCGAGACGCGCACGCGGCCATGTCTGCTCTATCAGATCAAGCGCTGCAGCGCGCCCTGCGTCGGGCGGATCGACCGCGAGGCCTACGGCAGACTGGTCGAGGACGCCCGCAATTTCTTGCGCGGCCGCAGCAGCGAGATCCAGCAGCGGCTCGCCGAGAAGATGCAGCAGCTCTCGGAGGCGCTCGACTTCGAGACGGCGGCGGTACTGCGCGACCGCATCCGCGCCTTGACGCACGTCCAGGGCCACCAGGACGTCACGGTCGAGGGCCTGCGGGACGCCGACGTGATCGCCGCGCACCAGGCGGGCGGCCACACCTGCATCCAGGTGTTCTTTTTCCGGAGCGGCCAGAACTGGGGCAACCGCGCCTACTTCCCGAGCCACGACAAGCAGCTCTCCCTCGAGGAGGTGCTCGCGAGCTTCCTCGGCCAGTTCTACGAGGGCAAGCCGCCGCCGCGGCTAATTCTCCTGAGCCACGAGCCCGCAGAGGTGGCGCTCCTCGCCGAGGCGCTTGCGGTCAAGGCCGGCGCCAGGGTGCAGCTACTGGTGCCGCAGCGCGGCGAGAAGCGCAACATCGTCGACCACGCGCTTGTCAACGCCCGCGAGGCGCTCGCGCGCCGGATGGCCGAGAGTGCCACGCAGCAACGGCTGCTCGAGGACGTGGCGGAGCTCTTTGGATTGGAAGGTCCGCCACAGCGGATCGAGGTCTACGACAACAGCCACATCCAGGGCGCGCAGCCCGTCGGCGCCATGGTCGTCGCGGGACCCGAGGGCTTCATCAAAAACGCCTACCGGAAGTTCAACATCCGCGGCAGCGAGCCCGAGCGCGAGGACGCGACGGCGCCGATCGCGCCGGGCGACGATTACGGCATGATGCGCGAGGTGTTCACCCGACGCTTCGGCCGCGCGCTCAAGGAGGATCCGGCGCGCGAGAGCGGCGGCTGGCCCGACCTCGTGATGATCGATGGCGGCGAGGGCCAGCTCGCGGTGGCGCAGCAGGTGCTGGTCGATCTCGGCATCGCCGACGTGCCGCTGGTGGCGATTGCCAAGGGGCCCGATCGCGACGCCGGCCGCGAGCGCTTCTTCCTGCCGGGCAAGCCGCCCCGCGGCCTCGACCCCAAGAGCCCTGTGCTCTACTACCTGCAGCGACTCCGCGACGAGGCGCACCGTTTCGCGATCGGGTCGCACCGCGCGCGCCGCATCAAGGTGATGGGCGCCTCGCCGCTCGACGAGATCGCCGGGATCGGCGCCAAGCGCAAGAAGGCATTGCTGCATCATTTCGGCTCGGCGCGCGGCGTCGCGCGCGCCGGCCTCGCCGACCTCGAGCAGGTCGACGGCATCAGCGAGGCCGTGGCAAAAAAGATTTATGATCATTTCCATACCGAAGGCTAAGATCGCGCCACCCTGACTTCCCGGCATCCGATGCTGACGACGCTCCCCAATCTGCTGACCCTGTCGCGCATCCTGGCGGTGCCGATCCTGGTCGGGACTTTCTACCTGCCGGGGCGCTGGGCGCCGTGGGTCGCTTGCGTGCTGTTCTCGGCGGCCGGCATCACGGATTGGCTCGACGGTCATTTCGCGCGGCGCTGGCAGCAGCAGACCGATTTCGGCCGCTTCCTCGATCCCATCGCCGACAAGCTGGTGGTGGCGGCGGCGCTCTTCATGCTGGTGGCGAAGGATCGCATCAGCGAGATCAGCGACCTGCCGGCGCTGGTGATCCTGATGCGCGAGATCCTGGTCTCGGGCTTGCGCGAGCACCTCGCGGGCCTGAATGTCAGCGTGCCGGTCTCGCGGCTCGCGAAATGGAAGACCGCGTTGCAGATGGTCGCGATCGGCGTGCTGCTGGTCGGCGATGCCGGCCCGGATTTCTTGCCCGTGCGGATGATCGGCGAGGGAATGCTCTGGGTCGCGGCCGTGCTCACCCTCCTCACTGGCTACGACTACCTGCACACCGGGCTCACCCATATGGATGGCAGCCCCGCGGCGGCGGCGCCCCGCCGCGCGGTCGAGCCACGCACCATCACCTGATCCGGCGGCGCCATGCGCGTCTTCGGCCTGATCGGTTGGAGCGGCAGCGGCAAGACCACGCTGATGACCCGCCTCATTCCGGAGCTCGCGGGCCGCGGCGTCCGTGTCTCCACGGTGAAGCACGCCCATCACAGCTTCGATATCGACCAACCCGGCAAGGACAGCTTCCTCCACCGCGCCGCCGGGGCGGTCGAGGTGATGGTCGCCTCGGCGAACCGCTGGGCCCTGATGCACGAGCACCGCGGCGCGCGCGAGCCCGATCTCGAGGCGCTCGTGCGCAGCATGACACCCGTCGATCTGCTGATGGTCGAGGGCTTCAAGCGCCACCGGCATCCGCGGCTCGAGGTGCACCGGCCGTCCGTCGGGAAACCCTTGATCTGCCGCGAAGACCCGACGGTGCTCGCCGTCGCCTCCGACGAGCCGATCCTCGAACTGCCGGTGCCGCGTCTCGAGCTCGACGATATCGGCGGCATCGTTGAGTTCGTGCTGGCGCACGCCGCGCCCATGGGTACCTGAGCCGTGGCGCAGCTGAGCGACGATTGCTTCGCCTTCGGCGGCGAGCTCATGTCAGCAGCCGAAGCCTTGCGGATCATCGAGGCGCGCGCGGTCGCTCTGCCGGAGGCGGAGACCGTGCCGCTCGGCCGAGCGCGCGGCCGCATCCTCGCCGCGCCCGTGATCGCCGCGCGCAGCGTGCCGCCGCATGACAACGCGGCCGTCGACGGATATGCCGTCTACTTCGACGACCTCGTGGCGGGAACCGAGACTGCGCTCCCCGTGGAGGGCCGCGCCACCGCCGGCCATCCAATCGCGCAGCCGGCACGGCGCGGCGCGGCCATTCGCATCTTCACGGGCGCCCCCATGCCCGAGGGACCCGACACCGTCTTCATGCAGGAGGACTGTGTCGAGGATCATGGCAAGGTTCGGCTGCCGTCAGGCTTGAAGCGCGGCGCGAACCGCCGGCGCGCCGGCGAGGACGTGATGGCGGGCGCGACCGTACTCACGGCGGGTTTGCGGCTCCGGCCGCAGGAGATCGGACTTGCGGCCTCGCTCGGCCGCGCCGATCTCTCGGTCTATCGGCGGCTCCGCGTGGCGCTGCTCTCGACCGGCGACGAGGTGCGCGAGCCCGGCGCGCCGCTGCCGGCGGGCGCGATCTACGACGCCAATCGCTATGTGCTCCGCGCGCTCCTCGAGGGCCTCGGCGTCGAGGTAAGCGATCTCGGCATCCTCCCGGACCGTCGCGATCCCATCCAATTGGCCCTCGCGCGCGCCGCCGAGACTCACGATCTGATCGTGACCTCCGGCGGCATGTCGACCGGCGAGGAAGACCACATGAGGGCGGCGGTGGAGGCGCAGGGCCGGCTGCATTTCTGGCGCCTCGCCATCAAGCCGGGCCGCCCCGTCGCCATGGGTCAGGTCGGGCGCGTGCCGTTCCTGGGCCTCCCTGGCAATCCCGTGGCGGTGATGGTGACGTTCCTGGTGCTGGCGCGGCCGCTGATCCTGCGGCTCGCGGGCGCCACCGATATCGCGCCGCGGACTTTTCGTGCGGTCTCGGGCTTCGGCTATCGCAAGAAGCCGGGGCGATGCGAATACCTGCGCGCGCGGCTGGAGCCGGGCGCCGACGGTGGCTGGGTCGCGAAGAAATTTCCGCGCGACGGCGCCGGGATTCTGTCGTCCATGGTCGACTCCGACGGCCTCGTCGTGCTCGATGAGGCCGCGACCGACATCGCGCCGGGCGCCAGCGTGCCCTTCCTGCCGTTCCGAGAGGTGATCGATTGATCGAGAAGCTGTCCCTGGAGGATCCGCTTGCGGCGTTCCGGCTGGACGGCCGAGTGGCCGCGGTCACCGGCGCCGCAAGCGGCCTCGGCCGCGCCATCGCGCACGCTTTCGCCAAGGTCGGAGCGGAGGTCGCGCTCCTCGATCTCAACGGCGCCGCGGCCGAGGAGGTCGCCAGGGGCGTCCACGCGGCCGGCGGCCGGGCGCATGCGATGGCGCTCGACGTCACCGACGGCGAGGCGGTCGACAAGGCCTTCGCCGAGATGGGTCGGCGCGCCGGCCGCCTCGACGCGCTCGTCAACAGCGCCGGAATCGCGATACGCAAGGCCGCCGTCGAGGTTCCGCTCGAGGACTGGGACAAGGTGATGGCGGTCAACGTCACCGGCAGCTTCCTCTGCGCGCGCGCAGCGGCCCGGCTGATGCTGCCGAAACGCAGCGGCAGCATCGTCAACCTGTCGTCGATCATGGGGCTCTCGGGCGGGATCTATCCGAACGCGTCCTACCAGACGTCGAAGGGCGCGATCGTGAACATGACGCGCGCGCTCGCGCTCGAGTGGGCGAAGGACGGCATCCGCGTCAACGCGGTGGCGCCGACCTGGACGCGCACGGAGTTCACG
Organism: Allostellaceae bacterium; assembly: GCA_035263705.1. Lineage (GTDB taxonomy): Bacteria > Pseudomonadota > Alphaproteobacteria > ATCC43930 > CGMCC-115725 > DASZHJ01. Next base: position 13,759 of record DATFRA010000213.1, read on the forward strand.
CGCACGCTGCTGGCGCGCCCCGAGGTGCTCGCGCAGATCGAGGCCGCGACGCCCATGGGCCGAGTCGCCGATCCCGAGGAGATCGTCGGCGCCGTGTTGTTCCTCGCGAGCCCCGCCGCTTCCATGGTGACCGGCCACGTGCTCGCCGTCGACGGCGGCTACCTCGCGCGCTAGTTGGCGCACTGCGCCGGCGCGAGCGCGGCGGGGTAGCAGGCTCACAATCTTGCCCTCAAACTGCCGCGACCCAGGATTGGTGCAGCCGGCCCTGCGCGCTAGATGCCTCCCGGTGTCGAGTCCGAAATTCCGGGAGGGATCCAAATGCTTGTGCGCCGACTCTACGTCTGCCTCACGCTCGCCGTGCTGGCAGCGATCGCCGTCGGAGGCGCCCGTGCTCAGACGCCGGGCTGGTACGTCGGCGGCGAGGGCGCATGGTCGCACTTGAACGATCAGAATTCGACCGCGACCTCGCCGGGCACGAGCACGCCCCTCAAGATCCATCCCGGCGAGGGCTTCGCCGGCGGCGTCAACGGCGGGTTCGAATTCCGGAGCGGACTGCGGCTCGAGGGCGAACTCGTCTATCGCCGCCACGACGAGAAGAGCGCCACCAGCCTCGGCGTGACCGCGCCGACTCACGGCAGCATCGACAACCTCGCGATCATGGGGAACGCCTTCTACGACTTCAACAACGCAACCAGATTCACGCCGTACGTCGGCGCGGGCGTCGGTGCCGCGCGGCTCCATCTCGACAATTTCAATGCCGTGGGTACGCCGGGCCTGAGCGACAGCGATTGGCGGCTCGCCTATCAGGGGATCGCCGGCGTCCGCTACACGATCGATCCCCATTGGTCCGCGAGCCTCGACTATCGCTACTTCGCCACCACCGATCCGAAGTTCAGCGGAAGCGTTGGTGGCGTCCCGTCGGGCCTCAAGACCGAGTATCAGACGCACAACGTGATGCTGGGCATCGCTTATCACTTCGCGCCGCCACGGCTACCGCCGCCACCGGTGGCCGCGCCGGTGCCCGCGGGGGCGCCGGCGGTTGTGCCACCGCCGCCGACGCCCGTGCGGCAGTTCACGGTCTACTTCGAGTTCGACAAGTCCAACCTGACGTCCGACGGCACGAAGGTGGTGCAGGATGCGGCGACCGCCTACAAGGAGACAGGCTCGGCGCGCATCTCGGTCGCCGGCTACACGGACCTCTCGGGCACCCAGAAATACAACCTCGGCCTCTCCAAACGGCGCGCCGACACGGTGCGCGCGGCACTGGTTCGACAGGGCGTGCCGAACGACGTGATCAGCGAATCCTGGCACGGCAAGGAGAACCCGGCGGTCCCCACCGCCGACGGCGTCCGCGAGCCGCGCAACCGCCGGGTCGAGATCGTGCTCTAGCATCCTTGCGTCCTTCGACGCGCTCGCCAAGGCTCGCTTGCTCAGGATGAGGGCTTTTCTTTTGTCAGGTCCCCAAACCACCTCATCCTGAGCAAGGGCCGATAGGCCCGCGTCGAAGGACGCACCCACGTTGACTTTGGGAGAGCGCGAGCCTAGGTGAGGGCGAGAAAGCCCCGCCCATGAAGCTGCTTTATTTCGCCTGGCTCCGCGCCAAGATCGGGACATCCGAGGAAACCCTCGAGCTGCCCGCCGGTGTCTCCACCGTCGGTGATCTGCTGACTTGGCTGAAGCGTCGCGGCCCGCGTTTCGCCGACGCGCTCCAGGACGCGTCGGTGGTGCGTGTCGCGGTCAACCAGGATTACGTGCCTTGGGACCATCCCGTGCGCGCCGGCGACGAGGTGGCGCTCTTCCCGCCGGTCACCGGAGGCTGACGTGATCCGGGTCCAGCGCGAAG
>DATFRA010000214.1:0-16193 GCA_035263705.1 Allostellaceae bacterium
GTGTTCCTGTCGGCGCTCGTCGACGCCGGCAATTCCGCCCGCATCCTTGCGGAGCTTCGGGCGGGCAGCGACGGTCACCGGCTCTGGCCGGAGTGCGAAGCGAAGCCCGCCGACCTCGCGGTGCTCAAGAACCGCTTCAGCGCGTTCCTGCCGAGCGCCTGCAATCTGAGCGGCCTTCTCAAATCGAAAGGGATCGAGTCCGTGCTGATCGCTGGCACCTTGACCAACGTCTGCAGCGAATCCTCGGCGCGTGATGCGGCCATGCAGGATTTCAGAACCACGATCGTCTCCGACGCGAATGCCGCGCGTTCCGACGGCGAGCACCTGGCCACGCTGGTTACCTTCATCCAGTCCTTCGGCGACGTGCGCACGACCGACGAGCTGATCGACCTGCTGAGGCGCGGTTCGTGAGAAAGGTCATCGATCTCGAATGCGACCTGCCGCCGGACGAGACCGGAAAGCCGCGCAAGTTCGGCACTGAGACTCTGATCCCAGGCTTCGGCGATCCCGAGCGCATGGAGCCGCCAGCGGGTTATGGCTTCCCCAACTACGAGCGGATCTTCACGCACCGCGCGCCTGGCGCGCCGAAGGCCATGGGCATGAGTATGGCGGACTTCGTCCAGCGCATGGATGAGGCCGGCGTCGAGACGGGCGTGGTGGGGCGTGTCCCGAACCAAGTGCTCGGCGAGATCATCCGGGCGCACCCCGGCCGCTTCATCGGCATGGCCAGCATCAGCCCGTTCGACGGGATGCGTGGCGTGCGCGAGTTCGAGCGGGTGATCCGTGAGCTTGGCCTCGGCGGGTTGCGGATCGCGGCGCTCTTCAACATGGTACCCGCGAGCGATCCGCGCTTCTACCCGCTCTACGCCAAGTGCGTCGAGCTCGACGTGCCCGTGCGCATCTACACCTCCATGAACTATGCCAACGACCGGCCCTACGACCTCGGGCATCCGCGCCACCTCGACCAGGTCGCGATGCATTTTCCCGAGCTCCGCATCGTCGCGGGCTTGAGCGGTTGGCCATGGATCGCCGACATGGTGGGGCTGCTGCGCCGGCATCCCAATCTCCATTGCGACACGGCCGCGCATCATCCGCGCTATTTCGGCGTGAAGGGTTCGGGCTGGGAGCAGTTTCTGCAGTTCGGCAACACGCTCCTCCACGATAAGGTGATGGTGGGCCTGTCTCTCGGCACGGTGGGATTGCCTTACAAGGAGGCGATCGCGGAATACGAGGCGCTCCCGCTCAAGGAGCGGGTGATCGAGAAGTGGCTCTACGAGAATGCTCGGCGGTTCTTCCGCCTGGGCTGACGGTCACGCGATCACGGCGCGCGCATCGGCGGCCACCGCACCCTCGCCGTGCCGGCGCACCAGCAGCGGATTGATATCGAGTTCGAGCAGACGGCCATCGAGCGAAGCCGTGAGCTGCCCGACCTTCACCAACGCGTCGACCACGGCGGCGATGTCGCGCCGCGGTTCACCGCGGAAGCCCTGCAACAGCGGCCAGACGCGCAGGCGCTTCAGCATGCCCTGGGCCATCTCGGCAGAGAGCGGCGCGAGCGCCACCTCGACGTCCTTGATGAGCTCGACGAGCACGCCGCCGGCACCCACCATCACCACGGGGCCGAAGATCGGATCATGCTTGGCTCCCACGATGAGCTCGATCCCGCCGCTTACCATCTCGGCGATCAGGCATTCCTCGGCGGAAGGATCGAGACGCCTCAGCGTGCGGAATACCTCGGCGAAGGCGGCTTCGACGGCTGGGCGGTCGCCGAGGCTCAGGCGCACGAGGCCGGCGTCGCTCTTGTGCACGACGGTGTGGCTCACGCCCTTGAGCACGACGGGGTAGCCGATCGCGTCGGCCGCCTTGCCGGCGTCCGCCGCGCTGCGTACGCGCCGCTCGCGCGTCACTCGGAGCCCGGCGCTCGCGAGCAGGGCTTTCGCCTCGGGTTCACGGAGGTAGCCCGAAGGCAGCGCCGGTAGGGTAGGACTCGACGCGGCAGGGACGGGCAGCCGGGGCCGATCGGGCTCGTAGCTGAGATAGGCTTGCAGCAGCCGCAAGCCGTCGTCGAGCCGGTCGCAATAGGCGAGGCCTGCCTCCCGGATGATGGCGCGGATAGGCTTCGCGACCGAGCCCGGCGTCACCACGAACAGCACCGGCTTGCCGCACGTCTTGAGCGCTTCGGACAGCGCCGTCACGGACTCCTCGTAATGCGGGGTGGTGGTAAGCGGAATCATGATCAGGCCGACATCGGGATCGGCGGCGAGGGCAGCGACGATCGGCGCCGCGATGGCACGGACTTCTCCGACTTCCTGCCGGCGCGTCCCCATGTCGATGGGGTTGTCGCGATGCTCCGGCAGCATCACGGGCGTCAGGGCTTCGCGCGTCGTTTCGCTGAAATTCGCCAGGCGCAGTCCATGGTCGGCAAAACGGTCGACCACGATGCCGTTCATGCCGCCCGAGGACGAGATGATGCCGATGCCCTCGCCGTGGCTCGGGCCGTTGTGCAGGATGAAATCGGCGAGGAGTGCCATCACGTCGGGATCATCCACCAGGATCGCGCCGGCGTTGCGGCAGGCCGCCGCGAACACCGGATAGGCGCCGGCGAGGCTCGCCGTGTGCGAGCGCGCGGCGGCCTCGCCCTCGGCGCTGCGGCCGGTCTTGAGGACGATCACGGGTTTCTTCTCGGCCCGGGCGCGCTCGAGCAGGGTCAACAGCCGCCGTCCGTCCCGCAGCCCCTCGATGTGAAGGCAGATCACCTTTGTCACGGGATCGTCGATCATGTGCTCGAAGAAATCGCAGATGTCGAGGTCCGCTTGGTTGCCCACGGAGACGAGCTGGCTGAACCCGATCCCCTGGTCGTGTGCACGGTTGTAGACCGACAGCATCAGCGCGCCGCTCTGCGAGAGCAGGCCGATATGGCCGGGGATGATCCGCTCGACGTCGAGGACGCGCGCCGAGGTGAGCGCCATGCCGTTCCGCAGGTTGATGAGGCCGAGGCAGTTCGGACCCACGAGCCGCATGCCGGTCTCGGCGGAGATGCGCGCGATCTCGTCCTGCGCTTCGACGCCGTCCATGCCCGCCTCGGCGAAGCCCGCGGTGATGATGACACAGCAGCCGACGCCGGCATCGGCGCACTCACGCACCGTTTGCGGCACTGCCGCCGCCGGCACCGCGATCACCGCCACGTCGATAGGCGGTGCGTCGGCGATGCGCGCATAGCATTTGCGGCCCTGCACGACCGCGCGGCGCGGATTGAGCGGCACGATCTCGCCGGTGAAGCCGTGGAGGGCCAGGTAATGCATGATCCGGCCGCCCCACTTGCCGCGATCGTCGGACGCGCCGAACACGGCGACCCGCCGTGGCTGGAAGATGCGAGCAATGGGAATGCGGGGTGGCGCCTTCGCGAGCATGGCTCAGCGGCCCCTGAAGACGGGCTTGCGCTTCTCGAGCATGGCGCGGATACCCTCCTTGGCGTCCTCGGAGCCGTGGATCACGTGATACCAGCGCTCCGTCAGCAACATGGCGCGATCCGGGGAGTCCCGGTACTGGGCTCGCACGGCCTCCTTGATCGCGCGGATCGGCAGCGGCGCGCCACCCGCGAGCTTGTGGGCGATACGAGAGACTTCTTCATCGAAGGTTTCGTCGGGGAAGACGCGGGTGACCAGGCCCCAGTCGTAGGCTTCCTGCGCCGTGATGTCGTCGCCCAGCAACGCGGTGTCGAGGGTGCGGTTGCGGCCGAGGTAATGCACGAGCCGCGCGTTGCCGAGACCCCAGGTGGGTGCCAGACCGAGATAGATGTCGCCGGCCCTAAATTTTGCCGAGGCGGCGGCGAGGCGGATGTCGCAGGGCCAGGCGATCGCGGTGCCGCCGCCGATGCACCAGCCGCGCACGGCGGAGATCACGGGCTTCGGATGCTCCTCGATCAGGTCGATCATATGCATGCCGACCTCGCGCATGGACGATGCGATTGCCGGATTGGTCTCGCTGCTGCTCTTCAGGTCGGCGCCGGCGCAGAAGGCACGCGTGCCCGAGCCGCGGATGACGATGGCTCGGGTCTCGTCGCGGTCCTTCAGCGTCTCGAGCGCCGAGACGATCTCCTCGAGCAGCAACTGCGTCATGAGGTTGAGCGGCGGACGGTTGATGGTCAGCGTGGTGACGCCGCCGTCGTGAACCACCAGGAGATCGTTGCTCATGGAGTCGCCTTTCTAACTTCCGAGAAGGACCGCCGGAAATAATGCAGGAACACGGCGACGAGACCGCGTGCAAATCTTAACACCGACCTTTTCCGAGGATGGAGCACAATCTCCCGGCGCGGATACGGTGGAGGCGCACGAGCCAGAGCGCTTGCGCTTGCGTCGGAGCCTGCGGTTGCTGAGAATGAGCCGCACGTCTCGGCAACCGATCGGCGCCTCGCATGAAGATCGCGGACCTTCGGACCTTCGTGGTCGGCAATCCCCCGCCGCGCCTCGGTGGTCGCTATTTCATTTTTCTAAAACTGATCACCTACGACGGCATCGAGGGCGTGGGCGAGGTCTATGCCGCGACCTTCGCGCCTGAGACCATCGTCGCGATGATCAGGGACGTGTTCGAGCACCACGTGCTCGGCGCCGATCCGTTCCGGATCGAGACGCTGTGGCGCACCGTCTACGGCCGCGGGTATTCGCTCCGGCCCGACATCTCACTGATGGGCGTGCTGAGCGGCATCGAGATGGCGTGCTGGGACATCGTCGGCAAGGCGCTCGACAAGCCCGTCTACGAGCTCCTGGGCGGCAAGGTGCACGAGCGGCTCCGCACCTACACTTATCTCTATCCGAGCGCCGAAGAAGGCGATGTGCACAGCGACGCCGCCGTCTACCGCGACCCCGACCTTGCGGCGGTGCGCGCGGCCGAGTATGCAGCGATGGGATTCACCGCCGTGAAGTTCGATCCGGTCGGCGGTTATTCGAATTTCGACCCGCGCCAGCCGAGCCTCGAGCGGATGGATCTCTCGGAGGCCTTCTGCCGCAAGATCCGCGAGGCCGTCGGCGCGAAATGCGACCTCCTCTTCGGGACCCACGGACAGTTCACGGCGTCGGGCGCGATCCGCCTCGCCCGCCGGCTCGAGCCCTACGATCCCCTCTGGTTCGAGGAGCCGACGCCGCCGGAGATGCCCGAAGAGATGGCGCGGGTCGCACGGCAGACTGCGATTCCGATCGCCACCGGTGAGCGTCTCACCACCAAATACGAATTCTCGCGCGTGCTCGAGCTCGGTGCGGCATCGATCCTCCAGATGGCACTCGGGCGCGTCGGCGGCCTGCTCGAGGCGAAGAAGATCGTGGGCATGGCGGAGGCGCACTACGCGCAGATCGCGCCGCATCTGTACTGCGGACCGATCGAGGGCGCCGCCAACATCCAGATCAGCGCCTGCAGCCCGAATTTCCTGATCCTCGAGAGCCTCCAGACCTGGACCGGCTTCCATGCGAAGATCCTGAAGCAGCCGATCCGGTGGGAGGCGGGCTACGTGATTCCCCCGAGCAAGCCCGGCCTCGGCGTCGAGCTCGACGAGGAAGTGGCGCGAGCCCATCCCTACACGGGCACCGATCTGCATCTCGTGATGACGCCCGATCCGATCAATCCATAGCGACGACGACGGCGAAGGAAGCACGCATGCGTTATGGGTTCATCGGGCTCGGCAATCTTGGCGCACACCTCGCCGGCAGCCTCGCGCGCGAGGGTTTTCGGCTAAGCGTCCACGATCTCAACAAATCGGCCGCGGGCCCGCTCATCGCGGCGGGGGCAGGCTGGGCGGAGTCGCCGAAGGCCTGCGCCGCGGCGTCCGATGCCGTGATCACGTGCCTGCCGTCGCCGGCAGCCTCGCGCGCAGTGGTGACGGGCGAGGGGAGTGTCCTCGACGGGCTCGCGCCCGGCGGCACCTGGATCGAGATGAGCACCAACGACCGGCATGAGATCAAGACCATCGCATCCCTCGCGGCGAGAAAGGGCATCGCCACGCTCGAGGCGCCGGTGACCGGCGGCGTCCATCGCGCCGCCTCGGGCAGCATCACAGTGCTGGTCGGCGGCGACGCCGCGACCTTCGCGGCGCACCGCCCCGCGCTCGAGGCCATGGGCGGCCAGGTCTTCCACATGGGGCCGCTCGGCCAGGCCTCGGTGATCAAGGTGATCACCAACATGCTCGCGTTCATCCATCTGGTGGCGGCCGGCGAGGCGCTCATGCTAGCGAAGCGCGGCGGGCTCGATCTCGCCCAGGCCTTCGCCGCGATCAAGGCGAGCTCCGGCAACAGTTTCGTCCATGAGACCGAGAGCCAGCTGATCCTCAACGGCAGCTACAACATCGGCTTCACCATGGACGTCGCCTGCAAGGACCTGGGCTTCGCGCACCAGCTCGGCCGCGAGCTCGGCGTGCCGCTGGAGCTTGCGGGCATGACGGAGCAGATTTTCCGCCGTGGCCAGGCAACCTATGGCGGCGATGCTTGGTCGACGCGCATCGTGCAGCTCTTGGAGGACACGGTGGGGGCGGACTTGCGCGCGCCTGGCTTCCCGCCGGTCCTCGCGCCGGAATGATCACGTTTTTACTTGGGAGGTACACATGACCCCGTTCGAGACGTTGGAGAAGCGGATCGGCCAAGGCGAGGTGATCATCCTTGACGGTGCGGTCGGAACGCAGCTCCAGGAGATGGGTCTGCCCATCTACCATACCGCCTGGGCCGCGACGGCGCTCCAGACGCATCCCTCGACCGTGCAGCTGATGCACGAGCTCTACGTCAAGGCGGGCGTCGATATCCTCACCACGAATACCTATGCCTCGGCGCGCCACAACCTCGAGCCCTTGGGCATGGGCGATCTCACGGGCGAGCTCAATCGGCGCGCGGTCCTGCTGGCGCGCGAGGCTCGCGACAAGGCTGCCCTCTACCGGCCGGTGCTGATCGCCGGCTCGATCTCGAATTTCGGTATGACCACCAGCGGCGAGGACCTCGCAACTCTGCGGCCGCGCTCGCGCTTCACCGAGGAGCAATTCTGCGCCAATCTCCGCGAGCAGGCGGAGCTCCTGCTCGAGGCCGGGGTGGATTTCCTGCTGGCGGAGTCGACGGGCAGCAACACCCACCGCAAGTGGGTGAGCGACGCCTGCAAGGCGACCGGAGCGCCATTCTGGGTCGGCTTCAGGGTGCGGCGCGAGGCTGGCGACAGCACCGTGAAGACCGGCTACCTCTCGAACGACAAGTTCACCGACCTGCTCGGCGACGTGATGTCGCATGGCGGCTCGGTGTTGAGCATTTTCCACTCGAGTATGGACGATACCACCGCCGCCCTTGAGATCGCTCTCAAGCAGTGGCAGGGGCCCGTCGGGGCCTATCCAGACGCCGAGCGGAGGGATTATATGGCGGCCGTCCGTGACCGGGCGGTCGATAACAGGATTGCACCGGCGGAGTTCATGCGTCGAGCGCGTCAGTGGGTGGAGTCCGGCGTGCAGATCATCGGCGGGTGCTGCGGCTACGGGCTCCCCTACATTCGAGGCCTGCGCGAGGCGCTGCCGCAAAGGATCGCATCGCCACGGCATGATGGAATGAAGCGGGCCTCCTCATCCTGAGGAGGTGGCTCCAGAGCGGCGCCGCGCCCGGACGCCTACAGCCGCTTCGTCACTCGCACCACGTCGGGTTCGTCGGGGTGCGGTGACACGATGAAGCCGAGCTCGTCGGCCATTTTAAGCATCGGACCGTTCTCGCGCAGCACCTCGCCGAATATCTCTGACAGGCCGCGCGCCTTGGCGACCTCGATGAGCCGCGTCATCAGGAGATATCCCAAGCCGTGGCCCTTCAGGTCCGTGCGCACGGTGATCGCATATTCCGCCCGGATGTTGTCGGGGTCGGCGGCGAAGCGCGCCACGCCCCAGATCGCGCCGGGCTCGCTGGGCTCGGCGACCAGTGCCACTTCGCGGTCATAGTCGATCTGGGTCAATCGCGCCGCCAGCTCGTGGCTGATGCCGTGCATGGCGGTGAAGAAACGCATGCGCAGGTCCTCGGCCGACTGATGCGCGGCCAGATCGACGATCCCCGGCTCGTCCTCGGGCCGGATTGGCCGCAAATGGACGCGAGTGCCGTCCCGTAGCGCGGCGTAGCCTTCGAGCTCCTTCGGATAGGGCCGGATGGCGAAGCGGTCCGGCCTCGACACCCGCGCGCGCAGCCGCGCGTCGAGGCCCAGCACGCCGTGCTCGTCGGCCAAGATCGGATTAATGTCGAGTTCGGCAACGGCCGGATGGTCCGCGACCAGCTGGGCAAGCCGGATCAGGATATCCGCGACGGCGTCTATCTTCACCGGCGGCTGATTGCGATAGCCCTGCATCAGCCGATGGATCCTGGTGCGGGCGATCTGCGCTCGCGCCAGGGTCATATTGAGCGGCGGCAGCTCCAGGGTGCTGTCGTTGAGCACCTCGACCGCCGTGCCACCCTGGCCGAACAGAATCACCGGGCCGAAGAGCGGATCGTCCACCACGCCCGCGATCAGCTCCACCGCGCCCGGCCGATGGACCATCTCTTGCACGACGAAGCCGTCGAGCCGAGCCTCGGGCTGCGCCGCGCGCACGCGTGCGGCCATCGCCTCGGCTTCGCTACGCACGCGCTCGGGATTGCCCAGATTGAGCACGACGCCGCCGATGTCGCTCTTGTGGCGGATGTCGCGCGAGCGGATCTTGAGCGCCACCGGCTTGTCGAGCTTGCGCGCGATCTCGGCCGCCGCCGCGGCGTCGGGCGCCGTGTAAGTTCCGACGAGGGGAATACCATAGGCGACCAGCACCGCCGCGACCTCGTCCGGCTCGAGCCACTCGCGCCCGGCGCTGAGCGCGCTCTCGAGCGTCCGCTCTGCGGCGGCTGAGTCGGGCGCGAAGCTCTCAGGGCGGGAGGGCGGCGTCTCCAGCAGGAGCTGCTGGTTGCGGCGGTAATCGACGCGGTGCATGAAGCCGCGAATCGCGCGATCGGGCGTGTCGTAGGTCGCGATGTGCGCCTCGGCGAACAGCTGACGCGCGGGCCCCACCGAGCGTTCGCCGAGCCAGTTCGTCAGCACGTTGCGGCCCATGAGATGCGGCGCCGCCGCGTGCACGGTATCGACGACGACGCGCGCGCACTCCGTGGGCGATTGCATGGCGGTCGGGCAATTGATCACCAGCACGGCATCGATGTCTCGATCCTCAAGCAGCACCTCCAGCGCCGCCTTATAGCGCTGAGGATCGGCATCGCCGACGATGTCGACGGGGTTGCCGCGGCTCCAGGTGCGCGGCAGCACACGGTCGAGCTTCGCCTGGGTTGCGGGCGTGAGCTTCGCGAGCGTGCCCCCGAGGTCGATCAGCATATCGGTGGCAAGCACACCGGGGCCGCCGCCATTGGTGAGAATGGCGAGACGATCGCCGCTCTGGGGGTGGGTCGACGACAGCGTCTCGACGGCGTCAAAGAGCTCGCCCATGTCGCGCACACGCAACATGCCGGCGCGCCGAAATGCCGCATCGTAGACGCGGTCGGAGCCGGCGAGCGCGCCGGTGTGGGACGCAGCGGCGCGCGCGCCCGCGGCGTGGCGGCCGACCTTGACCACCAGCACAGGCTTGCGCCGCGCCGTCGCGCGGGCCGCCGACATGAACTTTCGCGCCGAGGTCAGGCCCTCGACATAAAGCAGGACCGCACGGGTGTGCGTATCGTTGCCGAGGTAGTCGAGCATGTCGCCGAAATCCACATCGGCCATGTCGCCCAGTGAGACCACGTGGGAAAAACCGATCCCGCGCGGCTCCGCCCAGTCCAGCATCGCCGTGACGATGGCGCCGGATTGGCTGACGAAGGCGAGGCCGCCGGCCTTGGGCGTCAGATGCGCGAAGCTCGCGTTGAGACGTGCGCCCGGCGCCATCACGCCGACGCAGTTCGGACCGACCACGCGCAACAGGTGCGGCTTCGCGGCGTCGAGGATGCGCTGCTGGAGCTGCTTGCCCTCGGTACCGAGCTCGCCGAAGCCCGCGGTGATCGCCACCGCGCCGCGCGTGCCCTTCGCGCCGAGTTCGGCGATCAGCCCCGGTACCACCGCGGGCGGTGTGGCGATCACCGCGAGGTCGGGTACCACGGGCAGGCTCGCCACGTCGGCATAAACCGGCAGGCCCGCGATCTCTGTGTAACGCGGATTCACCAGCATCAGTCGGCCCGGGAAGCCCGAATTCCGTAGGTTCTTGAGCAGCATCGCGCCCACCGTGTGCGGCTTGGGCGTGGCGCCGACCAAGGCGATCGCGCGCGGTTTGAAGATCTTGTCGAGGTTGCGGACCGACATCAGCGCGATTGTCTAGGTCAGTGGTTGCAATTAGGTTGCCGTGCGCCGGGCCGCGCGGTCACGCTCCCGAGCGCCGGGTCTAGCCTTTGCCGTGTGGTCGCCGCGCCGCGAGCGGCAGCTAGAACGCGAGCAGGCTGTAGAGATAGAGCGTGTTGTTGTGGCCCGCGTTGCGGCCGGCGCCATCGAAATTCGTGGTGCCGCCGTTGAAGTGATTGAAGAGCGTGAACTGGGCGCCGAACCGCACATTGAGCCACGGCCACCAGCTCGGCCCGCCATTGCTGAAGGGGATGTAGTTGGCCTCGAAGATCCAGCCATCGGAGTTGGGGCTGCCGTTGTTAGAGGGAAGCCCGCCGAACAGCAGTGGATCCTGCGTGCCGCTGATGTTGAAGTAGGAGACGTTGAATCCGTAGACATGATTGTAGAAGTAGCTCGCTTTCACCTGGAAGCTGTCGAGGTGAGCGTGCGAGCTCGAAGCTCCCCCCATGGCCGAAGTGGCGTGCAGGTTGCCGAACTCATGAATGTAGCTGGCCTGGACGCCGACATTGTGCGGGTTGTCGTTGTATTGGTACTGCACGTCGAACCCGACATCGGTGATCTTGTCAGTACCGAAGCTCGTGATGCGCCCCGGGTTCACCGCGGCATACATGCCAAAGGTACCAACCTCGAGGGAATGTGGACCCCAGCTCGGCTCAAGAGCGAGACGCCAATAGGGCGCGATCCCGTCGAAGCTGCTCGTGCCGGATGGGGAAACGCCGAGCGCACGTTCCGTACTGGTCGAGAGCGTGCGGTATCCCGAGATCTCCGCATAGAGCATGTGGTTCCACCAGCCGTAGCCGCCAAGCCCCAGCACCTGCTGGCTGAACCCGCCTTCGATGATCGTCGCCGCGCCGGGCGTGGGTCCGAGGTGGCTGCTGAAGAACGGATAGCGCCAGGCAGGCGTGGTGTTCCATACGTCCTGGACGGAGGGATTGTTGTTGAGCGTGACGCCGTAGGTGAAGTCCTGCCCGAAGAGCTCGGTCTGCCGCGCCATGCGGATATCCGTGTTGTCCCAACTGAATACCCGACCGACGCCGTCGTAGGTGCCCTGGATGAAGGCGCCTAGGCCCTGCTCCGCCCAGATCGCGCCACCGTAGAACAGGCTCGCCTGAGTCAGCTCGAAGTTATTGTTCGGTCCGAAGTGTGGAACGGCGTCGGGCTGATTGGCGCTGGTATGTGTGAAGCCCCCTTGGATCATGGCGGCTACCGGCGGCAGCCACGTCTCCTGGCCGCCGCCCTGGACATAACCGTTGAGCTTGAACTCGCGCCCGGCCGGCGTGAGTTCCGGCAGGCCGGTGTGGCAAAAGGCGCAGGTCTGCCCAGTCTGGCGGGCGTAGCTCGGCAGCGCTTGCGCGGGATCTGGCAAGGCTGCTAGTCCCAGCGCCGCCGCAGCGACAGCAAGCGCTCCGATCGTCTGATAACCGGCGCGAACCGTAGAGAAGACGTTCACCATCCGATCCCCCTCCGCTTGAGCCGCAGTCCTCGGCCCGTGTCCCCAAGCTTCGTTTGGTTAGTCCCAGGTATTCCCCACTGTCGCCATGATCTAAATCAAGTGGCGCTTCCGCCAACAGCCTTAAAAGAAGGATCGCTCAAGTGGCACGCACGGACACTGCGGATGGCATATGTATGTTTCGGGCCGGCAGCCAAGTCCGGTCGGGCGGCGGGGATGCTTGAGTGCATTGAGCCGTCGATCAACGAGGCCGTGGAGGGAATTCAATGAGGTCTAGACTTGTCGCGATGTCGGCCCTGGCACTGCTCGCCGCCGCGGCCGTGGTCATCTCGTGGAGCGGATCCGGCACGGCGCAGACCGCGCGGCATGAGATCCCGCAATCCTTCGTGGTGGCTCACCAGGACACCCTCGCGGAGCTCACCGCGATCGGGAAGCGGCACACGCGCACCGGCTTGATCGCGCGGCAGGCGATTGCCGCCGTCAAGAAGCATTTCGAGCGGGAGGAGGAATACATCCTGCCGCCGCTGACGCTCGCGCCTGCCATAGCGAACGGTCACGTCAGTCCCGACATGAAATGGGCGATCGCCATGGCCGATCGCATCAAGGCCGACCGCGAGACGATCTTCACCGAGCATACGGTGATCACCGAGTGGATGAATGAGCTTGCGGCTGCCGCGGAGCGCTCGCACGAAGCGGACGTCATCGCCTTCGCGCGCGGAGCGGTCGCGGATTCGCTCAACGACACGGAAGTCAATGAGCCAATGGCGATCGTGATCGGCGAATATCTACGCGCCAAACTCGGGCCATAGGGAGGCGCTCGTGCCCGTCCCGATCCCTTTCATCTCGATTCGGAGTTCCGCCATGGCTCGTTCCGTCCTCGTGGTCGCGGTCGTCGCGGCGAGCAGCCTCTTGATCGCGCTCCCGGCCCGCGCGCAGAACGCCGAGAATGGGCAGAAGGCATTCAAGCAGCAGTGCGGTCTCTGCCATGACGTCGCGGCCGGAAAGAACCGCGTAGGTCCGTCGCTCTTCGGCGTCGTCGGACGCAAGGCCGGCGGCGCAGATGGTTTCCACTACTCCGACGGCAACAAGAACTCGGGGCTTACCTGGGATCAGGCGACGCTCGACAAATACCTCGCCGACCCTCGCGCCACCGTGCCGGGCACCACCATGACCTATGCCGGTCTGAAGAACGACGAGCAGCGCAAGGACATTATCGCGTACCTTGCCACGCTGCACTAAGCCGTCACGCCCCGTATCAGGCTGCTTGCTTCTCATCCGGAGCGCGTTCGTGGAAATACGTCTCGTTCACGCCGCAGCGGCCCTCATCTCACTCCTCGCAGCGGGCGCGAGCGTCGCGGCTCAGGGCAGTGCCGAGGCCGGCGCGCTTGGCTCAGCAATGGTGCGACAGGTGCCATCAAATCGAGCCTAGCGCGCCCGCGAAAGACGTCGCACCTCCCTTCGCGTCGCTCGGCGTCCAGAAGGGCAAGGACCCCGGCTGGATCCGCGCCTGGCTCATCAATCCGCATCCGCCGATGCTGGGCATCAACCTGTCGAGCCAGCAGATCGACGATATCGTCGCCTACCGGCAGAGCCTCGCGCCCGCGCAGTAGTCGGGCGGATCGATCATCCGCAGAGACTGCGCACCGTTCGCTCGATCGACGCCGATGTGACCGGTTTTCCGAGGGCGGTCATGATGCTCGCCTCCATCACGGGCGATCTTGACCCGTCGCCGATGCCGAGCACGACGATGGGCACGGACGTCAGCGCCTGATTGGCTCGGAGCCAGGCGATGGTCTCGCCGGCCGAAGCGTCGGACAGCTGGAAATCCATCACGATCAGGTCGGGCACGCGCCCGCGGGCCGCGACTACGGCGGCGACGCCGGTGTCCACCCGCTCGAGCGCGAAGCCCATCCGCTCGAGCGTCTCTCGGCACATGCGCGCCGAGACAGGATCCGTGCCGACCAGAAGCGCGTGCCGTCCGCGGGTGGTGGAGGCCCGCAGCGGGGCGGAGATCAGCGCCTCTACGTCTCTCGACTTGGTCCTCGTTTGAGGCATCGCTCTGCCGCGTGGTCCTCGGCGCTTCTCAGAGGCCGAAGCCGATTCCGCCGGAGGCCAGCGCCTCGAGCGCGTCGTGGTCCCGGATGACGATGCGTCCGTGGGTCGGGAGCTCGATGAGCTCGTGCCGCTTGAGCTGTGTGAGAGTGCGGCAGACGGTCTCGACCGTGAGGCCGAGGTAGTCGGCGATGTCGTTGCGCCCCATCGGGACGCTGATGCTCTCCGCGTCATCCTCGCCGCCTTGCTGCTCCGCCATCAACAGGAGGAAGCTCGCGACCCGCTCCGCCGCGGTCTTCCGGCCGAGCAGCAGCATCTGGTCCTGGGCCACACGAAGCTCGTGAGATGTCGCCGTGAGCACCCGGCGGGCGAAACCCGGTACCGTGTCGATCAGGCGCTCGAAGGCGGACCGGCGATAGCGGCAGAGCGTCACTTCCGTGATCGCCTCCGCCGTGTAGACCCAAGTGCCTTCCGGCGCGAGACCGACCAGGTGCCCGGCGCAGAGAAAGCCGGTCACCTGCCGGCGTCCGTCCGGCAGGAGCTTGTGGAGTCGGAGCGTGCCCTTGACGACCTCGAAGACGCTGTCGGCGGGGTCGCCTTCCCAGAAGATGGTCTCTCCGGCCGCCCGCTTCTGAAGCGATGTGATCGCCATGATGTTGGTGGCGGCTTCGCGCCCGAGCCCGCGGCAGACCGCGAGGGCTGAAAAATCCACCTTCGGAACCGCATTTGGGACAACGTGTGCGAGCATGGCCCGGTCTCCCCGTGTTTGACCCGGTACTGGGTTTAAGGGGGCCGTGTCATCGCCTGATGCCGGTCAATGCCGGTTTTGCTATTCTTCCGATACGAAGTGTAACGGATTGTAACGGCCTCCTGCTGCCATTCCGCATGAGCGACCCTTGGCACATTCTCGTCGTCGACGACGATCCGCGCATTCGCACCATGCTGCGGCGCTACTTGACCGACGAGGGCTTCAGGGTGACCGAGGCCGCGGATGGCGGCGCGATGCGGGAGGCTCTCGACGGCGATCGGATCGACTTGGTGCTCCTCGACCTGATGATGCCCGGAGAGGACGGTTTGTCGCTCGCCCGCCATGTGCGGCAGCGCTCCGATATCCCGATCATCATGCTGACCGGCAAGGGCGATCTCATCGACCGAGTCGCCGGTCTCGAGGCCGGCGCCGACGACTACATCGCCAAGCCCTTTCATCTCCGCGAGGTGCTGGCCCGGATCCGCACGGTGCTGCGGCGAGGCCGGACCACGACGGCTCCGGCTGCTGCGGTGGCTGCTGGCGGGGAGGGCGAGACGCTGGTGTTCCAGGGCTGGCGGCTCGACTTGGCGCGACGCGAGCTTCGGCGACCCGGCGGTGAGGTGGTACCACTCACCGCGGGCGAGTTCGACCTGCTGCGCGCGTTCGCAGGCAATCCCAACCGCGTCCTCGGTCGCGATCGGCTGATGAACCTGATCAAGGGCCAGGAGTGGGCGGCCTACGACCGCGCAGTCGATGCGCAGGTGGTGCGGCTGCGCAAAAAAATCGAGGCGGATCCCTCGAATCCCGCGCTCATCAAGACCGTGCGGGGCGCCGGGTATGTGTTCACGACCGCGGTGACGAAGGGCTAGGTCAGGGTGCGCGGTCCAGCAGCTCGCGAATCTTCGTCCGCAGCTCCAGTGCGCTGTGCGGTTTGCCGAGCCAGGCAGACTCGGTGGAGGGCATGCCCCGCTCAAGCACCGCCGGCTCTGCATAGCCCGACGTGAAGAGGGTCTTGAGCCCGGGACGGCGCCTGCGCGCCTCGCGCGCGAGGTCGATGCCGTTCATGCCGCCTGCCATGATCACGTCGGTGAAAAGCAGGTCGATGGATACACCGCGATCCAGCGCAGCAAGCGCGGCGGCGCCGCTGTCGGCTTCGATGACATCGTAGCCAAGCTCTTTCAGCCGACGCACCGAGACACGCCGGACCCGTGGATCATCCTCGACGACGAGAATGGTCTCGCCGGTTCTCGCTGTTGCCACCGGCGCCGCATCGCGCCGCCCGGCCGCCGCCGCTGCGGCCGCCCGGGCGGGCAGATACATCCGAACAGTCGTTCCGAGCCCGACCTCGCTGTAGAGCTGTACGTGGCCGCCGGATTGCTTGGCGAACCCATAGACCATGCTGAGGCCGAGCCCGGTGCCGGCTCCGGGCCCCTTGGTCGTAAAGAACGGATCGAAGGCGCGCCGGCGTACCTCCGGTGTCATGCCAACCCCGGTGTCGGTCACCGCCAGCGTCACATAGCGGCCGTGCGATGCCTCCGCATGCGCCTCGACATAGTCCGCGTCGATATCGGCCTGGCTAGTCTCGATGATGACCTGGCCGCCGTCTGGCATGGC
>DATFRA010000215.1:0-4806 GCA_035263705.1 Allostellaceae bacterium
GCGCTCTTGCCAGGCGATGACCGGCCGGACGAGGACCTGGCAGCCGCCTCGACCGTTCCGGCCGCGGCTCTGCATCGGCTCTGGCGCTACCTCGCCGAAGGCGGTCCGGCGAATGCCGCGCAGTGCCTGCTCTACGCCGCGCACCTCGGCGGTCGCGCCACCGAGTGGCGCGACCCGCAACCGCTGCTGCGCGCGGGGCTCTATTGGCCGGGCGAGACGCAGCCGACATTGGAGGAAATCCGCCGGCACTGGCGTGCCGGTGCATCGGTGGGTGCGCTTGTATTCTATCGGGCGCTGGTGCAGGCCGCGGATACCGGCGCCGTCGATGCGCTCGTAGCGGCGCTCGCGGCGCGCGGGCTCAATCCGCTGCCGATTTTCGTGCAGAGCCTCAAGGACCCGCAGGCGCAGGCGATCCTTGGCGGGGCGCTCGCGGCGGCGGCGCCCGACATCGTGCTCAACGCCACGGGCTTTGCGGTGGCATCGCCCGGGGGTGCGCCGATCCCCTCGCCCTTCGCGCCCTACGACTGCCCGGTGCTGCAGGTTATTTTCGCGAGCGGCGATGCCGAGCGCTGGCGCTCCAGCACGCGCGGTCTCGATGCGCGCGACGTCGCCATGTCGGTGGCACTGCCGGAGGTCGACGGCCGCATCATCACCCGCGCCGTCTCCTTCAAGGGCGAGGCGTGGCGCGACCCTCTGACCGAGCTCGACCTGGTGCGCCACACGCCGGTCGCCGACCGCGTCGCCTTCGTGGCGGAGCTCGCACGCAACTGGGTACGGCTCCGCCGATTGCCGCCGGCTGAGCGGCGCATTGCCTTGGTGCTCGCCAACTACCCGAACAAGAACGGTCGCATTGGGAATGGTGTCGGGCTCGACACGCCCGCGAGCGTGATCGCGATCCTGCGCGCGCTGGAGCAAGAGGGTTACCGCGTCGAGGGAATCCCCACCGACGGCGAGGCACTGATGCGCCGTCTGCTCGAAGGGCCCACGAACGCCGCGAGCCACCTCAGGCGCGACAGCGAGGAGAGCTTCCAGCGCAACGATTACGCCGCCTGGTTCGCGAGCCTGCCACGGTCCGTGCAGGCGCACGTCGAGGCACGTTGGGGCGGGCCGGAGCGCGATCCGCTGTTCCGGCCGGCGGATCTCGACTGCGGGCGCTTCGTGATGCCGGCGCTCCGTTTCGGCAATGTCGTGGTCGCGATCCAGCCCGCGCGCGGCTACAACCTCGATCCCGTGCAGGTGCAGCACGATCCCGCGCTGGTGCCGCCGCACGGCTATCTGGCTTTTCACGCCTGGCTTGCCGACGGGTTCCGTGCGCACGCCGCGGTGCATGTCGGAAAGCACGGCAATCTCGAGTGGCTGCCGGGGAAAGCGCTGGCGCTCTCCGCTGAGTGTTTCCCGGAGGCGGCGCTCGGGCCGCTGCCACATCTCTATCCCTTCATCGTGAACGATCCCGGCGAGGGCACCCAGGCGAAGCGCCGCGCCCAGGCCGTGATCGTCGACCACCTGACGCCGCCGCTGACGCGCGCCGGCAGCTATGGCGCGCAGGCGGAGCTCGAGCGTCTGATCGACGAGTACTTCGAGGCCGCCGCCGGCGACCCCCGGCGCGTGAAGCCGCTCGCGGAGCGGATCCTCGCCGCGGCGCGCGAAAGCGGCGTCGCCGAGGATTGCGGCATCGGACCCACGGAGACCGCGGCCTCGGCGCTCCCCAAGCTCGACGGCTATTTGTGCGAACTCAAGGAGCGGCAGATCCGAGGCGGCCTGCACGTGCTCGGTGCGAGCCCCAGCGGCGCTGCGCGCACGGATCTGCTGCTGGCGCTGGCCCGCTTGCCGCGGGGGCCCGCACCGGAGCAAGCCTCGCTGTTACGTACCCTCGCCGAGGATCTTTCTCTGGGCTTCGATCCGCTCGATTGCGATCTGGGTGCGGAGTGGAGGGGGCCGCGTCCCGCGGAACTCGCAGGCGACGCGCCGTGGCGCACCGTCGGAGACACCGTGGAGCGGCTGGAGGGATTGGCGCGCGAACTCATTGACGGGAGGGTTCGGAGGGAGGTGGGGGCAAGGACTGAGCAAGTCCTCAACGATGTCGCCGCACGCGTCGCCCCCAACCTCGACGCCTGCGGCAATTCGGAAATAAACGCGCTACTCTCAGGCCTCGCCGGCCGGTTCGTTCCGCCGGGACCGTCGGGTGCGCCGAGCCGGGGGCGGCCGGAAGTGCTGCCGACGGGCCGGAACTTCTATTCCGTCGATGCGCGGGCGCTGCCGACCCAGGCAGCCTGGGCGCTCGGCTGGAAATCGGCGCAGTTGCTGGTCGCGCGCCACGCGCAGGAGCACGGCGCCTATCCGCGTCGCCTGGCGCTCTCGGCCTGGGGCACCGCGAACATGCGCACGGGCGGCGACGACATCGCGCAGGCGCTCGCGCTCATGGGCGCGCAGCCGCGCTGGGAGCCGAGCACTGGCCGCGTCGTCGGGTTCGAGATCCTGCCGGCATCTTTGCTCGACCGGCCGCGGGTCGACGTGACACTCCGCGTGTCCGGGTTCTTCCGTGATGCCTTCGCCAATCTGATCGATCTCGTCGACAGCGCCACACGCGCGGTGGCGGCGCTCGACGAGGCGCCGGAGGTCAATCCACTCGCGACGCGCGTCGCGGCGGACCGCGCGGCGCTCGTCGCCAGGGGCGCGCCGGTGGCGGAGGCGGATCGCCGTGCCGGGGCCCGCGTGTTCGGCTCCAAGCCCGGCGCGTACGGCGCGGGCTTGCAGACCCTGATCGACGAGCGGACTTGGAAGGACGACGGCGATCTCGCCGAGGCCTACCTCGCCTGGGGCAGCTACGCCTATGGCGCCGGCGCCGAGGGCGCGGAGGACCGCGAGGGCTTCCGCGCGCGACTGCGCGATGTCGAGGCGGTCATCCAGAACCAGGACAACCACGAGCACGATCTCCTGGACAGCGACGACTACTACCAGTTCGAGGGCGGGCTCGCGGCGACCGTGCGGCACCTCGCGGGCGCCACGCCCGTGGTCTATCACAACGACCATTCGCGGCCGGAGCGACCCAACATCCGCACCCTAGAGGAAGAGATCGGCCGCGTGGTTCGGGCGCGCGTGGTCAATCCCAAATGGATCGCCGCCATGATGCGCCACGGCTACAAGGGCGGCTTCGAGATGGCGGCGACCGTGGATTATCTCTTCGCCTTTGCGGCGACCGCGCGGGCGGTCAAGGACCACCATTTCGACGCGGTTTACGACGCCTATCTCGGCGACCACGCCGTGCGGGCATTCCTTTCGGAGCACAACCCCGATGCGCTCCGCGAGATGTCGGAGCGGCTCGGCGAGGCGATCGACCGCGGCCTCTGGACGCCGCGCCGCAACAGCCTGCGGACGGAACTTGCGGATATCGCAGGAAGGTCACGCCCTTGAGCGAGGACGCGCTCAACCGCGAGCACGCCGAGAAGGCTGCGCGGCGCAAGGCGGCGAAGGCCAAGATCCTCGCCACCAAGACCGAGGAGCGCGGCCTGATCATCCTCCACACCGGCACCGGCAAGGGGAAATCCACCGCCGCCTTCGGCCTGGTGCTGCGCTGCCTCGGCCACGGCATGCGCGTCGGCATCGTGCAGTTCGTCAAGGGCGCCTGGGCGACCGGCGAGCGCACCGTGCTGGCACGGTTTCCGGACTTGGTGACCATGCGGGCCATGGGCGAAGGCTTCACCTGGGAGACCCAGGATCGTGCCCGCGACATCGCAGCCGCGCGAGCCGCCTGGGAGGTCGCCAAGACGATGCTCGCCGACCCCACTTATCGCCTGGTCTTGCTGGACGAGCTCAACATCGTGCTACGCTACGATTACCTGCCGGTCGAGGAGGTGGTGGCCGCGCTCAAGGCCAAGCGGCGCGACCTTCACGTCGTCGTCACCGGTCGCAACGCCAAGCCCGAGCTCATCGACACCGCAGACCTTGTCACCGAGATGAAGCTCGTGAAGCATCCGTTCCGGGCCGGCGTCAAGGCTCAGGCAGGCATCGAGTTCTAACCATAACAGGAGGATGGGACCCATGAGGCGCATTCTGATGGTGGCGGTCGCGGCGCTCGCGCTGGCGTTTCCGCAGCTCGCCAAGGCCAGCGACGAGCAACAGGTCGTCGACGACGCGACCGTGGTCGTGGAGCACCTTGCGACCGGCTCGTCGGGCGTCGCCACGAACGCCCGCGACCTGCTGCACCGGGCGCGCGGCGTCATGATCATTCCGTCGTTGGTGAAGGCCGGCTTCATCTTCGGCGGCCAGGGCGGCACCGGCGTGCTCCTGAGCCGCGATCCCAGGTCCGGGACCTGGAGCTATCCGGCGTTCTACGGCATGGGCGCGGGCTCCTTCGGCCTGCAGATCGGCGTCGAGGTGTCGAAGATCATGCTGATCATCATGAACGACAAGGCGCTCAACGCGGTCATGGCGGCCGAGTTCAAGATCGGTGCCGAGGCGGGCATCGCGGTGGCGACGCTCGGCGCCGGCGCCGAGGCCTCGACCACGGCGGCGGGCGGCGCCGATATATACGCGCTCGCGGAGTCGGCGGGTCTCTTCGGCGGCGTCGCGATCCAGGGTGGCATCGTCAAGCCGCGCGTGCAGCAGGATCACAACTACTACGGCGCCAACGTGACGGCACAGCAGATCGTGCTGGCGCGGTCCGCGAAGAACCCCGCGGCCGAGAAGCTGCGCACGGCTCTGTTTCAGGTCTCCGGCCGCTAGGCGGCGGACGCAAGACCGGGGAGATGAGCGCAGCCCCTCACCTCGCGCGGAGGACGCCTGCGCTGATGCTCCAGGGCACGGGCT
>DATFRA010000216.1:0-2860 GCA_035263705.1 Allostellaceae bacterium
ACGCTTGCGCTGCCCGGATGAGAAACAGTGTTGGCAAAAATGGTCACAATATGAACAGCTAGGAACTGGCTCCAAATCGTGCAATGGGCCAAAATAATGGGCTCAGGCCCAAGCATGCCGCCGCAGCCAACAGGGATGGACCATGGCAACTCAAGACCGTATGCCGCCCATTGCGGCCGAGAGCATGACTGGCGACCAAAAAAAAGCGGCCGAGGAGTTCGCCGCCGGCCGCGGCTATGGCGTGCGTGGGCCCTTCGCGGTGATGCTGCGCTCGCCCGAGGTCATGCTACGCGCCAAGGCAATGGGGGATTACTTACGCTTTCGTAATGTCCTTCCCAAACGCGTGAGCGAGATGGTAATCCTGATCACCGCGCGCGAGTGGACCCAGCAGTACGAGTGGGCCTACCACTACGGCTTCGCGCTGGAAGCAGGCCTCCCCCAATCGACCATCGAGGCCATCGCCGAGGCTCGCCGGCCGGAGGCGATGCAGGAGGACGAGGCCGCGGCCTACGACTTTTCCATCGAACTGCACCGGCGCCGCAGCGTGAGCGATGCCACATATGCGCGGGCGTTGCAGCTGTTCGGCGAGCAGGGCATCGTCGATCTCATCGGGATCAGCGGCTACTACACGTTCAACGCCATGATGATGAACGTGGCGCGCAGCCAAGTCGACCTCGACAAGGTGCCGCCGTTGCGCCACCTCCCGGACTGAGCGGCCGTGCCGAGCGACGTCAGCACCAATCGCATCGCCGGTCTGGAGGTGCTCATCAGGGAGCGGCAAGGCAAGGGTCTCCCGCCGGTCGAGACGTGGGACCCGCCTTACTGTGGCGATATCGGCATCAAGATCCGCGGCGATGGCGTGTGGATCTATAGCGGCACGCCGATCGGTCGGATACCGATCGTCAAGCTGTTTGCCAGCGTGCTGCGCAAGGACGCCGACGGCAGGCATTATCTCGTCACCCCGATCGAGAAGGTGGATGTGGATGTCGCTGATGCGCCGTTCCTCGCCGTAGAGATGGAGGTGCGCGGCAGCGCACACGAGCAGACGCTCGTCTTTCGCACCAACGTCGACGACATTGTGGAGGCTGGCCCGGCGCACCCGCTGCGGTTCGAGTTGGAGCCCGGCAGCCAGGGGCTCAAGCCCTACCTGCTCGTGCGCGGCCGTCTCGAGGCGCGCGTCACCCGCGCGCTCTACTACGACCTCGTGGAGCTTGCTGTGGACCGGGGCGATGGCCTTGGCCTGTGGAGCGGTGGGGCATTTTTTGTCATGTCAGCTGCGGCGGTGTGACGCCCATGCTCCGCGCAGGAGCCATGCTCGAAGACCCACCCATCCTCACCCTCCGACGCGACTTCCAGCACCCTGACCGCAGCCTCATCGCCAGGCTTGCCGGGGCGCAGACAGGCCACATCGTCGACGCGCTGAAGGGCGCGGCGCGCTCGACCATCACGACAGGCCGGTCGATCCTGGTGAATGAGCTTCCCGCGCGCGCCTGCGCGTGTGGCGGCAACGACGACCTGCCCTGCATGGTTGGCGCCGCTGACGGCCGACGGGTGCGCCGGTGCGAGGGCTTGTTGCCGCGGCCGTCGTCGGCGACAACCTGGCGATGATGACTAAGAACAAGGGCATCGCCGCCATTGTCATTGACGGTATGGCGGGCGATCGGGAGGGCATGGTGGCCGCCGGGCTGCCGGTGTTTGCGCGCGGCATCACCCCCAACTCGGCGTGAGGAGCGGCCAGACCGGCCGGGGCCTCCCGGTCGTCTGCGGGCGGCGTCGGAGGTGAATGGCGACGCGACCGCAATGGCGTGGCGGTGATCCCGCAGGCGCGGCTCGGAGCTCCGGGTCATTGACGTCACCGGGACTGCATCGTGATCCTGAGCCGTGCGCGGGGTCGCCGCAACGAGCAGGCCATCATGCAACCCATCATCTTGCTTAAAAGCCGGATCCCTGCCCATGGCCAAGACACCTGGCAACCATAGCGTCAGGCTGGTGATCGAGGCTCTGCTCCCGTCTTCCCCCAAATGGCGGCCTGGGCTGCAGCGAGGCGCGCCACCGGCACGCGGAAGGGCGAGCAGGAGACGTAGTCGAGGCCGGCCGCATGGAAGAACGCAATCGAGGCCGGGTCGCCGCCGTGCTCGCCGCAGATGCCGACCTTGAGATCGCTGCGCACCTTGCGGCCCCGCTCGGTGCCCACGCGCACAAGCTCGCCGACGCCCGCCTGGTCGACGGAGACAAATGGGTCCCCGTCGAGCACCTGCCGCTGCATATAGTTGGCGAGGATCGGTGCTGCGTCGTCGCGCGAAAGACCGAGGCACGTCTGGGTGAGGTCATTGGTGCCGAACGAAAAGAACTCGGCACCACCATCCCCGCCAGCGATCTCATCCGCCTTGAGCGCTGCCCTCGGCAGCTCGATCATCGTCCCAATCTGGTAGGCGAGCTTGGTCCCGGTCTGCGTCTCTACGGCCTGCGCCGTCCTGACGATCAGGTCGCGCAGGAAATCGAACTCCCGGCGGTAGGCGACGAGCGGGATCATCACTTCGGGGACCACGGGCTTGCCCGTCTTCTTTGCTGCGCTGACGGCGGCCTCGAAAATGGCGCGTGCCTGGGTCTCGGTGATCTCGGGATAGCGGATGGCGAGCCGGCAGCCGCGGAAACCGAGCATCGGGTTGAACTCATGCAGCTCGGCCACGCGCGCCTGCAGCTTCTCCAGGGGCACGCCGAGTTCCTTGGCGACGGCGGCGGCCTCCTTCTCCTCGTGCGGTAGGAACTCGTGCAGCGGCGGATCGAGCAGCCGAATCGTGACGGGCAGGCCGGCCATGATCTCAAACAGGACGGCGAAGTCGGCGCGCTGCATGGGTAG
>DATFRA010000217.1:0-2884 GCA_035263705.1 Allostellaceae bacterium
TCCCATGGCCGCCACCAACATCTTCAACGAGATCCTCGATCGCGTGCATGCCGTCACGGCGCGCCTTGCGGCGTCCGGCACGCTGCCCGCCGGCATCGATCAATCGCGCATCGTGGTCGAGCCGCCGCGCGATGCCGCCCACGGCGACATGGCGACCAATGCCGCGATGGTGCTCGCCAAGGAGGCCGGCAAGAAGCCCCGCGAGCTGGCGCAGGCGATCGCCGACGGGCTCGCGGCCGACGAGCTCGTGCAGAAGGTCGACGTTGCGGGGCCGGGCTTCATCAACCTCACGCTCAAGCCGGCGGCATGGACCGACGCCCTGCGCGCCGCAATCCGCGCCGGCGCGGCCTACGGCAAGGGCGACCTCGGGCGCGGCGAGCCGGTCAATGTCGAATACGTCTCCGCCAATCCGACCGGGCCGATGCATGTCGGCCATTGCCGCGGCGCCGTGTTCGGCGACGCGCTCGCCAACCTGCTCGACTTCACGGGCTTCAAGGTGACGCGCGAATATTACATCAACGATGCCGGCGCCCAGGTCGACGTGCTCGCACGGTCGGCGTTTCTGCGCTACCGCGAGGCGCTCGGCGAGGACATCGGCGCGATCCCGGAGGGACTTTACCCGGGCGATTACCTCAAGCCGGTGGGCGCGGCGCTCGCCGCCGAGCACGGCCGCGCGCTTGAGGAGAAGCCCGAGAGCGCCTGGCTGCCGGTGGTGCGCGCGAAGGCGATCGACATGATGATGGCCGCGATTCGCGAGGACCTGGCCGCGCTCAATGTCCGGCACGACGTGTTCTTTTCCGAGCGCTCGTTGACGGAAGGCCCCGCCGACGAGGTCGCACGCACGCTCGACACGTTGCGGGCGCAGGGCGAGGTTTACGAAGGGCGGCTGCCGCCGCCGAAGGGCGCGCCGGTCGACGATTGGGAGGACCGCGAGCAGACGCTGTTTCGTGCGACGGCATTCGGCGACGATGTCGACCGCCCGCTCAAGAAGTCGGACGGAAGCTACACCTATTTCGCGTCGGATATCGCCTACCACAAGACGAAATGGGACCGCGGCTTCCGTCACCTGATCGACGTCTGGGGTGCCGACCACGGCGGCTACGTCAAGCGCATGGCGGCGGCGGTGCGGGCCGTGAGCGGCGGCGAGGCCGACCTCGACGTCAAGATCGTCCAACTCGTGCGGCTGCTGCGCGGCGGCGAGCCGGTCAAGATGTCGAAGCGGGCGGGCGAGTTCGTGACGTTGCGTGAGGTCGTCGACGAGGTCGGGCGCGACGCCGTCCGTTTCATGATGCTCTATCGCAAGAACGACGCCGTGCTCGATTTCGACCTCGCCAAGGTCGTCGAGCACACGCGCGACAATCCGGTGTTCTACGTCCAGTATGCCCATGCGCGGTGTCAGTCGGTGTTCCGCAATGCGCGTGATGTGGTCCCGGAACTACCGCAGGATGCAGCCGCGCGATCGCGGTGGCTCGTGGACGGGCCGGTCGATCGGCTCACCGATCCGGCGGACCTGCCGCTGATGCGCAAGATCGCGCTCTATCCGCGTCTCGTCGAGGCCGCCGCAGCCGCCCATGAGTCGCACCGAATCGCGTTCTATTTGTATGAATTGGCGAGCGAATTTCATGCGCTCTGGAACAAGGGAAATGAGCTGCCACATTTACGCTTCATTATCCACAATGATCCAATGATGACCGTTGCCCGCCTCGCACTGGTAGAGGGGGTCGTGACAGTGCTGGCGTCCGGGCTCGCGTTGCTCGGTGTAGAAGCGCCGGATGAGATGTAGGCCCGTCCGGCACTGTGGGACGCGGTTGACGGGGAATGTCACGCATAGGTTCGTATGGGCCGGGGAGCGGAGCCGCGAAACGGGTGGCGGTGACTGATGGGGAATGACAGCTATTCTCGGGGCTACCGCAACGACCCACGTGGCCGGGGTGGTGCGGGGGATTCTGATTCGTCCGCCGATCCCCTGAACGAGCTTGCCCGCCTGATCGGGCAGAACTACCCGTCAGGTGCCGATGCGGGCCGCCGTGCAGCCGAACCTCAGGCGCAGCCATCCGACTGGCCCGCCGATTACGACGGACGCGACACTCGCTATCGAGGCGAGGACCACGGCCATCAAAACCAGTACTACGAGGATCCGAACGACCTGCTGGACGACCAGTATGCCGAGGAAGGCTACGGCGAGGAGCAATACGCGACCGATGAGCAGGGCGATGATGAGTATTACGACGAAGCGCCAGCTCCGCGCCGCCGCCGCAGCTGGCTCGCCACTACGGCCGCGTTGATCGGTCTCGCCGTCATCGGGACCGCCGGGGCGTTCGCGTATCGCGCCGTGTTTGCCGGCGGGCCCCCCTCGATCATTTCGCGGGATCCTGGTCCGAACAAGATCATGCCGAGCCAGAACGCCGACGGCTCCTCAGGCAAGCAGCTCGACCGGGTGGCGAGCAGCGGTCCGGACGAGCGCTTCGTCGCACGCGAGGAGCAACCGGTCGCGCTGCCGCCTGCGCCGGATCCTTCGGCTGGACAGAATGCCGCTCCGTCCTTTCCGCTGCCGCCCGGCGTTGCGTCGCAGCCGGGCATGCCCGACACCTCGGCCCTCGCACCTGCCGCGCCGGGCCCAGGCGGCACGCCGCGCAAGATCAGGACCGTCACGGTCAACTCCGACATGTCGTCCGCCGACACGGCGCCCGCTCGGCCGTCCCCGCGTCTCCCACCACAGGCTGCCCCGCAGGACGGACCGTTCTCCGCGCCACAGGGGACCGCAAGCGTGCCGCCACCGCAGCCGCAGCAACACGCACCGCCGCCGCGGCCCACGCGCACCACCTCGCTCGCGCCGGCGGTTGCTGCGCCGGCATCGGTTCCGTCCGGCGGAGCGGCGACGGGC
>DATFRA010000218.1:0-3101 GCA_035263705.1 Allostellaceae bacterium
CTGACCAGCAGCAGCTCCTCAAGCACTACCAGGCCCACCGCCCCGAAGTAACCGCTGTCGAAATTGCGCTCGAGCGCCCGAGCTGTGTTGTCGAAGCGCCGGTTGAGCATGCCTCTGACGTTCATTACGGACACGCTGCCGCGTCCGCCATGCTGCATGAACTCGGCATTGTTCACAGGTCCGTGATGGTTGATGACATACGCAGTGCGATTGTTCTCGCTGAGGACGATATTGGCCGGATCGCCGACGGGCGTGCCGTCGAGCCGGTCCCGATGAACTTTCGATCGGCTCACGATCGCATTGGGCGTGTTGTTGTTTCGAGGCTGAAGCGCCGCTTCGAAGTCGATCGCATAGATCCTCGGGTCCCTTCGACCGGTGGCCAAGATGAACCGCTCCGCAGCGAGCGCATTCACAGCCAAAAGCGTGCAAACCAAACACGCAATCCTTGGAACGAAAACCCCCACTTTCATCGCCATGACCCTCCTTTGACCACTCAAGCGAGAGGGGATGGCGGTTAGCAGACCGCCGTGGGCCGAACCCGGTCTTGTTTTGCTCGTCGTTAAGTATCCGGGGTCGCTTGATCGCTTCGCAGCCAGGCGCGGCTCAAATGGCAGCCACTGAAGCCTGGCAACGTTCAGCGGCGGCCGTCCCGCGAATAACGTTGGTCAATCCGCGTATCGGTGGTGCCGGACCTAGGCTTGTGTGAATTCCAGGCGGTCCTCGTCTCGTCCCTTCGGCGCGAGGTCGAGGTAGTGATAGGCGGTGTTGATCATGTCGATGCCGCGCGCGTAGCACGAGCAGGCGTGAAAAACCGCGCCGGTGTCATTCTTAAAGAACACGCTGGTGCCCTCGCGGTCCTCGACGCCGACGTCTGCTTTGGCGAAATTGTAGAACGCGCGACCTAGCCGGGAAGGCTGGCGCGGCAGAGGACGAATTTCGATGCGCGAAACGGCTCACCGAGGGGCTCGACTGAGCGCAGGGCCGCTGTCAAGATGCCCTGCCCGTTGCATCAGTTCCTATTTTGGAGGGATCCCATGGCTCGCCAATTCCTCATCGCCGCGGCTGGAATGCTCGCCAGCGCGCCCGTTGCTCTCGCGCAGAGCAGCATCAAGATCGCGATCGTCGGACCGATGGCCTTCGTCCAGGGCGAGAACCACTGGGCGGGCGCCGAGATGGCCCGCGACGAGATCAACAAGGCAGGGGGCATCTCGGTTGGGGGCAAGAAACGGAACATCGAGCTCGTCCGCGTCGACAGCAACGAGATCCAGTCCGTCCCGGACGCGACCAACGCCATGGAGCGAGCCATCACCCGCGAGAAGGCCGACTTCGTCATCGGCGGCTTCCGATCGGAGGCAGTTCTGGCGATGCAGGAAGTGGCGATGGATTACAAGAAGATCTTCCTCGGTTGCGGCGCCGCCGACGCCAAGCTCGGCGCCAACGTGGAGAAGAACTACGAGCGCTACAAGTACTGGTTCCGCGTCTCGCCGCTTAATTCGCCGGACCTGGGCAAGACGCTCTTCGCCGTGCTGGGCACCATCGCCGGCCAGGTCCGCGCCGAGCTGAAGAAGGAGACGCCCAAAGTGGCCATCCTCGCCGAGAAGGTGATCTGGACCGAGGCGATCGTAAAGGCAGCGCAGGCCAACCTGCCCAAGATGAAGATGGAAGTGGTCGGCCTGTGGCAGCCCTCACCCACTGCCACCGACGTCACCGCCGAGCTGGCCGCCATCGACCGCGCCGGCGCGGACATGGTCTTCACCGCCCTCTCCGGCCCCGTCGGCATCGTGGTCGGCCGGCAGATGGCCGAGCGCAAGATGCACGCGGTAGCGTTCGGCATCAACGTCGAGGCGCAAAAGGACGGGTTCTGGGAGGCTACCGCCGGCAAGGGCAACTACGTCGCCACGTTGGACACCTACGCCGAGGTGGAAATGACGCCGAAGATGATCCCCTTCGTCAGGGCGTTCAAGGAGCGCTTCCACAAGTCGCCCACCTACAACGCCGCCACGTACGACGCGATCGATCTGCTCAAGACCGCCATCGAGAAGGCCGGCACGACCGACGCCGACAAGCTCGTTCCCATCTTGGAGCAGACGCAATCCGTGGGCACCGGCGGCCAGCTCGAGTTCACCAAGTCCCATGATCCCGTCTGGGGGATCGGTAAGACCAGTGGGATCGCCGTACAGTGGCAGAACGGTAGGAAGGTTCCCTTCTGGCCGCCGGAGGTGAAGGGGATGCAAAAGTTCGGGTTCCCCGGCCAGATATAGTCGGCGGATGCTCCAGGACATCCTCGTCACCGGCCTGGTCAACGGAAGCACCTACGCGCTCCTCGCCATCGGCTTTTCGCTGATCTTCGGAGTGGCGCGCATCGTCAACGTCGCCCACACCGCTTTCTACATGCTGGCGGCGTACTGCCTATACGCGCTGTTGGTGCAGGGCGGGCTGGGAGTGCCGCTCTCGGGGGCGTTGGCCGTCGCGTCGGTCACGCTGCTCTCGGTCATCTGCTACCGGCTGGTGATCGAGCCGGTCCGCCAGCACGAGGCAGCGGTGCTGATCGCTACCATCGCGCTGGCGCTCATCTTCCAGGAGACGGCGCTGCGAATCTTCGGGGGAAGCTATCTCGGCATCCCCTCGGCGATCGACGGGGTCGCCCACCTGTTCGGCATCGCCATTCCCAAGCAGCGGCTGCTCATCCTTATCATCGCCGGGGTCATGCTGGCCTGCACCTGGGTCCTGCTCTACCGCACGCGCTTCGGCCTCGCCGTCCGCGCTACCGCCAACGATCTCGAGGTGGCGAATCTGATGGGCATGAACGTCAACCGCGTGGCAATGGCCACCGTCGGCATCTCCGTCGCGCTCGCGGCCGTCGCCGGCGTGTCGGTGGCCCCGGTCTTCGTCGTCGATCCGTTCATGTGGCTAGCGCCGCTCGTCACCGTGCTCTCCACCGTCGTGCTGGGCGGGCTCGGCAGTATCCAGGGCAGCGTGATCGGCGCGCTGGTCATCGGCTACGTCGAGGCGATCACGGTCTTCGCGCTGCCGCAGGGCGCGTTCCTCAAGGGCGCGGTGGCCCTGTCGATGATGGTGATCGTTCTGCTCGTGCGCCCCGA
>DATFRA010000219.1:0-9709 GCA_035263705.1 Allostellaceae bacterium
GGCCTTCGATATCCATCCGGTGAAGAAGTAGTGGGACAACCCCCAAAGTCCCGATGACCGTCTTCATCCTCCGCCGACTCATGCAGAGCGCCCTAGTGCTGGTGGTGATGTCGGCGCTGGTGTTCCTGGGCGTGTTCGCCAACGGCAATCCCGTCGACATACTCGTGAGCCCGCAGGCGGACCAGGCGGAGATCGCGCGCGCTACTGCGGCGCTGGGCCTCGACAAGCCGCTCTGGCAGCAATACCTGGTCTTCCTGGGGAATGCGCTTCACGGCCGTCTCGGCAATTCTTTCGTCTTCAACGAGCCGTCGCTGCGGCTCATCGTCGAGCGCTTGCCGGCGACCCTCGAGCTCGCGTTTTCCGCCATGATGCTGGCGGTAGTGCTGGGCTTGCCGCTGGGCCTCTATGCCGGCCTCAAGCCCGAGACCGGGTTCGCGCGCGCGATCGGCGTGGGCTCTATCCTGGGCTTCAGCCTGCCGACCTTCTGGGTCGGCATTATGCTGATGATGGTGTTTGCGGTGGAGCTGGGCTGGCTCCCCTCGAGCGGCCGCGGTGCCACCGTGAGCGTGCTCGGCGTCGAGGTGAGCTTCCTCACCTGGGATGGGCTCAAGCACCTGATCCTGCCGGCGGTGAACCTGTCGCTCTCGCGCATCGCCCTGGTGATCAGGCTCGCGGCCTCAGGCACGCGCGAGGTCGTGCATATGGACTACGTCAAGTTCGCGCGCGCCAAGGGCCTGCGACCCCGCCGCGTGATCCTGGTCCACGTGCTCGGGAACATTTTGATACCCGTCGTCACCGTGCTCGGCCTCGAGACCGGTGCCGTCATCGCCTTCTCGGTGGTGACCGAGACGATCTTCGCCTGGCCCGGCATCGGCCGACTCATCATCTCCTCCATCACCGTGCTCGACCGGCCCGTGATCGTGGCGTACCTGATGATGACGGTGTTCCTGGTGATCCTGATCAATCTGCTGGTCGACATCCTGTATTCCGCGCTCGATCCGCGCGTGCGACTGGGCGAGGGTGAGGCCCGGGCATGACCGCGCTCACGGACGGAACCCGCCTCGCCGGCGGTGTCGCCGAGGAGACGCCGCTCCGGCGCTTCCTCCAGGAGTTCTTCGCCTCGAGGCTCGCGCTCGGCGGCCTCGTCATACTGGCGGCGATCCTGCTCATCGCGATTTTTGCGCCCTGGATCTCCCCGCAGAACCCCTACGATCTCGCCGCGCTCGACCTCCTTGATGGCCGCCTCCCGCCGGGCTCAGCCTCCGCCGACCGCGCGATCACCTATTGGCTCGGCACGGACGACCAGGGGCGCGACATGCTCTCCGCGATCTTCTATGGGCTCCGCACCAGCTTGGCGGTGGGCGCGCTCAGCGCCGGCACGGCGCTCGCGATCGGCACCACGCTCGGATTGATCGCGGCCTATATCGGGGGCCGCGTCGAGAGCTTGATCATGCGCCTCGTCGACCTTCAGCTCTCATTCCCGGCGATCCTGGTGGCGCTGATCTTGCTGGCGCTCCTGGGCCACGGCGTGGGGAAAATCATCTTGGCGCTGGTGGTGGTGCAGTGGGCTTATTTCGCCCGCACCGTCCGCGGCTCGGCGCTGGTGGAGCGGCGCAAGGAATATGTCGAGGCCGCGCGCTGCCTCGCGCTCTCCGACGTGCGGATCATGCTGCATCACCTACTGCCGAATTGCCTGCCGCCGCTGATCGTCGTGCTGACAGTGCAGGTGGCGCACGCGATCGCACTGGAGGCCACGCTCTCCTTCCTCGGCATCGGCCTCCCCA
This sequence comes from Allostellaceae bacterium, assembly GCA_035263705.1. Lineage (GTDB taxonomy): Bacteria > Pseudomonadota > Alphaproteobacteria > ATCC43930 > CGMCC-115725 > DASZHJ01. The sequence goes on from DATFRA010000219.1 coordinate 1,785, forward strand.
TCACGGAGCCCTCGCTCGGCCTGCTGATCGCCAACGGCTTCGAGTACATGATGTCCGGCAAATACTGGATCAGCCTGTTCCCGGGCGTGGCGCTCCTGATCACGATTATGGCGATCAACCTGGTGGGGGACCGGCTGCGCGACGTGCTGAACCCAAGGCTGCAGACATGAGCGCCGCCGCGCCGCTGCTCTCGGTCGAGGAGCTTCGCACGCATTTCCTCACGCGCGCGGGCGTGGTCAAGGCGGTCGACGGCGTGAGCCTCGCCGTCAATCGCGGCGAGGTCTTGGGCCTGGTGGGCGAATCCGGCTGCGGCAAGTCGGTGACGGGCTTCTCGATCATGGGCCTGGTCGATCCGCCCGGGAAGATCGTCGGCGGCCGGATCCTGTTCGAGGGCGAGGATCTCACGACGCTGGCCGAGGAGCGCCTCCGCGCGCTGAGGGGCGAGCGCATCGCCATGATCTTTCAGGATCCGCTCATGACGCTGAACCCGGTCCTGCGCATCGAGACGCAGATGACCGAGGCGATCCGCGCGCATCACCCCGACGTGACCCAGACGCAGGCCCGCGCCCGTGCCCGCGACGCGCTCGCGCAGACCGGCATTCCCGACGCCGAGCAGCGGCTCGCGGCCTATCCGCACCAGTTCTCCGGCGGCATGCGTCAGCGCGTCGCGATCGCGATCGCGCTGCTCAATCGCCCCGCGCTCCTGATCGCGGACGAGCCCACCACGGCGCTCGACGTCACGATCCAGGCGCAGATCCTCCACGAGGTGCAGAAACTTTGCCGCGAGAGCGGCACGGCGCTGATCTGGATCACGCACGATCTCGCGGTGGTGGGCGGCCTCGCGGATGCGGTCGCGGTCATGTACGCGGGCCGGATCGTCGAGCAGGGCCCGGTCGATGACGTGCTCGATCGACCGCTCCATCCCTACACGCTAGGCCTCCTCGGCTCCGTGCCCAGTCGCACGCGGCGCGGCGCGAGACTGCCGCAGATTCCCGGCATGGCGCCTTCGCCCCTGCGGCTCCCGGACGGCTGCAGCTTTCGCACCCGCTGCCCGCGCGCGGATTCCAGCTGCGCCAACATGCCCGCCCTGGAGGCGTTGCTGCCGGATCATCTCGCGCGTTGCGTTCATCCGCTGATGGAGGCGCGGCCGTGACCGCTGCCGCGCCGCTGGTCGAGCTTCGTCAGGTCTCCAAGCGCTTCACCAAGCCGCTCGATCTCGCGGAGAAGCTCGCGCGGCACCTCGGTGCCGCCGTTCATGCGCCCGTGGTCCACGCTGTCGACCGTGTCGATCTTCAGGTATTTCCGCGCGAGGTCGTAGGCCTCGTCGGAGAATCCGGCTGCGGCAAGTCCACGCTTGGCCGCATCGTGGTGGGACTCTACGAGCCCAGCGACGGCGCGGTTCTGCTGAAGGGCGCCGACCGCGCGACCCTCTCGCGCGAGGCGCGGCGCAAGTCGCAGCTCGCCGCGCAAATGATTTTTCAGGACCCCTTCGCCTCGCTCAATCCGCGGCTTCGCGTGCGCGAGATCGTGGGCGAAGCGCCCCGCGTCCACGGCCTCGTGCCGCGCGAGGCGCTCGATCCCTTCCTCGACGACCTCCTGCGACGGGTCGGGCTCGATCCCCTCTACAAGCGGCGCTATCCGCACCAGTTCTCGGGCGGGCAGCGCCAGCGCCTTGGCATCGCCCGCGCGCTGGCGGTGAAGCCGGAGTTCGTGGTCTGCGACGAGCCGGTGGCGGCGCTCGACGTCTCGATCCAGGCGCAGATCATCAACCTGTTCATCGCGCTCCGCGAGGAGCTCGGTCTCGCTTATCTCTTCATCAGCCACGACCTCGGCGTGGTCGAGCACATCGCCGACCGGATCCTGATCATGTACTTGGGCCGCATCGTCGAGAGCGCCCAGACCGAAGCGCTGTTCCGAAGGCCCAATCACCCCTACACCCAGGCGCTCCTCGCGGAGGTCCCGCGCCTCGACCAGCGCAAACGCAGCTTCACGCCGGTCAAGGGAGAGATTCCCTCGCCCCTTGACCCACCCGCGGGATGTCATTTTCATCCGCGCTGTCCGCATGCCATGGAGCGCTGCCGCCGCGAATCACCAGCGCTCCGGGAGATCGCGCCCGGGCGCCTCTCCGCCTGCCACCTCAACGACGGAGCCGCATGAGTACTTCGCATATGATCACCGGCGTCCTCTTCCGCACCGCTCCGAGGGAGGGCGAGGTGCCGCTGGTGTTCGACAGCCCGCACAGCGGCACGGATTATCCCGAGGATTTCGATCACACCTGTCCGCGCGCCGTGCTGCGCACGGCCGAGGACACCTATGTTCACGAGCTCTATGCCGCGGCGCCCGCGCACGGCGCCACGCTGATTGGCGCGCTCTTCCCGCGCAGCTACATCGACGCCAACCGGCACATCGCCGACATCGACCAGGCGCTGCTCGCGGAACCCTGGCCGCATCCACTCAACCCCGGCGTCAAGACCAAGCTCGGCATTGGCCTGATCCGCCGCCTCGCGGTGCCGAAGCTGCCGGTCTATTCGCGCAAGCTCGGCGTCGCCGAGGTGCAGGCGCGGATCGACCGCTACTACCACCCCTATCACGCGGAGCTGCAGACCGCCGCCGACCGCCTCCATGCGCGCTTCGGCGGCGTCTGGCACGTCAATTGCCACTCGATGAAGAGCGTCAGCAACGGCATGGCGGCGGAGGGGCCCGGGGTCGCGCGCGCCGACTTCGTGCTCGGCGACCGCGACGGCACCACCTGCGCGCCGGAGCTCACGCGATTCGTCGAGAAGTTCCTCGGAAAGCGCGGCTACGACGTCCGCATCAACGATCCCTACAAAGGCGTCGAGCTCGTCCGCCGCCACGGCCGCCCAAAGCAGAACCGGCACAGCCTCCAGATCGAGGTCAACCGCAAGCTCTACATGGACGAAGAGAGCTTCGAGCGAAACGCGAATTTTGCGAAGCTCAAGGCCGACCTCGACGCGCTGGTGGCGGCGCTCGCGCGATTCGCGCGGGAGCGGGTGGTCTAGCCGGCAGGGACACCGACCTCCATTACCGTCATGGCCGGGACAAGCCAGGACAAGCCCGGCCATGACGAGAATAGACAGGTGGACCTGAGTAGACCGTCAGGCCTGGAACTGCTCCTTCAGGATGCGTTCCTCGAGGTTGTGCTCGGGGTCGAAGAGCACCGTTTGCGAGACGGCACGGGTTTCCTTGACGGCGACCTCGACGACGTCGCGCACCTCCGTGAAGTCGGCGGTGGCGCTCACCGCGCGCTTTTCAGTCTCGAGGGTCTCGAGCCGCACGGTGGCGGTGCGCGGCAGGAGCGCGCCGCGCCAGCGCCGCGGGCGGAACGCCGTGATCGGCGTCAGCGCCAGGATGTCGGCGCCGAGCGGAATGATCGGCCCGTGCGCCGAAAGGTTGTAGGCGGTGGATCCCACGGGGGTCGCCACCAGAATGCCGTCGCACATGAGCTCATCGACGCGCACCACGCCGTCGACGCTGACGCGGAGCTTCGCGGCCTGGCGGCCCTGGCGCAGCAGAGAGACCTCGTTGAAGGCGATGGCGCGGTGCTCCTTGCCACGATGATCACGAGCCAGCATCTCCAGCGGATTGAGCGTAACACTCTGCGCGCGCGCGAGCCGAGCCGGCAGGTCCGAGGGCTCGTAGGTGTTCATGAGAAAGCCCACACTGCCGCGGTGCACGCCGTAAATCGGGATACGCAGGTCCAGGAACCGGTGCAGCGTTTCCAGCATGAAGCCGTCGCCGCCCAGCGGCACGATCACCTCGGCCTTGTCCGGCGCGGCATTGCCGTAGCTGCGGGTGAGCTCCGCCAGCGCCGCCTGCGCGGCATCGTGATCGCTCGCGAGGAAGGCGATCCTCTCGGGAGGTCGGCTGGAGAAGGGCAAGGAGCGGCTCCTGACCGGCGCGTCAGCCGCCGGTCACGTTCATATGACGCTCGACCGCGGGCGCCTTGTGCCGGCGGTCGATCACGAAGTCATGGCCCTTGGGCTTCCGGGAGATCGCCTCGTGGATCGCGGCCTCGAGGAGCCCGTCGCTCTCGGACGCGCGCACGGGCTTGCGCAGGTCCGCGGCGTCGCGCTGGCCCAAGCACATATAGAGCGTGCCCGTGCAGGTGAGGCGCACGCGGTTGCAGCTCTCGCAGAAATTATGCGTGAGCGGCGTGATCATGCCGAGACGGCCGCCGGTCTCGCGCACCCGGTAGTAGCGCGCGGGTCCGCCGGTGCGGTAATCGAGCTCCTCGAGGGTCCAGCGCTTGTTGAGCTCCGCGCGCACCATGGAGAGCGGCAGGTACTGCTCGAGCCGCGCCCCTTCGCCGAGTTCGCCCATCGGCATCACCTCGATGAAGGTGAGGTCGTGGCCTTCATCGCCGCACCAGCGGACGAGGTCGTGGAACTCGCTGTCGTTGACGCCCTTGAGTGCTACCGCATTGATCTTGATCGCGAGGCCCGCGCGCTTCGCGGCGGCGAGTCCCTCCATCACCTGCTCGAGTTTGCCCCAGCGGGTGATCGCCGTGAATTTCACGGGGTCGAGCGTGTCGATCGAGACATTGACGCGGCGCACACCCACCGCGCGGAGGTCTTCCGCATAGCGCGGGAGCTGGCTCCCATTGGTGGTGAGCGTGAGCTCGTCGAGCGCGCCGGTCTCGAGATGCCGGCCGAGCGCGCGGAACAAGCTCATCACGTTCTTGCGCACCAGCGGCTCGCCACCGGTGAGGCGCAGCTTCCGCACGCCGAGCCGCACGAAGGCGCTGCAGACGCGGTCGAGCTCCTCCAGGCTCAGGATCTCCGCCTTCGGCAGGAAGGTCATGTCCTCCGCCATGCAATAGACGCAGCGGAAGTCGCAGCGGTCGGTGACCGACACCCGGAGATACGTGATGGTCCGGCCGAAGGGGTCGAGCATTCCTGGCAAAGTCCTGAAATCGCTTGTGGTTTTTCGGAGCGTCGCGGGCTCAGCCTATAACATAATGCCGCCGGAGGGAAATTGCGCGGGGCCCCCGCGGCGGGTGTTCCGCTGGCGATGAGGGATAGCCTGAAGCGGTCGGCGCTACGGCACCAGGCGGCGATAGAGGTGCCAGGTCGCGTGGCCGAGCACCGGCAAGACCACGATGAGGCCGAGCAGCACGGGGATCGACCCCAACACCAAACCGCACGCGACGATCAAGCCCCAGAGCGCCATCGGACCTGGGTTCGCAGCAATCGCGCGGAGCGAGGTGCCGATCGCGGCGCCGAGCGTGGCGTCGCGGTCGACCATCAGCGGGAACGAGACCACACTGATCGCAAAAGAGAGACAGGCGAAGAGAAACCCCGCGCCGATGCCCAGGATGATCATCGCCCAGCCCGCGCCGGTCGTGAGGATGTCGCGCACGAAACCCGAGACCGAGGCGGGCGGCTCGGGCCCGAGGGTGAGCGCATAGATCTGCCAGGCCGCAATCATCCAGACGAGGAAGATCGCCGTCAGCAGCAGGCCGAGCGCGAGGATGGCGCCGATCGATCGCGAGCGCAGCACGCCGAAAGCATCCGGCCAGGAGATCTCCGCGCTCTGCTCGCGCCGGCGGCTCATCTCGTAGAGGCCGATCGCCGCGAAGGGGCCGACCAGCGCGAAGCCCGAGGCGAGCGGGAAGAGCAGGGGCAAGAAATCGTAGCCCGATACGAACCGCGCCAGCACCAGACCCATCAGCGGATAAACCACGCAGACGAACATCGCGTCCGTGCGGCAAGCCGCGAAATCCTGCAGCCCCTTGGCGAGAGCGTCCTTGAGATCGCCCGCGGCGATCCGCCGGACCGGCAACGGCACCGTCAGTCTGACGGCCGCGGTTCCATCCACGTGCTGGCCGCCGACGGCCTGACTTGCAAGCCGCACCTGGTCCACTCCCCACTCAACCGGGTTCCGAATGGTCATGGCATTTCCTCCGGCGTGATCGACGGGCTTGGCCTCGCCCCTGAGTCTGATATAGGTCCGGCTTCCGCAAAAGCCGCTTCAGCCGCGTCTCAAGCGCGAGCCTAGTGCCCGCATGAAGGTCGAGCCCCAATAGGTTGGGATCGTCCGACGATCGGCGCACTTTAAGAGCGAGTTAACCATATTCTGCTAAGCCCGGAGCGTGCGCCGAAGAATCGGGCGACTCGTTGACTTTCGGGCACTTCCGAGCATTTATTGACCTGGAATTCGAAGGAGAGACCGTCATGTCCCGCCCCAGCTGGTCCGGTCACTTGAGGGTGTCGCTGGTCACCTGTCCGATCGCGCTGGCGCCTGCCACGAGCGAGTCCGATCGCATCCGGCTCAATCAGATCAATCCGAAGACCGGCAACCGCATCTCGCTGAAGCCGGTCGACGCCGAGACCGGCGAGCCCGTCGAGCGCGCCGACATCGTGAAGGGCTATCAGTACGAGAAGGGGCAGTACGTCGTCCTCGACAAGGAGGACCTCGACGCGCTCCAGATCGAGTCCACGCGCATCCTCGATCTCACATCCTTCGTGGACCGAGCATCGGTGAACGATCTCTTCGTGGAGACGCAATACTACGTCTATCCCGAGGGCAAGACCGGCGTCGACGCCTACCGCGTGATCTCGCAGGCGCTGCGCAACCGCAAGAAGGTCGGCATCGGCAGCATCGTGCTGACCTCGCGCGAGCATCCCGTCATGGTCGAGCCCCATGAGGAGGGCCTAATGATGTCGCTCCTGCGCACCGCCGAAGAGGTGCGCGGCGCGGAGTTCGATCTGCCCAAGGACAAGCTCGACGGCGAGATGATCCGCATGGCCGAGGAGATCCTGGACCGCCTCAAGGGCAAGTGGGAGCCGGGGAAGTTTCGCGACCGTTATCAGGACGCGCTCAAGGAGCTGATCGAGGCGAAGGTGAAGGGCCTGCCGCGCGAGAAGCGTCCGACCGCGGAGGAGCCGAGCAACGTCATCGACCTCATGGCGGCGCTCAAGAAGAGTCTGGCGTCGAAGGGCGTCGAGCCCGAGCCCGCCGGCGCCGCCAAGCCCAAGCGCGCCAAGCAGCAGGACCGCCGCCAGCCGAGCATCCTCCTGCCCGTCGCCGGCGGCGGCCGGAAAGCCGCCGCTGCCGCGCGCCGCGAGGACGTGGAAGAGACGCCCAGCAAGAGCCGCAAGCGCCGCAAAGCGTCGTAACCCTCACCCTCCCATCGCTGACGCGCTGGGTCCCTCCCTCTCCCGTTTCACGGGCGAGGGGTCAGTTGCTGCGAAGTACGATTGATTACCCCTCGCCCACGCAGTGGGAGAGGGGGGACCCGTGGCCGCCAGGCGATGGGAGGGTGAGGGTGGGCTGCGCATGCTGTACTCTCTAAAGGCGCACTGACCGAAAGGCCCCGCCCCATGACCCTCCACGGCATCATTCCCCCGATGACAACGCCCTTCGGCGCCGACGGCGAGCTCGAGCTCCCTCTCGTCAAGGGTCAGGTGGACTGGCTCGTGGGGCAGGGGGTGCACGGGCTCGCGGCCGGCGGCAGCACGGGCGAGGGGCACACGCTCGAAGCCGAGGAATTCCGCGATCTCGTCGCCGCGACGGTGGAGGCGGTGAAGGGCCGCGTCCCCGTGATCGCCGGCATCATCGTCGACAGCACCCGCGACGCGATCCGCCGCGCGCGCATGGTGCGTGACCTCGAGGTCGCGGCACTCCAGGTGACGCCGGTGCACTATCTCTTCCGCCCCGACGACGAGGCGATGCTGAAGCACTTCCGCGCGGTGACGGAGGAGACCGGCATGCCCCTCATCATCTACAACGTGGTGCCCTGGTCCTATCTCTCGCCGGCGCTCCTGGTGCGGATCATGCGCGAGGTGCCCGGCGTGATCGGCGTCAAGCAGAGCGCGGGCGACCTCAAGCTCGTCGCCGACCTGCTCAACTCCGCCGATCCCCATCACCTGATCCTGAGCGCGGTCGACGCGCTGCTCTACCCG
>DATFRA010000220.1:0-2393 GCA_035263705.1 Allostellaceae bacterium
CGATTTTTTCTTTCGGCGGAATCTCGGGGACTTCGTCGCGAATGTAAGCCCGGAGCTGATTCGCCACGCTGGTGACGAGGCCTGGCAGCGACTGGCGTAAGTTCAGGCCCTTGGATCCGATTTCCACGGGCGCGCACCCTAGGCGATTGCGGCGATAGGCTCAACGTCGCGCGAACCGCGCTCGCGCCGCCTGACTCAGGAGGGCGAAAGATGCAGCCGCCGGCCAGGGCATCTTTCGCCGGGTGACGGTCGGCATCTCACCGGTGCGGACAGCCTCCTCGATCCGGTCCAGTATCGCCTCGACACACCAGTCATGTATCGGCGCGATGAATGCGCGCCAAAGAACGCCTCCCTTGGTTGAAAGCGTAAGCTCGAGGGTATGGGTCACGCGGCACCCGATCGGCGTGGCCTGTAAATCAAAACCGTGCCACCCTTGAAAGTCTTTGTTCTCCACGCGCACGCGCCAGCGTTCTCCGTTCCAGGATTCAAACCGAAACGAAAAAGTCCCGTGTCCGATGCGCGTCACATTGGGGATGAGCGCGAGTGGGTCGACATCCGGTGGATTCTTTCGCCAGCTCTTCAAGACGTCGCGGGGGAAAGGGTCCCTGGGGGTACCTGTCCAGCTGGCCTCAATCCACGGCCGCACCAGATCGATCGGCCCATCCATTTCTCGCGCATGCACGTTTCTCATCTGCCCACCAACCTCCCTTCGCTCGCAGAGACAAGCGGGGCGACATGCGTCAGCTTGCGGGTGGCTAGTACCAGGCGGACCCAGGCAATGCGGCCTTTCCCGTCCAGCTCGGTCCACATCACGAAGCGCGGCGCCCAGCGGGCCGGGCGTTGCTCGACCTCGGCCACCAGCGCGGGCAGCCCGTTGAGCTCGCGCACTTCGTAGCCGGCCACCGGCGTCTTGCGCGAGATGCCGAGCAGGAAGCGCAGCACCCGCTCGCGGCCGTTGATCGGCAGCAGGGCCGCCACGAATTCGCCGCCGCCGTCGCTCTGCGCGCGCGCGCTTGACGCGAGAAGGCGCGCGGCGGCCGCGGCGTCGCCCGTCGCCAGAGCGGTCAGGAACGACTCCATGACCGCGCGGGTTCGCTCTCGCAATCCGGCGTCGATCGGCTGCCGCTCGCCGTCGTAGCGAGCCATCAGCGCCCGCGCGCGGTGGTGGATGACTTTGACGTTTCCCTCGCTCAGGCCCAGGGAGCGAGACACCTCGCTCACCGACATCTCGAACACGTCGCGCAAAAGCAGCACCGCGCGCTGGGCAGGCGTGAGCGCCTCCAGTGCCACGAGGAATGCGACCGAGGCCGACTCCAGGAGCGAGTAGCGCGCTTCTGCGCCCGGATGCAGCTCGATCGGCTCGAGAGACGGCGGCTCGTCGGCCGGCACCGGCGAGGGCAGCCACTCGCCCACGTAGCCGCGCCGCCGCCGCCGCAGCTCATCGCGCCCGAGGTTCACCGCCACGCGCGTCAACCAGTGGCGCAGCTTGCCCGAGGGGGGACCCTCGAGCGCGCGAGCGAGCGTCTCCTGGGTGATCTCGTCCGCGTCCGCCGCGCAGCCGGTAAGCCGGTAGGCCAGCGCCCACAGGTAGGCGCGGGAGGCCTCGAGCTGCACCCCGAGCGGCGGCGCATCGCTCACGCGGCCGCCTCGCGCCTTGAGGCGAGCATCGGTAAGAGTGCTTCGGCGGCAACGCGGCCGCTGGCGCAGCTTGCGTCGGCCAGCAAGCCTATTGGGCCTACCCAGTCTCCGGCGAGGGCCACGCCGGGCAGGTCCTCGACCAGTGCAGGCGGACGGCCGGCGAGACCGCCCTCGTCCGCGCGCACCAGCGCGTGCGACACCGTCAGGCGCGGCAGATAACGCCGCTCCACAACCACTTCGCGCCAGCCGGGCTGCATCCGGTCCACCAGCGCCTCCAACTCGCGCGCCGCTTCGCCGTCGAGCGCGTGCGAACGTGCAAGGTACTTCATCGCGTGCACCAGCGCGCCCCCGGCCGGCGCCAGATGCGTCACACTAGAGTGCACCGAGAAGTAGAGCGGCCGGTCGACGCCCAGCGCGAAGAGGCGCGAGGGCCGCGGAAGCGAGCGCAGCGCTAGGTCGAGGCAGGCCGCTCTCACCGGCACCGCGCGCTCGGCGAAGTCGCGCAGGTGGGGCGCGGCGCCGGCCGGCAAGAGCGAGCAGCACGCAGCCGGTGACACCGCCATCACCACCGCGCTGCACGAAAGCCGCCGGCCGCCGGCGAGGGTGACGCGAAAACCGGTGCGGTCATGCTCCACCGCTTGAGCGGCGCAGCCCGCGGCGATGCGCGCCCCTAGCTGTGCTGCGCGCGCGGCAAGCCTCTGGACGATCGAGCCCCATCCGCGGTCGAGATAGAGAACGCCGCTGTCTTGCCCCAG
>DATFRA010000221.1:0-12618 GCA_035263705.1 Allostellaceae bacterium
GACGGCATCCCGCACCTCTTGGCGCCGGTGGTGACGGACCCGAGGAAGGCAGTGGTCGCGCTCAAGTGGACCGTCAAGGAGATGGAGAACCGTTATCGGTCGATGTCGAAGCTCGGGGTGCGCAACATCGAGGGCTACAACGCGCGGCTCCGCGATGCGCAAGCCAAGGGCGAGACCCTCATGCGCAAGGTGCAGACCGGCTTCGACCCTGAGACCGGCCAGCCGGTCTTCGAGGAGCAGCCGCTCGACATGACGCCGCTGCCGGTCGTCATCGTGGTGGTGGACGAGATGGCGGACCTCATGCTGGTCGCGGGCAAGGACATCGAGATCGCCGTGCAGCGCCTGGCGCAGATGGCGCGCGCCGCCGGCATCCACCTGGTCATGGCGACGCAGCGGCCCTCGGTCGACGTGATCACCGGCACCATCAAGGCGAACTTCCCGACCCGGATCAGCTTCCAGGTGACCTCCAAGATCGACAGCCGCACCATCCTGGGCGAGAGCGGCGCCGAGCAGCTCCTGGGCCGCGGCGACATGCTCTTCATGGCGGGCGGCGGCCGCATCACGCGCGTCCACGGGCCGTTCGTCAGCGACGAGGAGGTCGAGGCGGTAGTGCGCTTCCTCAAGGACCGCGGCGGCGAGCCCGTCTATGTCGAGGACGTGACCGAGGATTCCGATGACGCGCCCACGGGCTTCGAGGCGGCTGAGGGCGAAGGCTCCGGCGACCAGCTCTACGACCAGGCGGTGGCCCTGGTCTGCCGCGAGCGCAAATGCTCGACCTCCTTCATCCAGCGCCATCTGCAGATCGGCTACAACCGCGCCGCCCGCATCGTCGAGCGCATGGAGCAGGAGGGCGTGGTGAGCACCGCGAACCACGTCGGCAAGCGCGAGGTGCTCGCGCGCAACATCGAATAGGTCTGGAATTTCACCACAGAGGCGGTGAGGCAGTGAGAGACCGCAACGCGGTGGAGCCGCCACATGCCAAGAAGGATTCTGCGACTTTGCCGCAAACGCGATCTCTTACTGCCTCACTGCCTCTGTGGTTGGCTTTATGCTTTTCGCTCTTCGCCGCGCCGGCGTGGGCGGAGCCCGCGCTCTGGGTGGCGAAGCAGGGCAATGCCACGGTCTATCTCTTCGGCACCGTCCACGCGCTCAAGCCCGAGATGAAATGGGAGACGCCGAAAATAGAAAAAGCCTTCGCCGAGAGCCGGGAGCTTTGGCTCGAGGCAACCGACGCCGATCCCAAGACCATGCAGCCGATCGTGGCGGCGCTCGGCATCGACCGCGCGCATCCGCTCTCGAGCAAGGTCCCGGCCGCCGACCTGCCGCGCCTCGACGCCGCCGCCAAGTCCGCGGGCCTCGCGGGCGAGCAGGCGCTCGAGCCCATGCGGCCGTGGCTCGCGGCGCTGACGCTCGCGGCGCTCCCCATCGTCAAGGCCGGCTATGATCCCGAGAAGGGCGTCGACAATGTGCTGAAGGCGAAGGCCGCGGCAGCGGGCAAGCCCGTTCACGGCCTCGAAACCGCCGAGCAGCAGATGCATTTCTTCGCTGACCTGCCGCAGGCGCGACAGGTCGACATGCTGCGCGCGATGCTCGACGAGGTCGCCGGCGGCACCGCCGTGGTCGAGGAGATCATGGCGGCCTGGGAGAGCGCCGACCTCGCCGCCATTGACAAGGACATGAACCAGGACGACGCCGAGAAATACCCGGACCTCTACGCGATCCTGATCGTGAACCGCAACAAGGCCTGGGCGGCGAAGATCGCGGGGTGGCTCAAATCGGGCCAGGGCACTACCTTCCTCGCCGTGGGCGCCGGGCACCTCGTGGGCCCCGACAGCGTGCAGGAGGCGCTGAAGGCGCGCGGCATCTCGGTCGCGCGCCAGTAGCGCGAAGGAGCTCTCCCGATGAGCCATCTCAGCGGCGGCTGCCAATGCGGCGCGGTGCGGTACGAGATTACGGGTGCGCCGCTCACGACCTATGTCTGCCACTGCCGGGAATGCCGGAAGCAGTCGGCCTCGGCCTTCGGGATTTCCGTCACCGTTCGATCCGGCGATTTCCGCGTCACGCAGGGTGCCACCAAATCCTGGACCCGCGGCACCGACAGCGGCGGGCGCCTCCGCTGTGTCTTCTGCCCGCAATGCGGCTCGCGGCTCTGGCACGAGGGGGAGCCCAAGCGCCCGACCATCTCGGTCAAGGGCGGCTCCATCGATGGCGGCGTCCATCTCGGAAATGCCACGCACATCTGGGTCTCTCGCAAGCTGCCGGGGGTTGTGATCCCCGAGGGCCGTCCCCAATTCCCGGAGGAGCCGCCGCGCTCGCCCGACGAGAATGGGTAGCCTTGTTGCCGCCCCAATCCGGTGGCAGCAAGAGCGGTTCCCGGAACCACCCGACCCGCGCCCATGATCTCTCGCCGCCGCCTTTTTGCCCTCGCCCTCGCCTCGAGCCTGATGCCGCTCACGCGCGCCTCTGCGGCCGCACCGCCCAAACCCGTGGCGCTCAGCGCCGACCAGAAGGCCGACGTGGACCGCGCGCAGGCCTATCTGAACGGCATCCGCACGCTCGCCTCGCGCTTCGAGCAGGTCTCGGGCGAGGGCAGCACGGCGACCGGCCAGCTCTGGCTCGCGCGACCCGGGCGCATGCGCTTCGAGTACGACCCGCCGGTGCCGGTGCTGCTGGTCGCGAACGGCAAGAACATTTTCTATTACGACAAGGAGCTGCAGCAGGTCTCGGAACTCCGCGTCGAGGACACTCCCGCGGGCTTTTTGCTGCGCGACCAGATCGCGCTCTCGGGCGACGTAACGCTGACGCGCTTCGAGCACAAGCCGGGTGCCATCCGCCTCACCATGGTGCAGACGAGCGAGCCGGGCCAGGGCTCCGCGACGCTGGTGCTCGACGACAAGCCGCTGCAGCTCCGGCAATGGACCATCGTCGATCCCCAGCAGAAGCAGGTGACGGTGGCGCTCAACGACCCGCACTACGGCGCCGCGGTCGACGAGAAGCTCTTCTACTGGACCGACCCGCGCCCGAGCGGCGGGTCGGGAGGACGCGGCTCGGTTCGCTGAAAGCTGTCAGCTATCAGCTATCAGCTCTCAGCTAGCTCCATTCAACTCCCCTCACCCTGAGCGCGGGCCAAAGGCCCGTGTCGAAGGGTCGGGGGCTGCCCGCATGTCCTTCGACACATGCCCTCGCTCCGCTCCGGCATGCGCTCAGGACGAGGAGAGAACGGGATCAGAGGCTGATGGCTGACAGCTGAGAGCCAACAGCTCACCGAAACGGCGCCGCCACCAGCCCCAGCACCGGTAATTCCTCGCGGCCCTCGACGCCGATCTCGAGGTCGGGGGTACGCCGCGCGCGCGAGCGCGAGCGGAAGAGCGGATCCCAGAGGCTCAGCACGGTCGCGTAGTTCGAGTCCGTGTCCGCGCGGACGCGGTGGTGATGCACCCAGTGGATGGAGGGCGTCACGATCACGAGGCTGAGCGCGCGCTCGAAATCTTCCGGGAGCCGCAGGTTCGAGTGATGGAAGATCGCGGCGATGAGCACCAGCGTCTCGAACACGAGCACCGAGGCGAGCGGGATCGCGAGCATGAGGATCACCACCGCTCGCGCCGCCGCCGAGAGCGCTACCTCGCCGAAGTGGAAGCGCAGCGCGCTCGTGCTGTCGAGCGTGCGGTCGAGGTGGTGCACGCCGTGGAAGCGCCAGAGGAAGGGCACGCGGTGGTTGGCGCGGTGCCACCAGTAGATGAGCCCGTCGAGGATCAGGAGGTCGAGCGCGAGGCCGCTCCACCCCGACCACCAGAGCGGCCGCCATTGTGGCGCAACAGAGGCGGCCCAGGCCGTCACCGGCACCACCACGGCGACGGATAACCCCGCGTTAATCCCCCAGAGCACGCCATTTCCCAGGAGCCGCAGGCCCTTCGGCGGCGCAGCATCGGGGTAGGGTGCCGCCGGCATTAACCGTTCGGCCGCGAACAAGGCCGCGAGCCAGAGCAACACAGCTATGCCCTTGTAGGCGAGAAGAGGGGCCGCCAATTCTTGCATCGCGCCTGATCTTGCCGCATCGTGGCGCCGATCCCAACCATCCCCTGGCGCCCGCACTTTGCCCTTCGACCGAGATCCGAAAATCCATGCCGACTGACACCGGTGCCTTCCCCCGGCCCGCCGTGGCGATCCCCTGCTGCGTGCGCACGGAAGGCAATCACTCCGTCCACCAGGTCGCCGAGAAATACATCGCCATCACCGCCGAGCGCGTCGGCGCGCTGCCGTTCCTGATCCCGGCGCTGGGCGACCACCTGACGCCCGACGAGATCCTCTCGCGCTTCGACGGCTTGCTGCTGACGGGAAGCCGCTCCAACGTCGAGCCGCATCACTACGGCGCCGAGAAGGTGCCGGAGCTCGCCCACGATCCCGCGCGCGACGCCGTGACCCTGCCGCTCATTCGCGCGGCGGTGGCGGCGGACCTGCCGATCATCGCGATCTGCCGCGGCATCCAGGAATTGAACGCGGCGCTCGGCGGCACGCTCTTCCAGCAGGTGCAGCACGTGCCCGGGCGCATCGATCACCGCGCGCCGCGCGAGGGCACGCTCGAGCAGAAATACGCGCATTCCGCCCATCCGGTGGCGCTGACGCCCGGCGGACGTTTTTCAGGGTGGGCGGGCACCACGGAGCTGATGGTGAACTCACTGCACCAGCAGGGCATCGACCAGGCGGCCCCGGGCCTCGTCGTCGAGGCGCTGGCGCCCGACGGTCAGATCGAGGGCGTGAGCCTCCCCGGCAAGACCTTCGTGGTGGGCGTGCAGTGGCATCCGGAGTTCCGCTGCGCCGAGGTGCCCTTCGCCTGCAACCTGTTCGAGGCCTTCTCCGACGCCTGCCGCCGCCGCGCCGCCGACCGCCACCGCCGCGCCCAGCCAGCGGCGTAGTTTCCGACTCGCGCTCGATACTTCCACTATCGTCATGGCCGGGCTTGTCCCGGCCATCCACGTTTTGTCGACTAGGAGAGTAAAAAGGACACGTGGATGCCCGCGACAAGAGCGGGCATGACGACGAAGCCAGGTAATGGACCTGCGAGCTACCCCCTGTTCATCCGGTTATCCACCAGGTCCGTCACCACCGCCGGGTCCGCGAGCGTGCTCGTGTCGCCGAGCTGGCTCTGCTCGTTCGCCGCGATCTTGCGCAGGATGCGGCGCATAATTTTTCCCGACCGCGTCTTCGGGAGCGCGGGCGCCCACTGGATGAGATCGGGCGAGGCGATCGGGCCGATCTCCTTCCGGACCCATTGCACCAGCTCCTTGCGGAGCGGCTCCGTCGGCTCCTCGCCGGCCTTGAGGGTGACGTAGGCGTAGATGCCCTGGCCCTTGATGTCGTGCGGGTAGCCCACCACCGCGGCCTCGGCGACCCTGGGGTGCGACACCAGCGCGCTCTCGACCTCCGCCGTGCCGAGCCGGTGGCCCGCCACGTTGATGACGTCGTCGACCCGGCCGGTGATCCAGTAGTAGCCGTCCTCGTCGCGCCGCGCGCCGTCGCCGGTGAAGTACTTGCCCTTGAAGGTCGAGAAGTAGGTCTGCACGAAGCGCTGATGGTCGCCATAGACCGTCCGCATCATGCCGGGCCAGCTGTCGGCGATGCAGAGGTTCCCCTCGGCGGCGCCCTCGAGCTCGCGGCCCTCGCCGTCGACGATCACCGGCCTCACGCCGAAGAACGGCCGCGTCGCCGAGCCCGGCTTCAAGGGCGTGGCCCCCGGGAGCGGCGTGATCAGGATCCCGCCGGTCTCGGTCTGCCACCAGGTGTCCACGATCGGCAGCTTCGAATCGCCGACCACGCGGTGATACCAGAGCCACGCCTCGGGATTGATCGGCTCGCCCACCGTGCCGAGGAGGCGCAGCGATTTCCGCTGGGTCTTCTTGACGTAGGACGCGCCCTCGCGCATCAGCGCGCGGATCGCCGTCGGCGCCGTGTAGAAGATGTTGATCTTGTGCTTGTCCACCACCTGCCAGAACCGCGACGCGTCGGGATAGTTCGGCACGCCCTCGAACATCACCGTGGTGGCGCCGTTCGCGAGCGGGCCATAGACGATGTAGCTGTGGCCGGTGACCCAGCCCACGTCCGCCGTGCACCAGAAGATGTCGCCGTCGTGATAGTCGAAGATCAACTGGTGTGACATCGAGACGAAGAGCAGATAGCCGCCCGTCGTGTGCAGCACGCCCTTGGGCTTTCCGGTCGAGCCCGAGGTGTAGAGGATGAAGAGCGGGTCCTCGGCATTCATGGGCTCGGGGGCGCAGGTCTTGGCGGCCGCGGCGAGCTCCTCGTGGTACCAGTGGTCGCGGCCCGGCTGCCACTCGATGGCGCCGCCCGTGCGGCGCACGACAATCACGGTCTTGACGTCCGGACATTGCTTGAGCGCCGCGTCGGCGTTCGCCTTCAAGGGCACCTTGCGCCCGCCGCGGAGCCCCTCGTCGGCGGTGATCAGCGCCGTCGACTTGCAGTCCTGGATGCGGCCCACCAGGCTCTCGGGCGAGAAGCCGCCGAACACCACCGAGTGAATCGCGCCGATCCGCGCGCAGGCCAGCATCGCGACGGCGATCTCGGGGATCATCGGCAGATAGACGGTGACCCGGTCGCCCTTCTTGATGCCGTGCTTCTTGAGGACGTTCGCGAGCCGGCAGACGTTCTCGTGGAGCTCGGCATAGGAGACGTGGCGGTGCTCGCTGGGGCTGTCGCCCTCCCAGAGGATCGCGGTCTGGTCGGCGCGGGTGGCGAGGTGCCGGTCGACGCAGTTCTGCGACGCGTTGAGGACCCCGTCCTCGAACCAGCGGATGTGTACGTTGCCCGTGAAGCTCGAGTCCTTCACCTTGGTGAAGGGCTTGATCCAATGGAGCCGCTTCGCCTGCTCGCGCCAGAACTTGATCGGATCGGCGAGCGAGGCCTCGTACATCTTGAAATACGCGGCCTCGTCGACCCAGGCATTGGCCGCCACGGACTCCGGCACGGGGAAAAGGGTCGTATTCGACATCGCGTTCGCTCCCAATGGCTTTGGCCTATTGGGCATTAGCTATAAGCCGTCGGCTCGCGGCTGTCAGCTGTCGGCACCCACTCCCACGCCCTCGCAGCGCGAGGTCGTGCGCTCAGGACGGGGCGGAGAGGTGGGTCCTACTTCGCCGCCACCGGGCTCGGCTTCTCGGCCTCGGCGCGCGGGGCGGATTGGGGCGGGAGGCTCCCGGTGGCGAGCAGCGCCGCCTGGGTGCGGTTGGCGACGTGGAGGCGCTTGATGATCTGCTTCACGTGCGCCTTGACCGTGCTCTCCGACATGGTGAGCGCGTCGGCGATGAGCTTGTTGGACTTGCCCTGGGCGATCAGGGCGAGCACGTCGCGCTGCCGCCGCGTGAGCTCCGACCAGGGCTCGTTCTGGCGCTTGGGGCTGGGCGCGGCGCTCGCGCGGGGCGGGCCCGCGTCGATCAGCGACGACGGCACGTAGACGCCGCCCGCGAGCACCAGGTCGAGGGCGCCCAGCAGCACCTTGAGGCTCAAAGAGGCCGGCAGGAAGCCCCGCGTCCCCGCGTTGAGGATGAGCCGCGCGCGATGGGGGTTGTCGTTCTCGGCGACCACCACGATCGGCGTCTCGGGCAGCGCCTGGCGCAGCATCTCGATCTGCGTGAAGTCGACGAGCTCCGCGGTCGCGGCGCCCAGCAGCAAGAGGTCGAACTTCTGGCCGCCCTCGGCGAGGCGCAGCACGTCCTCGGCGGAGGCGAGGTCGAGGATGCGCCAGGCGGACTCGTGCTCGCCGAGCGCGAGTTTCAGGCACTCGCGCCGGAGCCGGCTCTGGTCCACCAGTGCCACCACGCTGCCCTGTTGCGCCTCTGAGGCGGCGCGCCGGAGGTCGGCCGGCTGCTGTCTGACCTCGATCCCCTCATTGGCCCGGTCCATGTCCCTCTCCCGCCAAATGACCGGTGGACATCCGCCCGCTTCCGGGGGGTCCCCCGCATATTGGGTGATAAAATCGCCTACTTTCTGACCCATTGGAAGCTGTTTCTGCGGCGCGCCTCTCCCGCGCGGGGGCGGCTGCGCACCGCATTGGAATAATGCACAGATTGCCACCGCTCGCGGTCGCGAGCGCGCGGGGGGTGAGGACTCACCTTTGTGCGATACTTGAAGATCCTCACCCTGGGCGCCGCACCCAAGAGGTGCGTGCCGAAGGGCGCAATCGGGAGCAGTTCAATGAGGCTTCAAGGCAAGGTCGCGATCGTCACCGGCGGCGGCTCAGGCTTTGGCGAGGGCATCGCCAAGCGCTTCGCCGAGGAAGGCGCGCGCGTGGCGGTGAACGACATCGACGAGCGCGGCGGCGCGCGGGTTGCGGCGGAGATCGAGCAGGCCCATGGCCAAGGGAGCGCGCTCTTCGTGAAAGCCGACGTCGCCGCCAACGCGGACGTGGCGCGTCTGGTGCGCACCGCGCTCGACCGCTACGGCAAGCTCGACATCGTCGTGAACAACGCAGGCGTGACGCACCTCAACGGGTCCATGCTCGAGGTGAGCGAGGCGCTCTTCGACCGTGTCTTCGCCGTCAACGTGAAGTCGCTCTATCTCTCGGCGCTCCACACGGTCCCGGTTTTCCGCAGGCAAGGCGGCGGCTGCATCATCAATACGGCCTCGACCGCGGGGCTTCGGCCGCGGCCCGGTCTCGTCTGGTACAACGGCTCCAAGGGAGCCGCGATCACCATCACGAAGGCGATGGCGGTGGAGCTCGCGCCCGACAAGATCCGCGTCAACGCGCTTTGCCCGGTCGCGGGCGATACGCCGCTGCTCGCGAGCTTCATGGGCGGCGATACTCCCGAGAACCGCAAGAAATTCATCGCTTCGATCCCGCTGGGGCGCCTCTCCACGCCGCGCGACATCGCCAACGCAGCCCTCTACCTCGCCTCCGACGAGGCGGAGTTCATCACGGGTGTCGCCCTCGAGGTGGATGGCGGGCGGTGTGTGTGAAGCGACGTTGTCAGCTGCCACTCTCCGCCTCGTCCTGAGCGCACGCCCCGCAGCGCAGCGAGGAGCGTGTGTCGAAGGACAAGGTGCGTTAACTGGGACCCTTCGACACGCTCGCTTCGCGAGCGCGCTCAGGGTGAGGGGGGTTTGGGGTGACGGCCGGTGGCTTCCGGATTCAGTGCCTGAAATGCCGCATGCCCGTAAAAACCATGGCGATGCCGGCCCGGTCCGCGGCGGCGATCACCTCGGCGTCGCGGATCGAGCCACCCGGCTGGATCACGGCGGTGGCGCCCGCCTCGACTGCGGCCAGTAAGCCGTCGGCGAAGGGGAAGAAGGCGTCGGAGGCGACGACGGAGCCTTTGGCTGGGCTCTCGGTGAGCCCCGCGGCCTTGCCGGATTCGGCTGCTTTCCAGGCGGCGATGCGCGAGCTGTCGACCCGGCTCATCTGGCCCGCGCCGATCCCCACGGTGGCGCCGGCTTTGGCGTAGACGATGGCGTTCGACTTCACGTGCTTGGCGACGCGGAAGGCGAACAGCAGGTCCTCGCGCTCGCTGGGCGTGGGCGCACGCTTGGTTACGGCCTTGAGATCGGCGGCGCTCACACGCCCGTTGTCGCGCGTCTGCAAGAGATAGCCGCCGGCGAGCGATCGCAAGGTCACGCCGGCAGTGCCCGGATCGGGCATTCCGCCGGACCGCAGCACCCGCAGCTGGGTCTTTTTCTCAAGCGCCTTGCGGGCGCCGGCGTCGACCTCCGGCGCGATCACCACTTCCGCGAAGAGTTTTCCGACGAGCTCGGCCGTCGCGCCGTCCAGCGGTCGATTGACCGCGACGATGCCGCCATAGGCGCTCACGGGATCGCAGGCGAGCGCTTTCGCATAGGCCTGGGCGAGGTCCCGGCCCACGGCGACGCCGCAGGGATTCGCGTGCTTGATGATGGCCACGGCCGGTGCCTCGAACTCCGCCACGAGCTCGAAGGCGGCGTCGGTGTCGTTGAGGTTGTTGTAGGAGAGCTCCTTGCCTTGAATCTGCTCGGCGGTGGCCACACCCGGCCGCGGGGCACCGTCGACATAGAAAGCGGCCTGCTGATGCGGGTTCTCGCCGTAGCGCAGGCGCTGCTTCAGCCGCGCGGCGATTCCGAGCGTTTCCGGGAATATGTCGCCGGATTGCGCACCCAACCACGCCGCGATTGCGGCGTCGTAGGCGGCGGTGCGCGCGTATGCGAGCGCAACCAGCCGCCGCCGCAGCGCGGGCGACGTGGCGCCGCCGTGCGCCGCGAGGTCGGCCAGCACCGCCTCGTACTCCGCGGGATCGGTCACCACCGCGACCCCATCGAAATTCTTGGCGGCCGCGCGGATCATCGCGGGACCGCCGATGTCGATGTTCTCGACGCACTCGTCGAAGGAGGCGCCGCGCGCCACCGTAGCCGCGAAGGGGTAGAGGTTGCTCACGAGGAGATCGATCGGCTCGATGCCGTGCTGGTGGATCGCCGCCAAGTGATCCGCACGGTCCCGCCGCGCGAGCAGACCGCCGTGGACCGCGGGGTGCAGAGTCTTCACCCGGCCGTCGAGCATCTCCGGAGATTTCGTGATGCTCGCGACTTCCGTCACGGCAAGGCCGGCATCGCCGAGCACCTTCGCCGTGCCGCCGGTCGATATGAGCGTCACGCCGTGCGCCGCGAGTGCCCGCGCGAACGGCACAATCCCCGTCTTGTCGTGGACGGAAAGCAGGGCCCGCTTCACCGGGCGGAACGCGTCATCGGCCATGTCAAATCCCGAGCAAAACCGCGCCGACGATAGGGCGCGGTGCCTGGGCGATCAAGCGCGGACGCGCCCGATTTCCACCGTGCGGCAATCCGCGCTAGCCTCTGCTGATCTGGACCGCGAGGAGCAAACGCGCGGGCGGCGAGGAGCGCGAGATTCAGGCGTGGAGCTGCACCGAGCCCCGACTTCATGCCGATGAGGCGGAAATGCTGTCAGAGCCAGAGCGCGGGTTTCTCGCTCGTCAAAGGGTCGCGCATCTCGCGACGGCCGACCGCCGCGCCATCCCCCACGTCGTGCCCGTGTGCTTCGCCTCGGCGGATGCAACGCTCTACATCACCATCGACGAGAAGCCGAAGCGGCGACCAGGCGCTCCGCTGAAGCGGCTCCGGAACATCGCCGAGAACCCCGCGGTCGCGGTGGTGATCGATCGGTACGACGAGGATTGGGCGCGCCTCGGCTGGGTGATGCTGAGCGGACGCGCCGAGATTCTGACTGCGGGAACGGAGCACGAGACCGCGCAGACTCTGCTCCGCGCGCGCTACCCTCAACTTCAAACCATGCGCATTGCAGAGCTGCCCGTCATCGCCATTCGCGTCGAGCGGATCGCGAGCTGGGGCGACCTGTCGGCGCGGGCGGGCTCAAGCCCTTAGCGTGCGCGCGCGACAGAACGCGCAGTCGCGTGCTATGAGCGTTGCCAAATCCTACAAACGCGTGGAGGCATGGTCATGCACGTCGGCGTCTTCCACTTCCCCACCGACTACGGCATCGAGATCGGCGAGCTCGCCAGCGCCGTCGAGGCGCGCGGCTTCGACTCGCTCTTCGTGTGCGAGCACACGCATATCCCCGTGAGCCGCCGCACCCCCTTCCCGAGCGGCGGCGAGTTGCCGAAGCGTTACTCGCACACCCACGATCCCTTCGTGGCACTCTCCTTCGCGGCCGCGGTGACGCGCACGCTCAAGCTCGGCACCGGCATCTGCCTGCTGCCGCAGCGCGACCCGATCATTACGGCGAAGTCGGTTGCGAGCCTCGACTTGCTCTCGGGCGGTCGGTTCGAGTTCGCAATCGGTGGCGGCTGGAACGTCGAGGAGATGGCAAACCACGGTACGCGCTACGAAACCCGCTTCAAGCTGCTGCGGGAGCGGATCCTCGCGATGAAGGCGCTCTGGACCCAGGAAGAGGCCGCGTTCCGCGGCGAGCTCGTGAACTTCGATCCGGTCTGGCTCTATCCCAAGCCCAAGCAGAAGCCGCATCCGCCGATCCTGCTGGGCGGCGAGACCGACCATACCCTGAAGCGCGTGGTCGAGTTCTGCGACGGCTGGTTCCCGCGCGCGCGTGGCGACTTCGAGGCCAAAGCAGCGGTCGCGCGGCTGCACCGCGTCGCGACGGCCGCCAAGCGCGATCCCGCGAGTCTGCCGATCACGGTGTTCAACGCGCCAGCGGACCGTGCCACACTTGTCGCGTACCGCGAGGCCGGCATCCACCGCGCGCTGCTGCACGTGCCCGACCTCGGCCGCGACGACGCCTTGCGTGAACTCGACAAGATGGCGCCGCTAGCGGCGGCTTGATCGCTTTCTACCCGACGAAATACAGAGGGTTCCGATCCATGTTTCGGAACCGCGGGGCGATCACTCGACGCTGAGCCCGACGAGAATCATGTTGACCGTGTTCCCGTCGGCCGAAAGCGGGAGGATCAGTCCCTCCCATCGAAGCACGCGGTCCCGCACACGGTAGGGGTCTCGTACGATGCGTTTGGGAGCCTTCGATTGCACCACGGCCGTCAGGTACTCGCGGACGATCCTGCGGTAGTCGGCATCGGGGTAACCGTCGATGGTCTTGCCGGTGAGATCGAAGCCAAGGCGCGCCACTGCGTTCGTGCCATGGACGCGGAATCGAAA
>DATFRA010000222.1:0-10375 GCA_035263705.1 Allostellaceae bacterium
CCACCCATCACGCAGAACTTGGCGCAGTGGGGGTGGTTGAGGGGCACCGAGCCGGCGGCGTCGGCTAAGGTCGTGCCAAGCTCGAATTGGGGGTCGTAAGGGAGGAGGGTGCAGGCGACGACCGCAGGACGGTCGGCGCCCTTGCGTTTCACCACCATGCGGGAGCTGGCGCACATGAGGCTCGCGGGCGAGACGCCGAGCGTGTCCCAGCAGGTGTCGGTGATCTCCGGCACGTCGGCCGCGGCGTCCATCTCGGGGAACAGCACCAGACGCACGGGGTCGTCGGCGTCGATGGCGATTTCGCGCTCGGCGAAGAACTCGGCGAAGCCTTGGCGGGCAGAGGTCTCGCTTTCGCCCCACATCAGGCGGCCCGCGACGGCGATGTTGAACGCGTGCGATGCGAGCCACATGAGTCCGTCGACGGTCGGCTGAAACGTGTCGGGCCCGCGCTCCTCCTCGTGGAGCGCGCGCGTGTAGTGGTCGAGGGAGACGCGGGTCGTGAGCTTCTCGCCGAGCCGCCGCTGCAGGTCGAGGAGGGGCGCCTTGACGCGCTGCATCGGCCGCATGGCGTTCGTCAGCACCAGCGTCTTGAAGCCGCGCGCGAGGCAGTCGTCGAGCATCCCCAGGAGCTCCGGGTTCATGAAGGGCTCGCCTCCCGTGAAGCCGATCTCCTCGGTGCCGAGCCGGTCGCGCGCGATCTCGTCGAGATAGGCGCGCATCTCCGCGCGCGTCAGATAGGCGAGCCGGTCGTTCCGCGGGCTCGATTCGATGTAGCAGTGGTTGCAGGTGATGTTGCAGAGCGTGCCGGTGTTGAACCAGAGGGTCCGGAGTTGCTCAAGCGCCACCCGCGCCCGTGGCTCGCCCGCGGCGGTGATTGCGGGGTCACGGAATTTTTCTGGGTCGAGGGGGCGGCTGGCAGCGGACGGAGGTGCTTCGACGGGCCAGCGCAATGCCGCATCATGTCCGTTGGGGCGCCGCCAGAGCACGGATCCGGGCTCGATGGCGCGGCCCGCAGCCTGGCGCTCCGCGGGCGGCAGGACGTCGAGGCTGGGCCAGAGCCCCGTCTCGAGCGCATCGGCGTAGCCCGCCGGCAATCCCGCCGTTCGTATCTTCTTCGCGGCGCTCCGATGGTCGTATGCCAGCGCCACGTGCTCGATCCGCATGCCGTCATCCGTAGGCGTCAGCACGCTGAACCAGGTGCGCGGCGTGCCGTCGTTGGCGGGCATGCCGATGGCGCCGGCGTTGTGCCAGAGCTTTCCGTCGACGACCTCGGTGAAAGGAATGCCCGAATGGCCGCAGATCACACCGTCCTCGGCGAGGCCGGCGATCTCGCGGCGCTTCACGGGCGCGGGCGTCGAGGCGAAGACGAAGCGGTTGATCAGCCGGGTGCCGCCATGGATCACGCGCAAGCGCCGGCCGCCGATCTCGATCACGAGGCTCCGCGGCAGCGCGCCCATCCAGCGCCGGCTCTCCGAGTCGAGGGTGCGGTGAGCGTGGGCGTACCACTCGCTCGCCAGCCGGTCGCAGGCGCTGCCCTCGGCATAGCCGCAGCCGCAATCCTCGGCGCCCGCGGCGAGGGACTCCTCGCAATTCCCCATGATGGCGCATATGCCGGCCTCGCGTACGGCCGCGCTGGTCGCGGCGGCGTCCGCGGCGTAGGCCACGATGTCGCCGGTGCAGATGATGCGCGCGGACGAAATGCCGCGCCGGCGCGCCTCGGCGAGCACGGCCAGCGTTGCCTCAAGATTGCTATAGGGTCCGCCGAAGACGAGCACCGGCCCGTCCATGCGCAGAACCCGCTCCTCGGCCATCGCGCCGCTCCCGACGAACGGAAAAGGCTCTATGAGCTCATCATAGCGGGTTTCGCGCGGCAGGGCCGTAGTGTAACGGTTTGCGTCGCCCTCACGGAGAAGTGACGGAGTCGCCCGACGCGCCGGGCCGCATTGCCTTTCCGCGTGGCTGACCCATCGCAATGGACCCAGAAATGATCGGGCTCAGGCCCGCAGCTTTCTCACGGAGCTTTGCTGGCCGTCGCCGGAGAGCAGCCGGTCGAAATAGGCGATCGTGCGCTGGAGGCCGGTCTGCAGGGGAACCCGCGGCTCCCAGCTCAGGAGATTGCGAGCCCGGCTGATGTCCGGGCAGCGCTGCATGGGATCGTCCACCGGCAACGGCCGCATCTCGATCTTCGACTTCGAGCCGATGAGCTTGATGATCTTCTCGGCGAGCTCGATGACTGGCGTCTCTACGGGGTTGCCGAGGTTGATCGGGCCGGTGACCTCGTCGGGCGAGGCCATCAGGCGCAGGAAGCCCTCGACGAGGTCGTCCACGTAGCAGAAGGCGCGGGTCTGCTTGCCGTCGCCATAGACCGTGATCGAGTGACCCTGGAGCGCCTGCACGATGAAATTCGAGACCACGCGCCCGTCGTTCGGGTGCATGCGGGGCCCGTAGGTGTTGAAGATGCGCGCCACCTTGATGCGCAGGTTGTGCTGGCGATGATAGTCGAAGAACAGCGTCTCGGCGCAGCGCTTGCCCTCGTCGTAGCAGGCGCGAGGCCCGATCGGGTTGACGTTGCCGCGGTATTCCTCGGTCTGCGGATGGACGGTGGGGTCGCCGTAGACCTCGGAGGTTGAGGACTGGAACACTTTGGCGCGCACGCGTTTCGCGAGACCCAGCATGTTGATCGCGCCGGAGACGCTGGTCTTAGTGGTCTGTACGGGATCGAACTGGTAGTGCACCGGCGAAGCCGGGCAGGCGAGGTTATAGATCTCGTCCACCTCGACATAGAGCGGGAAGCAGATGTCGTGGCGCATCACCTCGAAGTTCGACTCCTTAAGGAGGTGCGCGATGTTCTCCTTGCGGCCGGTGAAGTAGTTGTCGACCGCGAGCACGTCATGGCCTTGCGCCACCAGGCGTTCGCAGAGGTGCGAGCCCAGGAACCCGGCGCCGCCGGTCACCAGGATCCGCCGCTTCTTGAGGGTCATGTTCAGGTCCTCGAGGAAAGGATGCGCTGCTCGGCGCGCGCGGGCTCGACCGGCTTGCGGCCGATCGAGAAGTAGAAGAACCCGGCGGCGGCCATCTCCGCGGGCTTGTAGACGTTGCGGAGGTCGATCAGCGTCGGCGATTTGAGGAGCCGTTTCATCCGCTCGAGGTCGAGGGCGCGAAACTCGTTCCATTCCGTGAGCAGCACCACCGCGTCGGCGCCGTCCATCGCCTCGTAGGCATTCGCCGAGAAGGCGATGCCCGGCAGCAGCGGCCGCGCCTCGTCGATCCCCTCGGGATCGAAAGCGCGGATCTCCGCGCCCGCCTCCTGGAGCGCCGGCAGGATGGTCAGGCTCGGCGCCTCGCGCATATCGTCGGTATTGGGCTTGAAGGTGAGGCCGAGCACCGCGAGCGTCTTGCCGGCGACGCTGCCGCCGCAGGCCTTGATGATCTTCTCCGCCATCTTGCGCTTGCGCGCGTCGTTGACGGCGACCACCTGCTCGACGATCGAGACGGGCGCGCCCGCCTCCTGGGCGGTGCGCACCAGCGCGAGACAATCCTTCGGGAAGCACGAGCCGCCGTAGCCGGGGCCGGCGTGCAAGAACTTGGGACCGATGCGGCCGTCGAGGCCGATGCCCTTCGCCACATCCTGGACGTCGGCGCCCACCTTCTCGCAGAGCGCGGCGACCTCGTTGATGAAGGAGATCTTGGTCGCGAGGAAGCAGTTGGCGGCGTATTTGATGAGCTCCGCGGTCTCGATCGACGTGAAGACGATCGGCGTCTCGATCAGATAGAGCGGACGGTAGAGCGCCCGCATGACCTCTCGCGCCCGCTCGGTCTCGGCGCCGATCACCACGCGGTCCGGCCGCATGAAGTCGCCGATCGCCGAGCCCTCGCGCAGGAACTCGGGGTTCGAGACCACGTCGAAGGCACCCTCCGGCCGCACCCGCCGCAGGATCTGCGCGACTTTGCGCCCCGTGCCCACCGGCACCGTCGATTTCGTCACCACCACGGCGTAACCGGTGAGCGCCCGGGCGATTTCCTCGGTGGCGCCGAAGACGTAGCTGAGGTCCGCGTGGCCGTCGCCTCTGCGCGAAGGCGTACCGACCGCGATGAAGACCGCGTCGGCGCCTGCAACCGCCGCCGGCAAGTCCGTCGTGAAGGAAAGCCGCCCGGCGCGGGCGTTGCTGGCCACTAGCTCTTCGAGGCCGGGCTCGTAGATTGGAATCTCCCCCGCCCTGAGCCGCTCGATCTTTCCGGCGTCCTTGTCGACGCAGGTGACGGAGACGCCGAATTCCGAGAAGCACGCGCCCGAAACCAGACCGACATAGCCCGCGCCGATGACTGCGATGCGCATGAACGCTCCTGATCAGTGCCGCGGGAACAACGCGACCGCCGTCCTAAAATTCCGGTCCCGATAATAGGCCGGGGAAACGCCCTTGCTCCATCGGGACCGAGGATCCCCGTTGGCCGCCACAGCTTTGCTCTACCCCGCAACCCGGAACGCTGTGGCGCCGCCATTCTCGCCAGGACCCGTCGCGCGTCAAGAATGGGGCGCGGTTAACGAGCCCAGAGCGGGCGGAATTCCGGCCCCGCAACCGCCTCAGGAGGCTTGCGAATGGGCCAGGCGCGTCGTAAGACGGGCGGCCGAAAAATATGAGCCACGGCGGAAGAAGGGGGCATCGGCGGCCGTTCTTGGTGGGCGCATCCGTCCCAGCACACCCGAACGGCACTCCGACACGATGAGCAAGACCATTTTGGTTACTGGGGGCGCCGGCTATGTCGGCAGCCACGCCTGCAAGGCCCTTGCCCGAGAGGGTTATCGCCCGATCACCTATGACAGCTTGATCCATGGCCATCGGGAGGCCGTCCGCTGGGGTCCGCTGGTTGAGGCTGACCTCGCCGATGCCGAGCGGCTGACCGACACGATCAAGCGCTTCGAGGTGGCGGCGGTGCTGCACTTTGCCGCCTTCGCCTACGTCGGGGAGTCAGTCGAGCGGCCCGGCCTCTACTTCCGGAACAATGTCGCCAACACCCTGACGCTGCTGGAGGCGATGCGCACCTCTGCGGTGCGGCACATCGTGTTCTCCTCTACTTGTGCCACTTATGGGATCCCGGACCGGATGCCGATCCCCGAGGGCGCGCCGCAGCGGCCGGTCAATCCCTACGGCGAGAGCAAGCTCATGGTGGAGCGGGTGCTCCATTGGTACGGTGCCGCGCACGGGTTCACCCATGCGGTCCTGCGTTATTTTAACGCAGCAGGCGCCGACCCCGATTGCGAGATCGGCGAGGCTCACGACCCCGAGACGCATCTCATTCCGCTGGTGCTGCAGGCGGCGCTCGGTCAGCGCGCGCAGATCGACGTCCTCGGCACCGATTATCCCACCGCGGACGGCACCGCCGTCCGCGACTACATCCACGTCCAGGACCTGTCCGAGGCCCACGTAAGGGCCCTCGATCTCCTGCTCAAGGGCGGGCTCAGCATCACGGTCAATCTCGGCACCGGCGCCGGCCATTCCGTCCGCGAAGTGATCGCGGCCGCCGAGCGCGTGACCGGCCGCCGGATCCCCCGCCGCGAGGCGCCGCGCCGCGCCGGCGACCCGCCGGTGCTGGTCGCCGACGCGAGCCGGGCCGGCGACCTGCTCGGCTGGAAGCCTCGACTTTCCGATCTCGACACGATCCTGAAGACCGCCTGGACCTGGCACAGCCGGCAAACCCAAGCGCGGCAGTCGGCGGCGGGTAACTGAGCCCGCCGTCACGGAGGCGACATAGATGAACGAGGCAGCAGTACTCCTGCCGCTGATGCCGTGCGTGAGCGCGGCGACCCTGGCGCCGATCCATGTGCGCGGCAAATTCTTCTTCGCGGGAGACGAGAAGTTTTTCGTCAAGGGCGTGACCTACGGCCCGTTCGCCGTCGGCTCCCACGGCAAGCAGTTCCCGGAATACGACGTGGTTGCGCGCGACTTCCGGCTCATGGCCGGGATGGGCGCCACGGTGGTGCGCGTCTTCACGGTCCCGCCGGTCTGGCTGCTGGACCGGGCGGCGGAGGCGGGGTTGCGCGTGCTCGTGGGGCTTCCCTGGTCGCAGCACGTCGCCTTCCTCGACAGCCGCAAGATCCAGAGCGAGATCCTCCGCAGCGTGACCGAGGCGGTTCATGGCCTCAACCGGCATCCCGCGATCTTCGCCTACCTGATCGGCAACGAGATCCCGCCGGATATGGTGCGCTGGCACGGCGCCCAGCGGGTGCGCGCGTTCCTGATCAAGCTGATGAAGGCCGTGAAGGCGCTCGATCCGACCCACCTCGTCAGTTACGCGAATTTCCCCTCGACCGAATATCTGACGGTCGACTTCACCGACTTCGTCTGCTTCAACGTCTACCTGCACGACGAGAGCGCGTTCCGCCGCTATCTCTCGAGGCTGCACAATCTTTCGGTCGACCGGCCCCTGGTGCTGACCGAGTTCGGCATCGACTCTTTCCGCGAGGGCCGCGAGGCGCAGGCGGACATTCTCTCCTGGCAGATCCGCGCCGCGTTCGACATGGGCGTCGCCGGCACCTTCGTGTTCGCCTGGACCGACGAGTGGTTCACGGGCGGACACCTGATCGAGGACTGGGCCTTCGGGCTCGTCGATCGCGACCGGTCGCCGAAGCCCGCCTTCCATGCGGTGGCGCGGCGCTTCCACGAGCCGATCCCGCCCGGCCTCGCGCTCAGCCCGCGGGTCTCGGTGGTGGTGTGCGCCTACAACGCCGAACGGACCATGGAGGCGTGCCTCGCCTCGCTCGAGGGCCTCAACTATCCCGACTACGAGGTGATCGTCGTCAATGATGGCTCGACCGACCGCACGCTCGCGATCGCCGAGGGCTTTCCCTATGCGCGCATCATCAGCCAGCCCAACAAGGGCCTGAGCGTAGCGCGCAACGTCGGCGCCGAGGCGGCGACCGGCGAGATCGTCGCCTACACCGACAGCGACTGCGTCGCCGATCCCGATTGGCTGACGTATCTCGTCGCGACCATCGAGCGGAAGCAGCTGGTGGCCTGCGGCGGTCCGAATTTCCCGCCGCCCGAGGACAGCCTGGTGCCGTCGGCCGTGGCGGTCTCGCCGGGCGGGCCCACGCACGTGCTGCTGACCGATGAGACCGCCGAGCACATCGCCGGCTGCAACATGGCATTCCGGCGCGATGCGCTGCTGGCGCTTGGCGGGTTCGATCCGATCTACCGCGCCGCCGGCGACGACGTCGACATGTGCTGGCGCTTCCAGGACGCGGGCCACACCATCGGCTTCAGCCCGGCGGCGATCGTCTGGCATTTCCGCCGCAACACGGTCGGCGCTTACATCGGCCAGCAGCGCGGCTACGGCAAGGCGGAGGCACTCGTCTATGCGAAGCATCCGGTCCGCTTCAACCTCTTCGGCCAGGCGAAGTGGCTGGGTCGCATCTACGGCGACCTCTCGGCCTCGTTCCTGGTCTCGCGCAAGCCGCTGATCTATTCGGGCGTGTTCGGCCGCGGGTTGTTCCAGACCCTCTACGAGCCGCCGTCGTCGCTGACCGCCGTGCTGCCGTTGAGTTTCGAGTGGAACGTCGCGGCCCTGGCACTCGCGGCGGCGGGCGGGCTCGCCGGCGGCTGGTTCTCGCTCTTGGGCCTGCCGTTGTTTACGACCTGGATCCTCGCGATCCGAACGGCGCTCAAGGCGCCGATCGATCCGCGATTCCGAGGCATCGAGGCGCGGGCGCTGGTGGCGCTGCTGGTCTATCTGGGTCCGATCCTCCGCGGCTGGGAGCGGCTCAAGTGGCGCTTCAAGACCGTTCGTCCGGAGGAGCCCGAGGGCTCCCTCGGTGCCGTCGAGCAGAGGGCGCGGATTTCGTGGCGCGACCGCGCGCTCTATCTCTCCTACTGGAGCGAGCGGGGCGACGAGAAGGAGGCCGTGCTTGCGGGCCTCATGCGCGTGCTGGCGCCGCTCAAGTACTTCGTGATCATGGACGGCGGCTGGAGCGATTGGGACATCAAGGTATCGCGCGGCGTCTGGACGCGCGCATTGGTGCTGTGCTGCGTCGAGAATCACGGCGGCAACAAGCGACTCCTGCGGGTGCGCTGCATGCTGACGTTGTCGCGCTTCGCCAAGCTCATGCTCCGGAGCTATCTCGCCGCCTCCGTGCTCGCGCTGGTGCTGGGCGCCCCCGTGGTTGCGCTCGGCATCGCCGCCGCCGGCCTCGCGCATGGCCTCGTCGTCCTGCGGCACACCTTCGAGTTCGGGCAGGTCATGCATGGCCTGATTGATTCGGTGGCGATCGAGGCCGCGCTCCTGCCGGTGATGCCCATCAACAAGGCCCCCGCGGAGCCGAGGCTCGCGCCCAGCGCCGCCTGAGGCCGGAGCCTTTCCAGTGCTGCGCCGGCTGATCCCGTTCCTGGCGCCCTACCGGTGGCGCTTCCTGTTCGCGCTGGCCCAGGTCTTCCTGATCGCGGGCTTCGAGCTACTGAAGCCCTGGCCGCTGCAGGTCGTGATCGACGACGTCCTCGGCGGCAAGCCCGTCGGCATCGCCTGGCTCGAGGGCTGGTCGCCCGGCGTGCTGCTCACGGGTGCCTGCGTCGCTCTCGTGGTCGTCACGCTGGGCAGCGGCCTGCTGACGTTGATCCACAACATCACCACCATCGGGGTCGGTCAGCGGATGGTCAACGACCTCCGCGGCGCGCTCATGGGCCATCTGCAGCGCCTCTCGCTCGCCTTCCACAGCCGGCAGAAGGTCGGCGACCTCATGTACCGCGTCACCTCCGACAGCTTCGCGGTCCAGACGCTGATCATGAACGGCCTGTTGCCGATCCTGTCGGCGCTGATCCTGCTCGCGGGCATGATCGTGGTGCTGACCCGGCTTGACTGGCTCTTGACGCTGATCGCGCTCACGGTGGTGCCGGCGCTCTTCCTGCTGATCGCGGCGTTCAATCGCAGGATTATCACTCTCGCGACCGAGGTGCGCGAGCGCGAAAGCGTGGTCTACAGCCTGGTCCAGTGGGCAATGAGCTCGATCAAGGTGGTGCAGGCCTTCACCAAGGAGGAGGACGAGCACCGCCGTTTCATGGGGGCAAGCCGCGCGAGCCTGGTGGCGACGCTCCGCCTCTACGGCTGGCAGACGCTCTATTCCGCCGTGGTGAACGGGGTGATCGCGGGCGGTACGGCACTGGTGGTCTACGTCGGCGCCAGCGCCGTTCTCGGCGGCCGCCTCAGCATCGGACAGCTCATCGTGTTCATCTCCTACTTGGCTCAGCTCTATCAGCCCGTGAACCAGATCACCCAGAGCTGGGGCCTGATCGCGGGCGCGCGCGTGGGCGCGCGGCGCTGCTTCGAGGTGCTCGATATCGAGGCCGACCTCAAGGACGGCACGCGCGGGTTTCCTCCTGACGGCGCGACGGGTGCCGTGGAGTGGCGCGGAGTCTCGTTCGGCTATCGGACGGATCTTGCCGTGCTCAGGAGGATCGACCTCAAGATCGAGCCCGGCAGCAAGGTCGCGATCGTAGGCCCGACCGGCGCCGGCAAGTCGACCTTGCTGGGGCTGTTGCCGCGCTTCTTCGATCCGAGCGCCGGCACCGTGCTGATCGATGGCGTTCCGATCGCGGAGTATCGGATCGCCGAACTCCGGCGGCAGATCTCCATGGTGCTGCAGCCGCCGCTGGTCTTCCCGCTCTCGGTCAAGGACAACATCGCCTATGGCAGGCCGGGCGCCGACGACACCGAGATCGAGCAGGCGGCGCGGCTCGCGCGCATCCACGACCTCGTGCAATCGCTGCCGCAGGGCTACGACACCGTAATCGGCGAGGGCGCGGGCAATCTGTCCGAGGGCGAGAAGCAGCGCCTCACCATCGCGCGGGCGATCCTGCGCGACGCGCCGATCCTGATCCTGGACGAGCCGACCTCGGCGCTCGATGTCGAGACCGAGGCCATGGTGATGGCGGCGATCCGCCGGCTCACCGAGGGACGCACGACGTTCATCATCGCGCATCGCCTCTCGACTGTGCGCGACGCCGACCTGATCCTGGTGCTGCGCGACGGCATGATCGTCGAGCACGGCAGCTTCGCCGAGCTCCTGCGCCGTGGCGGCCCCTTTGCCGACCTCTACAACACGCAATTCAAGGGCGCGGCTGCCTAGACGTGCGGTTGTCGGTCCGCTATCAGCATTCGTCCGCCATTTCCGCGAGGGGTGCGCGCTCGCCATGACCGACCACGTCAATCACTTGGGCCAACCGATCGGGTTTCCACTCCCCGGCTGGACCGCGCGGCCGCGGCCGCCGCATACGCCGATGGAAGGCCGGCTCTGCCGGGTCGAACCCGTTGATATCGACCGCCATGCCGCCGACCTCCACGCCGCAAACCTGGAGGATCGGGAGGGTCGGAACTGGACCTATCTCGC
>DATFRA010000223.1:0-2523 GCA_035263705.1 Allostellaceae bacterium
GGGGCGGCGGTCGAGGCGAGCGCAACGACGGCAGCCGCAGCAAGAGCAGTGAGAGTCTTGGTCATTCCATGTCCCTCTGTGGGCGAGCGGCAGGGGCCGAACGCGGATTCGCAGAAGATCGCACTGTACGGGTTTCCCCAAACCATGGGAAGCAACCCGGGCATTTTGTCGGAAGTTTGTTACCACCATTCAGGTTGTATTCAGGCGCGCTGGCGGGCCGATGTCATGCTTGGGGAGGTGGACGCGGCCGTGCACCGCTCCATCCGATATTGCCCCGCACAAAAGAAGGGTGCCGGGCATCGCTGCCCGGCACCCGCTTCACTCAACTGACGATGCGCGGCGCGTCAGATGCGCGGCGCGTCAGCGGCACACGGTGCGCCAGCGCCAGCCGTAAGGCGTCCAGAACCGCTGGTGCCAGCAGTCGCCGCCGTACGCATAGTACGGCCCGTCGCCGTAATAGTACGGCGCCGCGAGCGCGCCGCCGATGATCGCCCCGGCCGCCAGCCCGCCCAGGATCGGAGCGCCGCGGAAGCCGTGGTGAAATCCGCCATGCCATCCGCCCCAGCGCGCTTCGGCCTGGTGCGGGACCGCGACCGCCGCGACGGCGAGCGTCGCGGCTGCCGCGAGTGCTGTCAGGGTCTTGGTCATGCAGTACCTCGCGTCAAAATATTTGTGGGTTGCCCCTGACTAGAAAACGCATCGCGCACGCCGATGTTCCGGCGACGCGGCGTTGCATCTGTTCATCCAGCATTCATCTTCAGAAAGTGCGCGTGCGGCGCACAGCACAATCATGCGCTGCACGCGTCCAGCTGCGTTGCGTTGCGCGACGCGCAGCGCGCCACGCGTGTTACGGGATTGGCAACAGCGGCTGCCTGCCCGTGTGCAGCTGCATGTCGACGGCTGTCAGCAGCGCGGCGGTCCCGGCGTAGTTGCCCATCAGCAGCACCAGATCGACGAGCTTGTTCGGTCCGAACAGCGCCTTGAGTTTCGCGAAGGTCTCGGACTTGACCTTGTGGTCGCGCCACAGCTCGCGGCCGAGCGTGATCACTGCCGCATCGGTCTGGTCGAGGCCCTCGGTGCTCTTGCGATGCTTGATCACGTCGATGACGGCCTGCGGCACGCCCTCCTTGAGCGCCTCCGGCTCGTGCGCGACCCATTCGAACTGGCTGTCCATCTCGCGCGCGGTCGCGAGGATCGCGATCTCGCGGATGCGCGGCGAGAAGCCTGACTCGAATCGCAGGTAGCGATTGAGCGCGCGTAGATGCGCGGTGGTCTTCGGGCTGTAGAGCTGGACGCCCGCCGGCCCCTGCAGGCCCGCGATGCTGGCGCCTGGTCGCGCCGCGTCGTCGTAGGTCTTGCGCGCCGTCTCGTCGAGCTCCTCGCGCTTGAGCAGCGGCAAGCGGAATCCCGATTGCGGGTCGATGTCGGACGGCGGCATCTGCGTCTCCATGCGAGGCGTGGTCTGGGCGAGGGCGGAGCGTGCCGCCGGCACGAGCAGCGCGGCGACAGCGAGCGTAAAGACCATATGACGGCGGACGCGCCAAGCGCTCATGGCGTGCTCCTCTGCGGATCGATCAGTTCTCGAAGAAACGGTTCTTCGGCCGCGGCAGGCCGAGGTTCTCGCGCAGGGTCTTGCCCTCGTACTCGCGGCGGAAGATGCAGCGGCGCTGCAGCTCGGGCACCACCCGGTCGACGAAATCATCGAGCCCGCCGGGCAGATAGGGGAACATGACCGTGAAGCCGTCGGAGCCGCGGGACTCCAGCCACTCCTCCATTTCGTCGGCGATGGTCGCGGGCGTGCCGACCATGGCGAGGCCCGAATAGCCGCCGAGCCGCTGAGCGAGCTGGCGCACCGTGAGGTTCTCGCGCCGTGCCAGCGCGATTGCGCGCTCGCGGCCGCTCTTGCTGGCATTGCTTTCGGGAATGTCCGGCAGCGGTCCATCAGGATCGAACTTCGAGGCGTCGTGGCCGAGCGCGATCGAGAGCGACGCGATCGCGTTGGCGTGGTTGACCAGGCTGTCGAGCCTGGCGCGCTTCTGCCGCGCTTCCTCGACGGTGTCGCCGACGACCACGAAACAGGCCGGGAGGATCTTCATGTGCTCCGGGTTGCGGCCGGCCTTCTCCATGCGGCCCTTCACGTCGGCATAGAACGCGCGTCCCACCGCGAGGTCGCTCTGCGCCGTGAACACGGCCTCGGCGGTCTCGGCGGCGAGCTGGCGGCCCGCGTCGGAGGCGCCTGCCTGCACGATCACGGGCCAGCCCTGCACCGGGCGCGCGATATTGAGCGGGCCGCGCACCGAGAGATATTTCCCCTTGTGGCCGAGCACGTGCATCTTGTCCGGATCGAAGAAGGTGCCGTTCTCGACGTCGCGCACGAAAGCGTCGTCCGCCCACGAATCCCACAGCCCGGTCACCACGTCGTAGAACTCGCGAGCGCGGCGGTAGCGCTCCCCGTGCTCCATGTGCTCGTCGAGGCCGAAATTGAGCGCCGCGTCCGGGTTCGAGGTGGTGACGATGTTCCAG
>DATFRA010000224.1:0-19278 GCA_035263705.1 Allostellaceae bacterium
ACGCGGATGTCGAGCCAGGGATACTCCTCGCCGGCGTAGATTTTGAGTGCCGCCGATTGCTTGCCGCGCTTGTCGCCGCCGGCGGCCTGTCCGGCATCGAGGGCGCCGATCAGCCGCTCCGCGAAGGGCAAATGCGCGCTCGCCTCAAAGGCGGCCGCGGTGTCCTCGATCACTTGTGCTCCGGCCAGCATGTTGCCCGCGACAGAGAAGCTCGTGCGGATCAGATGTCCGCACCAGCCGACGCAGTCGCGGCCCGTATGCGCGGCGGCGCGGCCGGTGGCATCGAGCACGTGCAGCTGCCGCGTCTCCCGCCCCTGGTCGCTCGCGAGCAGGGTCTCGACGATGGCCGGAGCCGGCACGCGCTCCGCGAGCAGACGAAGGCCCCGGGGACCGAGGGTGGGATTGATCAACGCCTGGGTCGCGAGCGCGCCGGCGTTGCTCATCGCGTGGGGGCAACCGGCGCCCACCGCAAAGAACTTCGTGGTGACGGCGACGCCGAAGGCACCTGTCGCGGGATCGCGGGCGAGGATCGACCAGGTCATGGCTCGGCACTCCCGCAGGGGACTGTGACCAACAACGCTAACCCTTGATCTTCGCCGCCACCACCGGGTTGAGCGCGTAGACGCCGACGACCTGGCCTTTCGCGAGCATGTGGCGCTTCATCGCCTTGGCCACGTCGTCTGCGCGGAACGTGCCGCTCAAGCCCAGGCTCGGCACGTCGAGGGCGTAGACCGTGAAGTGATAGTGATGCCGGCGCGTGTCATTCCAGGGCGGGCACGGCCCGTCGTAGCCGGCGTAGTTGCCCTTCATCTTCTCGTCGCTCGCGAACCAGTCGGTATAGTTGTTGAGGCCGCGCACGCCGACCTTGCCCGGACCCGGCGGCTTGCCGCCGGATGTCACGCCATCGGAATCCGCGCCGGCAGCAAGCGAGGTCACGCTCGCGGGGATATCGACCAGGACCCAGTGATAGAACTTCACCCGCTTCAGCTTGGACGAGATCGTCTTGCCTTCCTTGTTGACGTCGGTCGCAACCGACGGCACGTCGGTGTCGACCGCGATGATCGCGTAGGACTGCGTCTTCGCGGGACCCGCGGTCCAGCTGATCTTCGGGCTCTTGTTGGGCCCCAGCCCGACATGGCCCTGCGCCGCCGGCACGCAGAAGGCATAGTCGGCGGGGATCGCCTTGCCGTTCGCCACGCCCTCGACCGTCACGGTCAGCCTTTGCGACTTCGCGATGGCCGGCATCGTGGACGCCATCATGCCGGCGGCTGCGATCATGAGCCCGAGGGCTCCGAGTTTCATCGCGCTCATTCCACGCTCCCCCAGTTGCTCGGCCAAAAGGCCGGTTCACCGAAAATCCCGGATCAGCGCGCCACCGCGTAGCCTTGCATGCCGCGCGGGTTCGCGGCGGCCTTGATGATGGTGCCTTCGGGCGTGCGTTCGACGGCGCAGGCGGAGAGCCGGCCCTCCGACCAGGGCTCGCCGACCTGCACCTTGTGCCCGCGCGCCTTCAGAGCCGCCACCGTCGCCTCGGGCGTGCCGCCCTCAAGGACGACCACGCCGGGTTTCGCCTCGCGCGGCCAGAAGGAGCTCGGCATGTGCTCGGTGTGGAAGGACGGCGTGTCGATCGCCTCCTGCAGGTTCATGCCGTGATCGACGTGGCGCAGGAAGAAGGCCATCTGCCACTGCTCCTGCTGATCGCCGCCAGGCGTGCCGAAGGCCATGTAGAAATCGCCGTCCCTCAGCACGAGCGACGGCGTCAGCGTGGTGCGCGGCCGCTTGCGCGGCTCCAGGCTGCCGGGCAGGCCGGGCTCCAGCCAGAACATCTGTCCACGCGTGGTGATGCCGAAGCCGAGCTCGGGAACCACCGGCGAGCTCTGCAGCCAGCCGCCGCTCGGCGTCGCCGCTACGGCGTTGCCCCAGCGGTCGACCACGTCGACATGGCAAGTGTCGCCGGCGGTGGCGCGCCGGTCGCGCTCGCGCGCGACTGTCGGCTCGCCGACCCCGACCCGCGCCACCGTTGGCTCGCCCGCGCCCGCCGCCGCAACAATCGCGGCGCCTCGATGTGTGACCATGCGCGGCAACTTCGGCTTGAGGCCGCCGGGCGCGCCCGGCCGCAGCTCCATCGACGCGCCATCGCCGATCATCGCCCGGCGCTTGGCCCCGTAGTCGTCCGAGAGCAGCGCCTCCAACGGAACCTTCGTGAAGTTGGGGTCGCCATACCAGGCCTCGCGGTCGGCGAAGCCGAGCTTCGCGCACTCGACCACGGTGTGCACGAACTCCGGTCCGGTCGGATCCATGCCCGCGATATCGAGATCGCGCAGCACCGACAATTGTTGCAGGAAGAGCGGCCCCTGGCACCAGGGCCCGCACTTCGCAACGGTGTAGCCGTGGTAGTCGTAGGTGAGCGGCGTCTCGAGCGTCGCGCGCCAATGCGCCATGTCATCGCCGGTGAGAAGGCCGCGATGGCGCCGGCCGGAGGCGTCCATCACCTCCTCGCTGCGGTAGAAGCGATCCACCGCCTCGGCGACGAAGCCCTCGTACCAGGCGCGCCGCGCGGCCTCGATTTGCGCCTCGCGGTCGGCGCCGGCGGACTTCGCGGCCTCGATGATCTGCGTATAGGTCTTGGCGATGCTGGAGTTGCGGAAGAGCCGCCCGGTCTTCGGCACCTGCCCATGGGGCAGATAGACCGCGGCCGAGGTCGGCCATTCCGTCTCGAAGAGCTCGCGCACGCTCTCGATCGCCGCGGGGATGCGCGCGACCGTGGGATAGCCGCCGCCGGCATAGTGGATCGCCGGCGCCAGCACGTCCTCGACCCGCAGGGTGCCGAATTCCAAGAGCAGCTTCAGCCAGGCACCGAAGGAGCCCGGCACGACGGCCGGCAGCAGGCCCGTACCCGGTACGAGATCGAGGCCGAGCGAGCGGAAGTGCTCGATGGTCGCCGCCGCCGGCAGCACGCCCTGGCCGCAGATCGCCTCCGGCCGACGGCGCTGGGCGCTCCAGACCAGGATCGGCACGTCGCCGCCCGGTCCGTTCAGGTGCGGCTCCACGACCTGGAGCACGAAACCCGTGGCGACCGCCGCGTCGAAGGCGTTGCCGCCGCGCTCGAGGATGCTCATGCCGGCGGCGGAAGCCAGCCAATGCGTCGAGGAAACCGCGCCGAAGGTGCCGCGAAGCTCCGGCCGTGTGGTGAACATCAGGCTCACGCTCCCGTGAAAGTCCAAAACGCTTCGCAGGCTGCGTCCGGTGGCGCAATGCCACCAAAGCATGTGCCTTTCGCCTTTGCTAGAGCAATTTCCGAGCGCCGCAGCACGGGACCCGAGCTGGTCGATTGATAAGTCACGACAAGATGCGACCGTCGGACTTGTGCGCGCCTCACAGAGGCGCCCGCACGCCCTCTGAGCGCGCGAATTGATTGCGTGAAAGGGCGCGCCCTAGCCCGCCTTCAACCGCTCTCCTGCGGTTCTACGAGCGCAGTGCCGACGGTCCTAGGGGTAAACGACCACGGGCGGACGTGCGTAGTACCAGTAGTAGTATGGATAGTAGGGATAATAGGCGGGGTAGTAGCTCGGGTAATACGGATACGAGTAGTAGGGGTAGCCGCCGAAGCCGAAGCTGAAGAAAAAGCGGTTGCGATCGAAGAATCGGCGGCGCTCGAAGAACTCCTCGCGCCGCTCGAAGCGCCGACTTTCGAAGCGTTCCTCGAATCGCTCGAACGCCGGGCTCTCGAACCGTGGCTCGCGTCGCTCGAACACCGGGCTCTCGAACCGTTCCTCGAACCGTTCGAAGGCCGCCCGGCCGCCGAACCAGCGGCCGTTGAAGGCCATCGGCCCACGCGACTGCGCCTCCGCCGGCTGCGCGATCCCCATACAGGAAAGCACGATCACAGCCACCATCGTCGAGGAGCGCAGCATCGCCCCCTCCGTCGAGGGTTGGTCCCATCGTCAATCTAGGACACCGCGCGTCATTCTCATGTTCACGCCTGCGCGATCCCGATGACTTCGGTGTCACGACACGCGCGTCATGGACCCTCCTCCTCTATGCCATCGTCTGCCTACATAACGGTGAGGACCTTTAGAACCACACTCAAGACGGAGGCTGCTGATGAGCACCACGGACGCGAAGCCGATCGGCCCCGACCTCGCCCAGGGCATACCGACGGCTGATCTCCGCGATGGACAGATGCTGGTGGGACACGTCGGCGACGACACCGTGCTGGTCGCGCGCCGCGGCGCCGAGCTCTTCGCGATCGGCGCCACCTGCACGCACTACGGCGGCCCGCTCGGCGAGGGCCTTCTGGTCGATGACACGGTGCGGTGTCCCTGGCACCACGCCTGCTTCAGTCTGCGCACCGGCGAGGCCCTGCGGGCGCCGGCGCTTAGCGCCGTGGCCTGCTGGTCGATCGCGGAGCGCGAAGGCAAGGTCATCGTGGGGCAGGTCCGGCCGATCGCGCCGAAGAAGGTCGCGGCACGGCCCGCATCGGCTAAGGCGCCCCGCGAGATCGTGATTGTCGGCGGCGGTGCGGCCGGGTTCGCCGCGGCAAACCGGCTGCGACAGGAGCAGTACCAGGGACGCATCGTGATGCTGAGCAGCGACAACGCGCCGCCCGTCGATCGACCGAATCTCTCCAAGGACTATCTGGCGGGGAACGCGCCGGAGGACTGGGTGCCGCTCAGACCCCAGAGCTATTACCGGGAGAACGGCATCGAGCTCAGTACCAGCGCGACCGTGGCACGGATCGATCCGCAGGCGCGCGAGGTCGAACTCGCAGATGGCAGCCGGCTCCACTATGACCGGCTGCTGCTCGCGACGGGAGCGGAGCCGGTGCGGCTTTCCATTCCCGGGGCCGCCCAGCCCCACG
Source organism: Allostellaceae bacterium (assembly GCA_035263705.1). Lineage (GTDB taxonomy): Bacteria > Pseudomonadota > Alphaproteobacteria > ATCC43930 > CGMCC-115725 > DASZHJ01. The sequence continues at coordinate 4,862 of DATFRA010000224.1, forward strand.
TGCACACCCTGCGCTCGCTCGCAGATTCCCGTGCGATCATCGGTCGGGCGACCACGGCGCGCCGTGCCGTCGTCATGGGGGCGAGCTTCATCGGGCTCGAGGCGGCGGCGGCTCTCATCGCGCGCAAGATCGAGGTGCATGTCGTGGCGCCCGACAAGGTGCCGATGGCGCGCGTGCTGGGAGTGGAACTGGGCGCCTTCGTGCGCGCGCTCCACGAAGAGCACGGCGTGATCTTCCACCTCGAGGACACCGCGAGCGCTATCGACGGCACGCGGGTCGGCCTGAAATCCGGCGGCACCATCGAGGCGGATCTCGTCGTCGCCGGGATCGGCGTGCGGCCGCGCGTCGGCCTGGCTGAGGCCGCGGGCCTCGCGCTCAATCGGGGAATCGTGGTGGACGCGCAACTCGAGACCAGCGCGCCCGGAATCTTCGCGGCGGGCGACATCGCCCGGTGGCCCGACCCGCATACGGGCGACGCCATTCGCGTCGAGCATTGGGTCGTCGCCGAGCGCCAAGGAAGCACCGCGGCGCTCAATATGCTTGGCCACCGCGAGCCCTTCACGGCCGTGCCGTTCTTCTGGAGCCAGCACTACGACGTGCCGATCAACTATGTCGGCCACGCCGAGGCGTGGGATGATCTCGCCGTCAACGGCGACATCGGGGCCCGGGATTGCCTGGTGCGATACCGGCGCAACGACCGCGTCCTCGCGGTCGCCTCCATTTATCGCGATCTCGACAGTCTCAAGGCGGAATTGGCGATGGAACGAGGTGCTGCTACCTAGCCTGACAAAGCCTGTTCTAGCCTGCGGTCGCCTGCTTGTGGTGCTCCTCCACCAAGGCCGCCATGCTCGGGAATTCGATGTCGGGCGTGGCGTCACCCTCGGGAAGCACGGTGGCCCCGCCGCCGGGACGGCCCTTGCGGCGGTTGATCCAGCAGGTCTTGAGGCCGATTGCCTTCGCGGGCGCCACGTCGTGGAAGAGGCTCTGCGCGGTGTGCAGGACCTGCTCTTTGCGCACGCCTATTTTCTCGACCTCGGCGAGGAGGCGACGAAAGTTTCCGGGATTGGGCTTGTAGGAGCCGACGTCCTCAGCCGTCACGATCTTGTCGAACGTGACTTGCAGCTTCTTGTTGCTCTCGGCGAAGGAGGCGCGGTCGACGTTCGAGAGGATGATGAGCTTGTAGTGCCGTTTCAGATATTGAAGCGCCCCCGCGCTGTCGGGAAATGCCGGCCAGCGCGGCACGGAATTGCCGAACGCGGCGGCTTGCGCCTCGCTCGCGGGAACCTCCCAGCGCTTCCCGAGCGCGCGGAAGGTGTCGGCGAGGATCCCAGGATAGAGCTTCGACGGCGTCGCCGCCTCGTAAGCGGATTCCGCCTCGCCGAAGCCCTCGAGGATCTGGTCGTCGGTGAGCGCGCGGCCGCTCGCCGCGACCCAGGGCTTGAGCTCCGCGAGGATGCCGCGCTCCCAATCGATGAGCGTGCCGTAGCAGTCGAAGGTGAGCGCCTTGAATTGCCGCAGGTCCATGGGTGCGATGCTCACATTGGCAGCGTGTAGGCGGTCTTGACGATGGTGTAGAACTCGCGCGCGTAGGGCCCCTGCTCACGGGGCCCGTAGCTGGAGCCTTTGCGGCCGCCGAAGGGCACGTGGTAGTCGACGCCGGCGGTCGGCAAATTGACCATCACCATGCCCGCCTGGGAGCGCCGCTTGAAGGCGCTCGCGTGCTTGAGCGACGAGGTGACGATGCCCGCCGAGAGGCCGAAGTCGGTGTCGTTCGCGACCTCGAGCGCCTCGTCGAAATCCTTGACCCGCACCACCGAGGCGACCGGCCCGAAGACCTCCTCGCGGTTAATGCGCATCTTGTTGTGCGTGTCCGTGAAGAGCGCGGGCGCCATGTAGTAGCCCTGGGTCGGGCGGTTCAGGCGCTCGCCGCCAAGCTTCAGGGTGGCGCCTTCGTCGCGCGCGATCTTGAGATAGCTCTGGTCCTGGTCGAGCTGCGGCGCACTCACGACCGGCCCGATCTCCGTCTTGGGATCGAGGCCGTTGCCGATCACCAGCTTCTGCATGCGCTCGACCATCGCATTCACGAACTTGTCGTGGATGCCTTGCGTGACGATGAGCCGGCTCGAGGCGGTGCAGCGCTGGCCGGTCGAGAAGAAGGCGCCGTTGACCGCGGAGCCCACGGCAGTGCTGAGGTCGGCGTCGTCGAGCACCACCAGCGGGTTCTTGCCGCCCATCTCCAGCTGGATGCGCCCGCCGCGGCCTGCCACCTGGTTGCGCACGCCGGCGCCGACGGAGACCGAGCCGGTGAAGCTCACGCCGTGCACCAGCGGCGACTTCGCGAGAGCGTCGCCCACCACCGACCCCGGCCCCATCACGAGATTGAACACGCCCGGCGGCAGCCCGGCGCGGCTGATGATCTCGGTCAAGGCCCAGGCGCAGCCCGGCACGAGGTCCGCGGGCTTGAACACCACGCAGTTGCCGTAGGCGAGCGCGGGCGCGATCTTCCAGGCCGGGATCGCGATCGGAAAATTCCAAGGCGTGATGAGCCCGATGACGCCCACGGGCTCGCGGGTGATCTCGACCTCGACGCCGGGCCTGACCGACGGCAGCTTCTCGCCGCCGTAGCGCAGGACCTCGCCCGCGAAGAACTTGAAGATGGCGCCGGCGCGCCCGGCCTCGCCGATCGCCTCGGCGATGGTCTTGCCCTCCTCGCGCGTGAGCAGCTTCCCGAGCTCCTCCTTGCGCGCCAAAATCTCGGTGCCGATGCGGTCGAGGATGTCCGACCGCTCCTGCACGCTCCCCATGGACCATTTCGGAAAAGCCGCTGTCGCCGCTTCGATCGCCCGCTCCACCAGCGCCCGGTCGGCGCGCCCATACTCGCCGATCACATCCGAGAGATCCGCCGGATTGACATTCCTGTTGACCTGCGGGCTCTCGATCCACTCGCCGGCGACGTAATTCTTGAACTGGGCCATAAGCTTTCCTTTCTCGGACTTCCTAGCGTGCGTCCTGCGACACGCATCCTCCGGATGCGCGCTCAGGATGAGGCGACTTTCGTTGTGCCATCAACCATCTTCCTCTTCCTGAGCGCGCTCGCGCAAGCGAGCGTGTCGAAGGACGCACAGCGGTGATACGAGCGCGACACACTCCGAACTAATGCGTCTTCGCTAGGGCTTCCGATCGGATCTCGCTCAGCGACTGGCGGGGAGTCAGGGCCTCGGGGTCGAGCTTGAGGTCGAGGATGGCGGGCCCGCCCGACGCGCGGGCGCGCTCGAAGGCTGCGGGGAAATCCTCGGTGCGCTCCACCGTCTCGCCGTAGGCGCCGTAGGCGCGCGCGAGTGCCGCGAAGTCCGGATTCACCAGATCGGTCCCGATGATGCGCTCTGGATAGTGCCGCTCCTGGTGCATGCGGATGGTGCCGAGCATGTTGTTGTTGATGACGAGCACAATCACGTCCAGCTTGTACTGGACCGCCGTGGCGAGCTCCTGCCCGGTCATCTGGAAATCGCCGTCGCCGGCGAAGCACACCACCGGGCGCGCGGGGTCGGTCACCTTGGCGCCGAGCGCCGCCGGGAAGCCGTAGCCCATGGAACCGCTGGTGGGCGCCAACTGCGTGCCGAAGCCACGGTAGCGGTGGAACCGGTGCAGCCAAGTCGCGAAATTGCCGGCGCCGTTGGTGTAGGCGGTCTCCGGCGGCATGTGCTGGTCGAGCCAGCGCACGATCTCCGCCATCTGGATCTTGCCCGGCGAGCGCAGCGGCACCTGCCAGGCCTCGAACTCCGCCCGCGCCGCCTCGGTCCACGACTTCCACCGTGGCGTCTCGATCTGCGGCAGCGCCGCAAGTGCTTTGGCAAAGGCGCGGGGCGTCGCGTGGATCGCGATCGCGGGCTGGTAGATGCGACCGAGCTCCTCGGCATCGGGGTGGATGTGGATCATGCGCTGGCGGGGAGTCGGGACGTCGATCAGCGTGTAGCCGCCGGTAGTCATCTCGCCGAGCCGCGCGCCCAGCACGATCAAGAGATCGGACCCCCTCACGCGCTTAGCGAGCTTCGGGTTGATGCCGATGCCGACATCGCCGGCGTAGCAGGAGAGCGCGTTGTCGAACCGGTCCTGCCGGCGGAAGGTGCAGCCGACCGGCAGCGCGTTCGCCTGGGCGACGGTCTCGATCGCGTCGACGGCGTCCGCGTCCCACTGGCTGCCGCCGAGCAGGAGGAACGGCCGCTCGGCGCGCTTAAGCTCCTCGAGCACCTCGGCGACCTGGTTGGCGCCCGGATGCGTCTCGACCTGGTGCCAGGGCTCGGCGTCGGCGACCTCCGCGGGCTCGCGGAGCATGTCCTCGGGGAGAGCCAGCACCACCGGGCCTGGCCGGCCGGATGTCGCAACGTAGTAGGCGCGGCTGATGAATTCCGGGATACGGCGGGGGTCCTCGATCTGCGCCACCCACTTGGCGAGCTGGCCGAACATCCGGCGGTAGTCGAGCTCCTGGAAGGCCTCGCGCTCGATGGCGTCGCGCTGCACCTGGCCCACCAGCAGGATGAGCGGCGTCGAATCCTGGGTCGCGATGTGGAGGCCGGCGCTCGCGTTGGTGGCGCCGGGTCCGCGGGTCACCATGCAGATCGCGGGCTTGCCTCGGAGCTTGCCGTAGGCCTCCGCCATGATGCAGGCGCCGCTCTCGTGCCGGCAGGTGAAGGTACGGATCGAGTTCGCGTCGTAGAGCGCGTCGAGCACCGCGAGATAGCTCTCGCCGGGCACGCAGAAGACGGTGTCGGCGCCGTGGATCTTGAGCTGGTCGACCAGGATCTGCGCGCCGGTGCGTGCGCGCGCGGGAGCGGTCATCGGACGCCTCCGCGCGCACTCACCGGATCGGCGAGAACGAAGTCGGATTGAGGATCTTGGTCTCCTGGGTCTGGACCAAGGGCTGGACCTTCGCGACATAGGCCTTCCAGCCGGCATCCGCCTGCATCTGCGCGCGCCGCTTCGAGCGCTCATCGAAGCTGTCGTATCCCCACATGTGGATCACCTGATTGAGCGGCCCGATCTCGGTCGTGAAGTAGCCGACCATCCGGCCCAGGATGCGGGTCTGGATCGCCATCCCCTCGCTCTCGTAGAGCCGCAGGTACTCGGGCGTCTTGCCGGGATGCAGCGTGTAGGTGCGTTGCTCCACGATCACGGGGCGTTCCTCCTTCTTGGCTCGGATGCGCAGGGTGCCCCTGCGGATGCTCAGAGGTATTGGAGTTTGCGCCCCGCCGCAATGGGCTCGTCGCGGCGCCTCAGAACGGAAACCCGCAGCCGAGCTCGAGGGTGCCGATCTCGTTTTGCTTGTTCGCGGGATTGGGGTCGACGGTATCGAAGCCGTTGTGCTCGACCTTGAATTCCCGGTGCTCGACGATCGGCACGCGCATGGTGAAATCGGCTCGGGCGGCGTGGGCGATCACGAGGCCGGCGGACACCAGCGAGACGATCACCGCGGCGCGGGTCATTGTGCGCGCGGGCGCCACGCTGAACCAGCGCATGAGCATCAGGAGAATGGCGACCGTCGCCGCCCAGAAGACGAGCTGGATCCCCTCGGGCCGCGCGACATAGCCGACGAGCACGTGCAGCACGCGGCCAGGCACGCTGTCGTCGGTGACGAGCCAGGACGTGTCCCAGATCTCGTTGCCGAGCGCGGGCAGCACGTCCGCCTGGTTCAAGAAAAACGCGCCCTGGGAGGCGAGGCCGGCCGCCAGCAGCAGGATCATCCAGCTGGTGACCGCGAAGAGATGACGGCTCGGAATGCGCAGCAGGCCGAGATAGAGCCCGGCGCCCACGACCGCGCCGCCGAGCACGCCGATCGTCCCGCCGCCTAGCATGCTCACCACGCCGCCGTGCCCCGCGGCGGCGATGCCATAGAGAAACAGCACGGTCTCGGAGCCCTCGCGCAGCACGGCGATGCCGACGACCGACGCCAGCGCATAGAGCGGACGCGCACCGGCGGCGACATCGCGTCCGAGGGCCGAAGCCTCCATGGCCATCTCCCTGCCGTGGCGGCCCATCCAGACGTTGTGCCACCCGAGCATGCCGACGGCGGCGAAAAGGATCGTGGCGTTGAAGAGCTCCTGCCCCATTCCCGCCACCGCCGCCGCGATCTCCGCCGCGAAGGCCGCGATCACGCAAGCGCCGACGACGCCGAGCGCGATGCCGCTGGAGACCCAGAGGCCGCGCCCGCGCGTCCCTTTGCTCGCCGCCAGCACGATGCTCACGATCAGCGAGGCCTCGAGGACCTCGCGGAAGACGATGATGGCGACGGCGATCATGAAGGTGCCTTCCGAATCACTTCGCGATCAGTTTTCCCCGGGCGGTGTCCTTGTGGAAGTCGCCGAAGAACGGGTAGGTGCCGGCGTCGAGCGGACCCACGATGACGACGATCTGCTGGCCGGGCGGCACCACCTTCTCCCGGTGCAGCTGAGCGCTCTCGAATTCCTCCGGCGTCGAATCCTCGTTCTTGATCAGGAGCCTGACCTTGGTCCGCGCTGGAATTTGAAGCTCCGCAGGGGTGAAGCGGTGGTCCTTGATCACCAGGTTGAACTCGGGATCGTCCGCCCAAACCGGAGTTGCGGCGCTGAAAAAGGCGCCGATTACCAATGCGCTAGCGAACGTGTGTCGGGTCATGCTTGCTTGCCCGTTGATCAATTGCGAATGAGTCGCAACTGACCTTATTGCGACTCATTCGCAATTACCAGAAAAAGGCTCTGACTCTTCGGCAAACCTTGAGCGCGAATTGTCGCAGGCTTGGTCTAACGCCGCCGATGGGTCATCATCACCAGGGGAGGCACGCAGCCTTGGAACATAGGGCCGCGCTCACACAGACCGAGGCCGACGCCCTATTGGCGGCGAATCTCGAGTTCTACCGAGCCTTTACGACGCACGACGTGGGCGCGATGGACCGCGTGTGGGCGGCCGAGACCCCGGTCCTCTGCCTGCATCCCGGCTGGGAGCTCCTGCGCGGGCGGGAGGCGGTGATGGAGAGTTGGCGGCAGATCCTCTCGAACCCGGAAGCGCCGCATGTGGTGGTGCACGAGGATCAGGCCTTCCTCTTCGGCGAGGTCGGCATCGTCACCTGCGAGGAAGAGCTCGACGACGGCTCGCTCGCCGCCACCAATATGTTCGTGAAGGAGCAGGGCCAGTGGCGCCTGGTGCACCATCAGGCGAGCCCGATCTTGAGCCGCCGCGCGGACACGCCGCCGCCGGGGCGGCTCCACTAGCTCACACGAACCGCGCCACCGCCTCGCCGAGTGCCTCGATGGCGGAGCGTACGGTCTGCCCCGCCTTCGGCCATTTCGTGCTGACGATGCTGCCAGTCAGCACGACCATGCCTTTGCACAGCGGCCGGCCGCGCTCGACGCGGTTGTTCGCGAGCCAAGCTAGCGCATTGAGCGGGTGGCCCAGCACGTCGGCCCCTTTGCCGCGCCCCTGCTCCACGCCGTCGATGGTCATGGTGCCGCCGAGTGCCGCGAGATCGAGTTTCCGCCAGTCGCGCACCGCGGGCCCGATCACGGCACCGCCGTTCCAGGCGTTGTTGGCGACCAGGCCGCGCGCCGTCACCTTCTTATACTCGGCGTTCTGGTCCTCGATGATTTCGATCCCGGCGTGGCAGGACTCGACCGCGGCAGCGACGCTCGCGCGGTCGTGCGGACGGCCGCCGTCGGGCAAGTCCGCGCCCAGCCGCATGGCGATCTCGCACTCGACGGCGACGTTCACATAGTCGTCCCGCCGGATGGTCACGGGGCTCTCATAGAAGTAGCGATTGAAGATCGCACCGGCGCAGGGATGGCCGATCCCCATCAAATCCTGCATGACCTTCGTGGTAATGGCGATCTTGTAGCCGACGACCAGGCCACGCGTCGCGGCCCAGCGCGCTTGCAGGATCTCCTGCGCCCCATAGGCCTCGTCGAGATCCTCGGGCTCGATCTCCGGCGGCAGCGGTGGCAGGTTGCCGCGTGTGCGCGCGAGGGTGTCGAGGTAATCGGCGATGCGCTCGACGCGCGCGCGATCGGTCATCAGCATCCTCCCGGGATTTGCGGCAATCATGGCGGCCCCACTGCGTCCGGACAAGCACTTGCTGGGCGGCACCGGGAACGCTAAGCAGGGCAAGACTGCTCAGACTCAATGGAACCTCTCATGCGCGAACATCGGATCGCCGCCATCCCCGGCGACGGCATCGGCAAGGAAGTGATCGCGGCAGGGCTCGAGGTGCTCGCGGCGCTCGAGCGGCGGGACGGCGGGTTCAACCTCGCGGTCGAGCATTTCCCCTGGGGCTCCGATTATTTCCGCGCGCGCGGCAAGCTCATGCCGGAGGATGGTGTCGCAACGCTCCGGGGCTTCGATGCGATCTTCTTCGGCGCCGTCGGCGATCCCGAGATTCCTGATCACGTGACGCTCTGGGGTCTACGGCTGCCGATCTGCCAGGGCCTCGACCAGTACGCGAATGTGCGGCCGACGCGGCTCTTGCCAGGCATCGCGGGACCGCTGCGTTACGCCACGGAAAAAAATCTCGATTGGGTGATCGTGCGCGAGAATTCCGAGGGCGAGTACGCCGGCAACGGCGGCCGCGTGCATCGAGGCTTGCCCGAGGAGGTCGCGACCGAGACCGCGGTGTTCACCCGCGCGGGCGTCGAGCGGATCATGCGCTTCGCGTTCGGCCTCGCCCAGAGCCGGCCGCGCAAGACGCTCACAGTGGTCACCAAGTCGAACGCCCAGCGGCACGGCATGGTCATGTGGGACGAGATCGCAGTCGAGGTCGCGCGCGATTTCGCCGACGTAACCTGGGACAAGGAGCTGGTGGACGCCATGACCACGCGCATGGTGCTGAAGCCCGGCACGATCGACGTGGTGGTGGCAACCAACCTGCACGCGGACATCCTGAGCGATCTCGCGGCGGCGCTCGCGGGAAGCCTCGGCATCGCACCCACCGCAAATCTCAATCCCGAGCGCAAGTTTCCCTCGATGTTCGAGCCGATCCACGGCTCCGCCTTCGACATCACGGGGAAGGGGATCGCCAACCCAGTCGCGACATTCTGGACAGCGTCCATGATGCTCGAGCATCTGGGCGAGGGTGCCGCTGCGCGCCGCCTCATGCGAGCGGTCGAGCGCGTGACCGCGGACCCAGCGCTCCACACCCCCGATCTCGGCGGCAAGGCCACAACGCGGATGGTGACGGACGCGGTGGTGGCGGCGGTGCGGGCGGACAACGCCTGATCAGCAGCCCGGCCGGCCGAACAGCACGGCGAGGCCGCAGGCGGAATTGAACATCGCGCGGTTGTCGTGCCCGACGCCGGTGACCTCGACGACACGGTGCTTGAGCGCCGCACCCTCGCGTGCCTGGAGATAGCGGAAATACGCGAGACCTCGCGCGAATCGATAGGGCCCCTCTGCCATCCCCGCGCAGGATCGGTCGAGCAGGCGGTGGTTTGGATCGGTGTCGGCGGTACCCAAGAGATAAACGACGTCGCGCGCCGCATATTGCCGCTCGAGCGCGGCGCCATCGCTTCCGACATAGGCGGGCGCTCCGGCGAGGCCATATTTCCAGCGATCGAAGCTCGGGCAACTCGCGGCTCCCGCGAAAGGCGCGAAGCGGCCGTCAGGCAGGGGCCGATCGTCGTTGAAATAAAGGTAGGAGGACGGGTTCGCGACGACGTAGCGCATGGCGATGCCCGCGCGGGCAAGCGCCTCCTCGCCGTGCCCTGCGACGGCGTAGCGCTGCACCACCTGCGCGCCAGCGGAATGTCCGGCCATCACGACGCGCGCGAGGTCGGGAAACCGCTGCCGGTCGGCGAGCCGGTCTAGGATCGCGTCGAAAGCGGCAAAGGAGCTGATCGCCATCGGGCCCTCGGCGGGTTCGCCGCCCTTCCAGCCTTCGATGCTCCAGCGCAGGACGGAGTCCGGCAAGGCGTGCGCGCGAATGTCGGGCGCTGCCAGAAACTGCGGCGCCACGAGCAATGTCGCCCGATCCGAAACGCCGGAACTCGCGAGCGCCTCCGCAGCAGAGCGGAGATAGTCGTCGGCGTTGCGCAGCGCGCCGTGCACGACGACGACCGCCTCCGTCACACCGGGGAGCGGCGCTTCCCAGTCCCGTGACAGATAGACCGGCAGTTCTCCGGTCCCCTCGGGCGCGGCGACGACCACTCTGTGCTCGCCGACCGCTGCGACCGGGCGCTCCTGAATCCCTTGCTGAGCTCGCGCAGAACCGACCGCGAGCAGAATGGCGGCGAGGAGAAGCGTCCGAAGAATTGTCGACATGATCGCAACTCGCGTCCTCGGGAGCCAGGCCCCGGAACAGATAATGAGCACCAAGGCCCGATCCGGCCAGTTGTCTCCACGTGATCGCCGGGCTAAATGACGGTCGGCGACCAGGACGGAGGGAGGCTCGCATGCGGTTAGCCTTGATCGGTCAGCAGGCCTTCGGCCGCGCGGTGCTCGACGCCTTCAAGGCGCGCGGCGACACCATCGCGGGCGTCTTCGTGGCGCCGGAGAAGCCCGGCACCAAGCCCGATCCGCTGCGCGCGCGCGCCGAGGAGCTCGGCATTCCCGTCTTCCAGTTCCAGCGCTACAGCGCCGAGGAGCCGCTGGCGACGCTCCGCGGTCTCGCCGTCGATATCGGCGTCATGGCCTATGTGATCCAGTTCGTGCCGCAGTCCTTCGTCAACATACCGAGGCGCGGCACCATCCAGTTCCATCCCTCGCTGCTGCCGGCGCACCGCGGCCCCTCCTCCATCAACTGGCCGATCATGCTGGGGAAGCGCGAGACGGGCCTCACGATCTTCCGGCCAAGCGACGGGCTCGACGAGGGACCCGTGATCCTCCAGAAGACGATCGCGATCGGCCCCGACGACACCCTTGGCTCGGTCTATTTCGACCGGATCTTTCCGCTGGGCGTGGCCGCTCTCCTCGAGGCGGCCGACCTCGTCATCGCGGGCCGCGCGGAGGAGCGCGTGCAGGACGAAACCCAGGCGAGCTATGAGGGCTGGGTGCGCGAGGCGGAATCGCACATCGCCTGGGGTCACCCGCTCGACGTCGTCTACAACCTGATCCGCGGCTGCAACCCGCAGCCGGGCGCCTGGACGACGCTTGCGGGCAAGCGGCTGCAGATCTTCGACGCCCGCAAGATCCCCGCGCGCACCTTCGGCAGCGTCAGGGGGCTGAAGCTCGGCCAGGTCGCCGCGATGACCGCGGAGGGCTTCACCGTGCACGCGCACGGCGGATTCATCGAGGTGCTGCGCTGCCGCGTCGACGGCGGGGCCAAGATCGCCGGCAAGGATGCCGGCCTGACGGTCGGCGCCATATTGGAGTGACCGCGCCGTGGCACAGTCCGACAAGACTTTCGCGGGCTCGATCCCGGCACTCTACGATCGCTATTTGGGCCCGATGCTCTTCGAGCCCTATGCGCTCGACATAGCCGAGCGCGTGACGCGGCTTGCGCCGAAGCGCATTCTCGAGACCGCGGCGGGTACGGGCATCGTCACGCGGGCACTGTCACGTCAACTGCCGACCGTGCCGATTGTCGCGACCGATCTCAACCAGCCCATGCTGGATCATGCGGCCGCGCAGACGTCGGCCGACAGGATCACCTGGCAGCAAGCCGATGCACAGGCATTGCCGTTCGACGACGCCAGCTTCGATGTCGTCGTCTGCCAATTCGGCGTGATGTTCGTTCCGGACAAGGACAAGGCGTATCGCGAGGCGAGGCGCGTACTCGCGCCTGGCGGTCACTTCGTATTGAGCGTTTGGGACCGCATCGAGGACAACGAGATCTCGGACGTCGTATCGCGCGCCGTCGCATCGCTGTTCCCGCCGGACCCTCCGGGCTTCTTGGCCCGCACGCCCCACGGCTACCACGATCTATCTGCGATCGCGGACGCGCTGAAGCGCTGCGGGTTCTCCTCTGTCCGGAGTGAGACCGTGGAAAAGCGTGGTCGCGCGCCGTCACCGCGGGATCCCGCGGTCGGCTTTTGCGAGGGCTCGCCCTTGCGAAACGAGATCGAGGCACGCGACAAGTCCCGCCTCGCAGAAGCAACCGACACCGCGGCCGAAGCCGTGGCGAGGCGCTTCGGAAGAGGCCCGATCGACGGCAAGCTCCTGGCTCACGTTTTCGAGGCAGCGCGCTAGGGTGGGTGCGTCAGGCCGCCTCGGCCTCGGGGTGCCAGACCAGGAGGCGGCGCCGGGTCTGCTCCATCGCCTTGACGAGCGCGGACCCCGCGACGGCGATGGCGATGATGCCCGCGAAGACGCCGGGCGAATCCGCGAACCGCATCGACTGCACCATGGTTGCGCCGAGCCCCTCGCCGCCCATCGCCATTTCGGTGAGGACAGCCACGATGAGCGAGATGGGGAGCGCGACCTGGAGCCCGGTCATGATCTGCGGAAACGCCGCGGGGAGCGCGATCTCCCAGAGCAGGCGGCGCTCGCTGGTACCGAGGCCGCGCGCCGACCAGATCAGGATCCGGTCGACGCCCTCGGTGGCCGCGGCCGCCTCGACGATCACCGGGAAGACCGCGGAGAACGCCACCATCAGGATCTTGGACTCGTCAAAGACGCCGAACCACAGCACGAACACCGGCAGGAAGGCGATCTTGGGCATGGGCAGGCCCACCGACACCAGCGGATCGAAGAACCAGCGCGCGAGGCGCACCCGCGCAACCAGGATCCCGATTGCCACGCCGAGCGCCGCCGCCAGGGCAAACCCGATGAGCGCACGATAGAGCGTAAAGGCGAGCGCCATCGGCAGCTGGCCCGACGCGGTGTCGAGAGCGAGCCGCCGCATCACCGTCGAGAACGACGGCAGCAGAAAGTCCGTGGTGACGTGGAGCCGCGCCGCCACCTCCCAGGCCACGACCAGGATCAGCATCAGCGCATTGCGCCGGAGCCCGCGCAGCAGGACCGGGGCCTCGGTTACTCCCGCCATGCGAGCGCGCTCCGCATGATCACGAGATAGATCCGGTCGGCGAGGAAGCCCACGGCGGCAACGGTGAGGACGCCCGCGAACATCGCGTCGTAGGCGCCGCCCTCGCCGAGGAACGAGATCAGATAGCCGAGGCCGCGCTGCCCGATCACGAATTCCGAGCTCACCAGCAGGATGAAGGAGAGCGCCAGGGCGTTGCGCGTGCCGGCGAGGATCTCAGGCAAGGCCGATGGGATCACCACTTCCCACAGCACCGCCCAGCGCGAGGCGCCAGCGGCGAGCGCCGACCAGATCAGCACGCGGTCGACGCCGCGCGCGCCGTTATAGGCGCTCAGCACCACCGGCAGGAGGCAGCCGATGAAGATCGAGGCGATTTTGGACGCGCTGCCGAGGCCGAGCCAGAGGATCATCACGGGGATCAGCGCCGATTTCGGCATGGGATAGAGCGCGCGCACCAGCGGGTGCACGAGGTCGTCGAGCGGCCTGTACCAAGCCATCAGCACGCCGAGCGCGGTGCCGACGACGACGCCGAGCGCGAGGCCCGCGGACAAGTTCTGCACCGAGGAGAGCCCGTGGCTCGCGAGATCGCCGGAGCGCAGCAGGTTCCACCAGGCGACGGCCACGGTGCTGAGCGGTGGCACCGAAGTGGGATCGATGAGGCCGAGCCTCGGCGCCACCTCCCATAGGAATGCGAGGAGCAGGATCGGCGAATACCGCTCGAGCGCGCTCACCGGTCGCCCTTCTGGCTTTGCGTGAGCAAGGCCTCTTTCCGCACGGAGTCCCAGAGATGGTCGACCTTGTCGGTGAACTCGCGCGACTTGACCATCTCCGGCGCCGGCCTTCCGTTGCGGCCGATTTCCACGATCTCCTTGATCCGGCCGGGCCGCGCCGACATCACGGCGACACGGTCGGCGAGATAGACGGCCTCGCGCACGTCGTGGGTGACGAACACCACCGTCTTGGGACGCCTCTCCATGATGCCCAGGAGCTCCTCGTGCATGAGGCCTCGGGTTTGGGCATCGAGCGCGCCGAAGGGTTCGTCCATCAGCAGGATCGCCGGATCGATCGCGAGCGTACGCGCGATCGCCACGCGCTGCTTCATGCCACCCGAAAGATGCGCGGGATAGCTGTCCTCGAAGCCCGTGAGGTGGACGAGGTCGATGAACTCCTGCGCCCGGTGCTCGCGCTCGGGCCGCGGCAGCTTCTGCTTCTCGAGGCCGTAGAGGATGTTCTGCTTCACCGTCTTCCACGGGAAAAGGGCGAAGTTCTGGAACACGATGCCGCGGTCCGGGCCCGGTCCGGTGACCGGTGCACCGCCGACGCTGATCCGTCCGGTCTCCACCGGCAGGAAGCCGCCGAGCAGATAGAGCAGCGTGCTCTTGCCGCAGCCGGATGGACCCAGCAGTGCCAGGAACTCACGCTCGCGAACCGCAAGGCTCACTTCGTCGAGCGCCAGCACCGACCGGCCGCGGGCCGGCCGGTA
>DATFRA010000225.1:0-12690 GCA_035263705.1 Allostellaceae bacterium
GGGAGTGGACGGCGCCGGTTGCCAAGATCATCGGGATCGGCGCGCGCGTCGCATCGATGCTCTTGTCGGAGAGGATGACGTGGGTGCAGCCACCGCGCACCGCGTCCTCGGTCTCGCGCTGGATGCGGCGGATGGCGTCGCGCAGCGCGCCCATCCCTTCGCTCACCTCGAAGGTCGCCTCGATCTCGACCGCCGTGTCGCCCATGTAGTCGCGCATCGCCGCGAACTCGGCATTGGACAGCACCGGCGAATCGAGCTGCAGCAGGTTACACTGGCTGTCGTCCTCGTCGAGGATGTTGCCGAGATTGCCGAGACGGGTCTTGAGCGTCATCACGCGCCGCTCGCGCAGGCTGTCGATCGGCGGGTTCGTGACCTGGCTGAAGTTCTGCCGGAAGAAATGATGCAGCCCGCGGTAGTGCTCGGAGAGCACCGCCAAGGGCGTGTCGTCGCCCATGGAGCCCACGGCCTCTTTGGCTTCCTCCGCCATCGGCTGCAGGATCAGCTCGAGGTCCTCGAGGCTCCAGCCGAAGGCCACCTGGCGGCGGCGCAGCTCGTCGCGGCCGAGCTCGACCGTCTCCGAGCGCGACTTCACGATGCTATCGATCACCGTGATGTTCTTCACCCACTCGGAATACTCCCGGCGCGACGCGAACAGTTCCTTGATCTCCCGGTCGCGGTAGAGCTTGCCGGCGACGAGGTCGACGCCGATCATCTGGCCGGGACCGAGCCGGCCCTTCTCGACGATCTCCTGCTCGTTGAGCCGGACCATGCCGGCCTCGGAGCCCGCGATGATCATCCCGTCGCCGGTGACGGCGTAGCGCATGGGGCGGAGCCCGTTGCGGTCCATCGCCGCCATCACCCAGCGGCCGTCGGTTAGCGCCAGCGCCGCCGGCCCGTCCCAGGGCTCCATCACCGAGTTGCAGTAGCTGTACATGTCGCGGTGCGCCTGCGGCATCAGGCTGCCGTCCCCGATCGCCTCCGGCACCATCATGATCTTCGCCATCGGGAGCGCGCGGCCCGCGCGCACCACCACCTCGAAGACGCTGTCGAGCGCCGCGGAATCGGAGCCGCCGACCTGGATCACCGGCTTGATGTCGTCGATGGTCTCGCCGAAGGTCTCGCTCGCCATCCGCGTCTCGTGGCTCTTCATCCAGTTGATGTTGCCGCGGAGCGTGTTGATCTCGCCGTTGTGCGCGAGGATGCGGAACGGCTGCGCCAGCTGCCATGTCGGGAAGGTGTTGGTGGAATAGCGCTGGTGATAGACGGCGAAGCTCGAGACGAACCGCTCGTCGAGCAGATCCGGATAGAAGGCGGTGAGCTGCTCCGCCAGGAACATGCCCTTGTAGATGATCGAGCGGCAGGAGAGCGAGCAGATGTAGAAGTCCTTCACCTGGTCGGCGATGACGCGCTTCTCGATGCGCCGGCGGATCACGTAAAGGTCGAGCTCGAAGCGGTCGAGCGCATGGCCGCGCGTGTTTGCGATCATGATCTGCTCGATCTCGGGCCGCGTGGCGTTCGCCTTCTCGCCGATCACGCCGATGTTCACGGGCACCTGGCGCCAGCCGTAGATCGAATAGCCGGCGTTCAGGATCTCGGTCTCCACGATGGAGCGGCAGCGCTCCTGGCCGTCGAGGTCGGTGCGAGGCAGGAAGATCATGCCAACCGCGAGCTTGCCGCGACCGGGCTCGTGGCCGGTGTGCTTGATGTGCTCGCGGAAAAAGTCCTGTGGAATCTCCACATGGATACCGGCGCCGTCGCCGGTTTTGCCGTCGGCATCGACGGCGCCGCGGTGCCAGACGGCCTTCAGCGCATTGATCCCAGCCTCGACCACCGCGCGGCGAGGCTTGCCGTCGATCGCCGCGACGAATCCCACGCCGCAGGCATCGTGCTCCTCGGCGGGATCGTATAGGCCCGTTGCCTCGAGATGCGCGGCATTGGCGCGGAAGCTCTCGATGAAGGATTGGCCGGGGTTTTTCGGCTGCGAGGTCATTCTGGCCTCCGTTCAATCCGCCGCGGCCGCGCGGGCGGCCGTGGCCTTGGCGGCGATGTAGCGGTGCATCTGCTCGGCGGCGTCGCGGCCGTCGCGGATGCCCCAGACCACGAGCGAGGCGCCGCGCACGATGTCGCCGGCGGCGAACACGCCGTCGAGCTTAGTCATCATGGTGCGGAAGTCGATCGCGAGCGTGCCCCAGCGCGTGACCGCAAGATCGGGCGCGCCGAACATCGCGGGCACGTCCTCGGGATCGAAGCCCAGCGCCATGATCGCGAGGTCGCAGGGCAGCTCGAAATGGCTGCCCTCGAGGGGTTGCGGCACCTGGCGGCCCGTCGAATCGGCGACGCCCAAATGCATACGGTGGGCGCGGACGGCACGGACCGTGCGCTCGCCGAGGAAAGCCTCGGGCGCCGACAGCCAGACGAACTCGACGCCCTCCTCCTCCGCGTGCTGCACCTCGCGCTGGGAGCCCGGCATGTTCTTGCGGTCGCGGCGATAGAGGCAGCGCACGGACTTGGCGCCCTGGCGCGCCGCGGTGCGCACGCAGTCCATGGCGGTATCGCCGCCGCCCACGACCACCACGTGCTTGCCCTCGGCATCGAGCGCGCCGCTGTCGAAGGCGGGCACGGCGTCGCCGAGGCCTTTGCGGTTCGACGCCGTGAGGTAATCGAGCGCCGCCACGATGTTGCCGAGGCCGATGCCGGGGCAGCTCATCTCGCGCCCCTTGTAGACGCCGCTCGCGACCAGCACGGCGTCGTGGCGCTCGCGGAGCTCCGCGAGACTCAGATCGCGGCCGACCTCGGTGTCGAGGTGGAAGCGGATACCGCCAGCGGCCAGGATCTCGTGCCGCCGCGCGACCACGGACTTCTCGAGCTTGAAATTGGGGATGCCGTAGACGAGCAGGCCCCCCACACGGTCGTAGCGGTCGTAGATCTCGATCTGGTGGCCGCGCCGGCGCAACTGCTCGGCAGCGGCGAGGCCAGCGGGCCCCGCGCCGATGATGCCGACGGAGCTCGGGAGCTCGCGCACTGGCTTCGGCGGCTTCACCCACCCGCTCTGGAATGCGGTCTCCGTGATGAATTTCTCGACCGAGCCGATGGTGACGCTATCGAAGCCCTTCTCGATCACGCAATTGCCCTCGCAAAGCCGATCCTGGGGGCAGATGCGGCCGCACACCTCCGGCATGTTGTTGGTGGCGGAGGCGACCTCGTAGGCCTCCTCGATGCGGCCCTGCGCGGTCAGCTGCAGCCAGTCGGGGATGTTGTTGTTGAGAGGGCAATGGATCTGGCAGAAGGGAATCCCGCACTGCGAGCACCGGCCGGCTTGCGTCTCCGCCTTGGCACGCTCGAACTCGCCGAAGATCTCGCGGAAGTCGTGCGTGCGCTCGGCCGCCCGCCGCTTCTCCGGCATGGCCTTCTCGACCGAGACGAACTTCAGCAGCTTCTGGACCACGGGCGCTCCCTCGTCCTTGCGGTCGGCCGACCCGTGACGCAGCCGACCCTGGCCCCTCTGGGCCTTGCTTTAGGCGACTCAAGCAGATGCGATGATATGGGTCAACTTATTTTACTAATTATTCGAAATGGCACCGACGGGTGCTCTACATGGCTTCTCCACAGTTAAAGTCCTCAAATATTAGTCTCATTATGGGACTTTTCGGCCACTTTTGGCTTTGAAATTGGCTTTCCGGCGGATCAGGCAATTGGAATCATTATGAAAATTGGCTTTGTTTTGTAAATTCGCATTTCCCTCCTCGGCCGCCAGGCTCACGCAGAACAAACGCTCTTAGCGTAAATAATGCGTGTGACGGAGGCCGTCAAGCCCGACAAAGCGTTGGTCAGAGGACCTGGCGCGGTGCCATGCGATCGGAGCGCCGGAAGCGGTTGAGGTAAGTCGGCAGGATCAGCTCGAGCGCCGTTGGCGCGATGCCGAGATCGGCGAGCCCGGGGGCGCCCGGGGTCACCACCGTATCCGTCCGCAGCAGCTTCACCTGGTCGCGGGTGAGTATCGGCTTCGGCAGGAACTCCATGAAGAAGGCTCCGACGCTCGCGAGGCCGTACGGCAGCGGCACCAGGAGGCGCCGGCGGCCGATCTCGGCGAGCATCAGCTCCATGAGCGCGCGGAAGCTCAGCACGGCGGGACCGCCGAGCTCATAGGTCTTGCCCGCCGCGTCCGGCCGCTCGAGCGCCGCCATCGCGGCATCCGCGACATCGCCGACATAGACCGGCTGGAAGCGTGTGGTGCCGCCCCCGACCAGTGGCAAACCCGGCGCCAGCCGCGCCATGCCGGCGAACCGGTTGAAGAAATCATCCTCGGGCCCGAACACCAGGGAGGGCCGCAGGATGGTGGCGGAAGAGAAGGCCGTCTTCACCGCGGCCTCGCCCTCGGCCTTGCTCCGGGCGTAGGCCGAGGCCGCGTGCGCATCCGCCGAGAGCGCCGAGACGTGGACGAAGTGCTTTGCGCCCGCCGCGGCGGCGAGCCGCGCGAGGCGCGCGGGCCCCTCGACATGCAGCAGTGGGAACCGCTGCCGGCCGCGCTCGTAGAGGATACCGACCGACGACACCACGGCGCTCGCGCCCGTGAGTACCGCAGCGAGCGCCGCCTCCTCGCCGAGGCCCGCATCGATCAGCGCGATCTGGCCGACATCGCCCATCGGATTCAGGAATCGCGCCTCGGTCGCGTGCCGGCTCACGACGGTGACCACCGCGCCGCGCTCCGCCAGCCGCTTCACGATGTAGCGACCGATGAAACCGGATCCGCCCACCACGCAGACGCGCCGATTGCGCATTAATTGCCTCTCCGGTCCTCGGTCGCCCCAAAAGGAAACGCGCGGCCACTATAGCAAGCTACGGCAACCGGCGAGAGCGCGGCGGAAGCACGCTACTGGCGGACGACGCCGGCATTGACACCGGGAGCCTGCGCCCTTTATCCAGTGCCCGCCTGCCCAGATGGCGGAATTGGTAGACGCGCAGGTTTCAGGTACCTGTGGCCGAAAGGCTGTGGAGGTTCGAGTCCTCTTCTGGGCACCATTGTTTTCCGCGGGTCGCGAGCCGCCACACCAACCCTCGCGACCCGCGTAGCGGCTGTTTTCCGCGCGCATCGAGCCGCCACGCCAACTCTCGATGCGCGCGTAGCGGTAATTGCAGCTCATCTGAGCTACACTGCAGGACCGCCGTGCGCCCTTCGACACGCACCCGCGGGTGCGCGCTCAGGATGAGGGGAAGTCGGTGATGGCACGAAGAAATGCACCTCATCCTGAGCGCGCTCGCGCAGCGAGCGTGTCGAAGGACGCAGGGCATTCATCCCGATGGTGACCGTGAGCATCCATCTCCACAAGGGCGATCTGGCCGCCGGTCTCTCCTGGGGGACCTCGGTCGCGGTCGATACCGAGACCATGGGGCTCCATCCCGAGCGCGACCGGCTTTGCCTGGTGCAGCTCTCGGCGGGCGACGGCGTCTGCCACCTCGTGCAGATCGGGCCCGGGCAGACCGAGGCGCCGCGGCTCGCGGCGCTGCTCACGGATCCACAGGTGCTGAAGCTCTTCCACTTCGCGCGCTTCGACCTCGGCATCCTGAAGCACGCGCTCGGCCTCAATGTGGCGCCGGTCTATTGCACCAAGATCGCCTCGCGGCTCGCCCGCACCTTCACCGATCGGCACGGGCTCAAGGATCTCGCCAAGGACCTGCTCGGCGTCGAGCTCTCCAAGCAGCAGCAGTCCTCGGATTGGGGCGCCGCGGAGCTCAGCCCCGAGCAGCTCAAATACGCCGCGGCGGATGTGCTGCACCTGCACAAGCTGAAAGAGCGGCTCGACGAGATGCTGGCGCGCGAGGGGCGAACCGAGCTCGCCAGGGCCTGCTTCGACTTCCTGCCGACCCGGGTGGAGCTAGACCTCCGGGGCTGGCCGGCCGAGGACATCTTCGCCCATTAAGTCATTGGAAAAGCGAGCCGCCCGGACGCGGCCGTTGGACGCAGCGGGCGGTCTTTGTTTGACCTTTTGGGGAGGGGCGGCCATAGTGCGGCCTAAGATGCCGTAAGGCCGCGATATTCGGGGCTCATTGCGGGGAGAACGGACGAGGGGCGCGGCGCCTGCGCGTGCCTTGTCCCAACGACACCTATGGCGCCTTTGACCGATCTGACAGCACCCACCCGCGGAGATCATCGCGATATCGAGGTCGCGCGCCGCGTGCTCGCGACGGAGATCGCGGGCCTGACGGCGCTCGCCAAGAGCCTCGACCGCGCCTTCGTCGCGGCGATCGATGTGCTCGCCGCTGCCAAGGGCCGCGTCATCGTCACGGGCATGGGCAAGAGCGGCCATATCGCCGGCAAGATCGCGGCCACCCTCGCCTCCACCGGCACGCCAGCGTTTTTCGTGCATCCCGGCGAGGCAAGCCACGGCGACCTCGGCATGATCGCGCCGGGCGATGCCGTGATCGCGCTCTCGAATTCGGGCGACACCGCCGAGCTCGCCGACGTGCTCGCCTATACCCGCCGCTTCCGCATTCCCTTGGTCGCGATGACCCGCCGCTCCGAGAGCACGCTGGCGGACGCCGCCGACGTGGCGCTTGTGCTGCCGGCGAGCGCCGAGGCCTGCACGCTGGGCCTGGCGCCGACCACCTCGACCACCATGATGCTGGCGCTCGGCGATGCGATCGCGGTGGCGCTGCTCGAGCGCAAGGGATTCTCCGCCGAGGATTTCCAGGCGCTGCACCCCGGCGGCCAGCTCGGCCGGCAGCTGCTCCGGGTCGCCGACATCATGCACGAGGGCGCGGCCGTGCCGCTGGTGAAGCACGGCGCCAGCATGGCGGATACCATCCTGGTCATCACCGCCAAGAGCTTCGGTTGCGCGGGCGTCACCGACGAGGCAGGGCGGCTCATCGGCATCGTCACCGACGGCGACCTCCGCCGCCACATGGGGACTGCGCTGCTCGCCGAGCGGGTCGAGACCGTAATGACGCCGACGCCCAAGACCATCCGGCCGCAGGCGCTCGCCGCCGAGGCGCTCGGGCAGATGAATGCCCAGGCGATCACCAGCCTCTTCGTGGTCGACGACACGTGGCGCCCGCTCGGCATCCTACACATCCACGACTGCCTGCGCGCGGGGGTGGCGTGACCGTCGGCCCCGACATCGCGGACGCCGCGCCGGTCGCCGACCGGCCGTTCGGTCCGACCAGCAGCCTGCAGCGGCGCACGCGCACGACCGGGCCGATCCACCGCTACAGCCGCTTCGTCGCCTGGATGAAGCTGGCGCTCCCGGCGGCGGCGATGGCCTTGCTGCTGCTGGTCGTGGTGTGGCCGCGCATTCAATCCGCCGTCGAGCATATCAGCAAGCTGCCGCGGATCGACTTCAGCCAGGCCCGCGACCTCCGCATGGTGAACCTGCATTACGCCGGCAAGGACAAACACAACCGTCCCTTCACCGTGACCGCGGAGGGGGCGCGCCAGCGTCCGGAGGTCGACGACCTCGTCGAGCTCGAGGGCCCCAAGGCCGACATGACCACCGACAGCGACACCTGGTTCGCGCTCACTGCCTATACCGGCCTCTATCGGCCGCAATCGCAGTTGCTCGACCTCTTCGGCAGCGTCGAGGTGTTCCAGGACAAGGGCAACGAGTTCACCACCGACAGCGCCCACGTCGACATGGCCAAGGGCAGCGCCGAGGGCGACGATCCCATCGAGGGGCACGGCACCTTCGGCTCCATCAAGGCCGAGGGCTTCCGGATCGAGAACCAGGGCGACGTCATCATCTTCAAGGGCAGGACGCAGCTCCTGCTCGAGCAGCACGGGGCGAGAGAGGAGCCGTGAGGCGAGCGGGTGGCAGCGTTCTCTGCGCCGTCGCCATGGTCTCCTTGATGGCGCCCGCCCTGGCGCAAGGCCCCGCGGCGAAAGCGCCGCCGGCGTCCACCGAGCGCTCGGGCTCGATGCTGGGCTTCGACCTCGGCAGCGACTCCAAGAAGCCGATCGCGATCGAGGCCGATCAGGGCATCGAGTGGCAGCAGACCAACCACCTCTACATCGCCCGCGGGCACGCCACCGCCAAGCGCGGTAACGGCAGCGTCACCGCAGATACGCTCACCGCGCATTACCGGTCCGTCCCGAAGCCGCAGGGCGCGGCCGCGACCCAGACCGACGCCGGCAAGACCGACGCGTTCGACAGCGGGACGCAGATCTATCTCGTGGAGGCCGAGGGCCATGTCGAGCTCTCCGGCGGCGACAATCAGCACGCCTACGGCGACCGCGGCGTCTACGACGTCGACGCCGGCACAATGGTGCTCACGGGCAGCGACCTGCGGCTCACCACCAAGCAGGATACGGTGACGGCGCGCGACAGCCTGGAATGGCACGACAAGGACCAGCTCGCGGTGGCACGCGGCAACGCCTCGGCGATCCGCGAGGGCAAGCACATCAGCGCCGACGTCATGACCGCCGAGGTCACGCGCGACGAGAAGGGCGCCCAGCACATCAGCCGGATCGACGCCGAGGGCAACGTCTTCGTGAGCTCTCAGGACCAGAGCGGCCGCGGCGACAGAGGCGTCTACAACGTGGACACCGGCATCACCACCCTCATCGGGCACGTCAAGCTGACGCGCGGGCAGAACGAGCTCAGGGGGCAATACGCGGTGGTGGACATGAACAAGAGCATTTACCGCTTGCTCGGCGCGCCGCCGAGCGACACGCTGACCTCCAGCCGGCCGACACGCGTCGAGGGGTTGTTCGTGCCACGCCAGCAGCAACCCGCCCCATCGCAGGGCAAGCCATAGGACGGGGGGATTTCCATGACTGCGCTCGACAGCAAGCCAGAGACCGGCCTCGACGGAGCGCGGGATCTCGAGCCGGGTCCGCGGCTGGTCGCCGACAACACCGGCCTTATCGCGACCAATCTCGGCAAGAGTTTCAGGCAGCGGCCGGTGCTGCGCGACGTCCACGTCTCGGTCCAGCGCGGCGAGGCCGTTGGCCTGCTGGGGCCCAATGGCGCCGGCAAGACTACCTGCTTCTACATCATCACCGGCCTGATCTCGCCCGATATGGGCACCGTCGAGCTCGACGGCCACAACATCACGGAGCTGCCGATGTACCGCCGGGCGCGGCTCGGCATCGGCTACCTGCCGCAGGAGGCCTCGATCTTCCGCGGCCTCTCGGTCGAGAACAACATCCGCGCCGTGCTCGAGGTGGTGGAGCCCGCCCAGGACGCGCGCGAGGCCATGCTGGACGAGCTGCTGGCGGAGTTCCGGATTTCCCACCTGCGCCGCGCGCCGGCGCTGGCGCTCTCGGGTGGCGAGCGGCGCCGCGTCGAGATCGCCCGTGCGCTCGCGGCGCAGCCGCACTTCATGCTGCTCGACGAGCCCCTGGCCGGCATCGATCCGATCGCCGTCGCCGACATCCGCGACCTCGTCGCCCACCTCAAGGATCGCGGCATCGGCGTGTTGATCACGGACCACAACGTGCGCGAGACCCTCGAGATCGTCGACCGCGCCTACATCCTCCACGAGGGCCGCGTCCTCATGGAAGGCAAGCCCAACGCCATCGTCGCCGACGAGAGCGTCCGCCGCGTCTACCTCGGCGAGAAGTTCAGCCTCTAGGGGTGCACCATTCCCGGCGGGTGCGCCGCACCGCCGCACCCCGCTAAGCCGCTGCCGATTGGGGATTTTTCGCGCCGGTCAAGGGTGCTTCAAACACTTGGCCCGATTTTTGCCCTTGTGACGCGCCTCCGGCGATAGACTGCCGGCATGGCCGTGAGTCAACGCCTCGTGCTGCGCCAGGCGCAGAGCCTGGTGATGACGCCGCAGCTACAGCAGGCGATCAAGCTGCTGCAGCTCGGCCAGGCGGAGCTCACGGCGTTCATCGATCAGGAGCTCGAGAGCAATCCGCTGCTGGAGCGCGACGACGCGCCCCCCGAGGCTGCGCCGGCGGAGCCGCCGCAGCCGGAGCCCGAGGCGGAGGTGGAAACCAGTCTCGCGGCCGAGGTGCGCGAGCAATGGGAAGAGAGCGCTGGCAGCGAGGGCGAAGGGGATATCGACCGCGGCGGCGATCCCGCCGCGTGGGCGTCGACGTCGAGGACACGGCGGGCCGCCGACGAGGATTTCCCGGGCCTCGACCAGACGCTGACGCGCGCGCGGACGCTGCGCGACCACCTGATGGACCAGATCAGCGTCGATATCGCAGCCCCGGCCGATCGCCTCATCGCACATCATCTGCTCGATCTCTTGGACGAGGCAGGCTACGTGCAGGGCACCCTCACCGACGTCGCGGAACGGCTTGGCGCCGGGCTCGCCGAGGTCGAGCGCGTGCTCGACCAGCTCCAGCGCATGGATCCGGCCGGCGTCTTCGCGCGCAATCTCGCGGAGGGCCTGGCGCTGCAGCTGCGCGAGCGCGATCGCCTCGATCCCGCGATGCAGGCGCTGCTCGATCACCTTCCGCTGCTCGCGAGCCGGAACCTCGCCGAGCTCATGCGGATCTGCGGCGTCGACGCCGAGGACATCCGGGACATGGCGGCGGAGCTCCGCTCGCTCGATCCCAAGCCCGGTCTGGCCTTCGACCCCGCGGTCGCCGATCCCGTGATCCCCGACGTGCTCATGCGCGGCGACGGCGAGGGCGGCTGGATCGTCGAGCTCAACGCCGAGGCGCTGCCGCGCGTCCTCGTGAACAACGCCTACTACGCCCAGGTCTCGCAGGGCGCGCGCAAGCCCGAGCGCGAGTATCTGAGCGAGCGCTTCCAAGCCGCGAACTGGCTGGTGAAGGCGCTGCATCAGCGCGCCACCACGATCCTCAAGGTCTCACGCGAGATCGTGCGCCAGCAAGACGGCTTCTTCCGGCACGGCATCCAGCGCCTGCGACCGCTGGTGCTGCGCGACATCGCGGGCGCCATCGACATGCACGAGAGCACCGTGAGCCGCGTTACCAGCAACAAGTTCATGGCG
Source organism: Allostellaceae bacterium (assembly GCA_035263705.1). Classification (GTDB taxonomy): domain Bacteria; phylum Pseudomonadota; class Alphaproteobacteria; order ATCC43930; family CGMCC-115725; genus DASZHJ01. The sequence goes on from DATFRA010000225.1 coordinate 10,906, forward strand.
ACGCCCCGCGGCATGTTCGAGCTCAAATACTTTTTCACGTCATCGATCGCCGCCACCAACGGCGCCGCCGTGATCTCCGCCGAGACCGTGCGTTCCCGCATCAAGGCGCTGATCGAGGGCGAGCGCAGCGACGGCGTGCTGTCGGACGATCAGATCGTCGACATCCTCGTCAGGGACGGCGTCGACATCGCGCGGCGCACGGTCGCGAAATATCGCGAGGCCATGCGCATCCCATCCTCGGTCCAGCGCCGCCGCGAGAAGACGCTGCGGATCTGAAGAAGTAAGGTTCACCAAAGAGACACAGAGGGCACGGAAAAGAAAAATATTGCCCAAGGCATCGTGCGTCCTTCGACGCGCTTCGCTTGCTCGGGATGAGGACCATCGTGCATGGCAGACTCAAACGCTCCTCATCCTAAGCAAGCGACCGCAGGGAGCGCGTCGAAGGACGCACGGAGGTTGCTTGCTCTCCGTGTCCTCCGCGTCCCTGAGATGAAACTTATTTTGCCGTCGCGCTTTCGCATCCGGAGTCAAGCGGGAGGTGTGCTTGACTCGGCCTGGGCGCGCTCCTAAGGTCTGGCGCTTCGGACGACCGGAACGACGCGCAACCGAAAATTCTCCTGTGGTGGGAACCGGTTAAGGTCCTTCATGCACATCACGATCACCGGCAAGCAGATCGACGTGGGCGATACGCTGCGCCGTCACGCGGAAGCGGCGCTCGAAGAGATCGCGGAGAAATACTTCGGCAACGCCCTCGAGGCTCATGTGGTGTTCTCGCGCGAGGCTCATCTCATCCAATGCGACGTGCAGGTCCACGTCGGGCGCGGCATCCTCGTGCGCAGCGAAGCGGGCGGCAACGAGGCCTACGCCGCCTTCGACGTCGCGGCGGAGCGCATCGACAAGCGGCTCCGGCGCTACAAGCGCCGGCTGCGCAATCATCACACGCAAGAGAAAGAGCGCGAGCGCTCGGAGACGCTGGGGCGCACCTACGTGCTGCAGCCCGGCGAGGAGGAGAGCGCGCCTCGCTCGCAGGATGAGCAGCAGCCCCCCATGGTGATCGCCGAGATGGAGACGCCGATCCCGCAGCTCTCCGTGAGCGAGGCGGTGATGCGGCTCGACCTCGCCGACCTGCCCGCGCTGATGTTCACCAACAGCGCGCGCGGCACGCTCAACGTCATCTACCGCCGGCGCGACGGCAATATCGGCTGGATCGATCCCGGTTTGCCGCGCCAGCGCCGGCGCAGCGCATGAGTGTCAGTCAAGGCAGCAACCCCATGGACATCGCCGATCTGCTCGGTCCCGGAAGCATCATCGCTTCCGTCAAGGGAAGCGGAAAGAAGCAGGTGCTGCAGGAGCTGTCGCGACGAGCGGCGCACCTCTTGAAGCTCAACGAGCGCGCGGTTTTCGATACGCTCTGGGAGCGCGAGCGGCTCGGCAGCACCGGCATGGGCAACGGCACCGCGATCCCGCACGGCAAGATGACCGGCATCGCCAAGCCCGTGGGCCTGTTCGCGCGACTCGAGAAGCCGATCGATTTCGAGGCGGTGGACGAGCGGCCCGTCGACCTCATCTTCGTGCTGCTGACGCCCGAGGGCGCGGGCGCCGATCACCTGAAGGCGCTCGCGCGAATCTCGCGGCTGTTCCGCGACCGCGCCATGTGCGAGAAACTGTGCGGCACCGACAACGTCGACGCTCTCACCGCGCTCCTGACCGACCGCACCACCAGCCACGCCGCGTGAGCGGCGGCGCCTCCGAGCGAGGGTCCGCGCTTGAGGTGCTCGGCGTCTA
>DATFRA010000226.1:0-6117 GCA_035263705.1 Allostellaceae bacterium
CGTCTTGAACGCCGTCCACATGGTCTCGGCGTCGGCCGAGCGGAACGTCGTCACCACGCCGCCGGTGTAGGCGGGATAGAGATAGCCCTCGAAGAAGCGCGGCATCAGCCCCTTGGGTCCGGCGGGGAAGCCGAGGCGGCGCTGTCCCGTCTTCTCCTGGATCGCCTTCGCCCAGGCCGTGAGCTGGTCGTAGGTGAGCGCGTTGACGTCGGCGCCCGCCGGAAGGAACGGCAGCGCCTTCTTGTTGGCGGCCATGATGTAGGTGGCCTGCATCCACGGGATATAGAGCTGCTTGTCGGTGCCGAGCTTGCCGAGCTGCATGAGGCTCGCGGGGATGCCGCGGCTGCCGAGCTTCGCCGCGAGCTCATCGACGGGATCGAGCGCGCCGATCGCCTGCAGCGGTTGCAGCTCGCCGTGACCGGCCGCGAGCGCGCTCACCGTGCGCTTCCCCGCCTCGGCCTCCGCCTTGAGGCGCGTGGTGAGCGCCGCCGGCTCCTCGGGCACCAGTGTCACCTTCTGCGCGAAGTCCTTGAGGATGACCTCGCGCAGCTTCTGCGCCTCCTCGAGCGGCCGAAGCTGCGTCGACATGAAGACGATGTCGTCCGCACGCGCTGCGGGCGCGGCAGTGATTGCTGCGGCAAGGAGAGCCGCGCAGATAACTCTTGTCGAATGGACACGCATGCTTTCCTCCCTGTGCGGGTTCATTGTTTCCATCGCCGTACCCTCACCCGGCCGACGCTTCCGCGTCGGCCACCCTCTCCCACTTCGTGGGCGAGGGGCTTGTAGACGCCACACGCACCCTAAGGCCCCTCGCCCGCGGCGCGGGAGAGGGGGGGACCCATCGCCGGAAGGCGATGGGAGGGTGAGGGCCCCGTCGAGGCGCGCTCGATCGGCAGGACCGGCCAGACCTCCGCGAAGTCGCGCGCGTCGGCGCCGCCAATCAGCGCAATCAGCATCTCCGCGAGGCGCGTGCCGACCTTCGTGATCGGCAATTCCATGGTGCTGAGCGCGGGCTCGGTAAAGGCCGAGGCCGAGAGGTTGTCGTGGCCGACGATCGACACGTCGCGTCCGGCGACGAGCCCCGCCTCCTTGATCGCGCGCAGCCCACCGATCGCGATGCGGTCGGTGGCGCAGAGCAGCGCCGTCGGCCGCGGCGTCGCCTGCAACAGCGCCCGCACGGCCGAGAGGCCGCCCGGCTCCGTCGCCGCGGTCTCGGCGGAGATCGCCGGCGCGAAGCCCGCCGCCGCCATCGCGGTGGCCCAGCCCGCGCGGCGCAGCGTCGAGAACGTGAACTCCAGCGGCGCGCCGACATAGGCGATGTCGCGATGGCCGAGCGCGATCAGCCTGCGCGTCGCATGGGCGAAGGCGGCCGTGCCGTCGCCGTCGACGTGCGCGTAGGGACGCGCCATCTCCGTGCGGCCCATCAGCACGAAGGGAATGCCGCTCTCGGCGAGGTAACGGACACGGGGATCCTTCACCCGCGTGCGCGCGAGCACGATCCCGTCCGTGCGGCGGCCCTCCACCAGGCGCCGATAGAGCGCCAGCTCCTCCGCCGCCGAGCGCGCCGCCAGCACCATGAGGTCGAGCCCCGCCGTGTCGAATCCGGCACCGAGCGCCGCCAGCAATTCCATATAGAGCGGCTCGTCGAAATGGCCGGGATCGCCGGGCAGCACCAGGCTCACGGTCTCGGTGGCGCCGAGACGCAGCCGCCGCGCCGCCGCGTTCGGCCGATAGTTCGCGGCCTCCGCCGCCCGCCGCACGCGCTCGCGGGTCGAGGCCGCGACGTCCCCATAACCGTCGAGCGCCCGCGAGACCGTCGTGATCGACAGCCCCAGCGACGACGCCAGCGCGCGCAATGCGCTCATCGAGGATCGGTCTCCCGGCGTTTCCCAAAACGTTTTTGTTATTCCCTCAACACTCGCGCCGAGCCGTCCCGGTTGTCAAGCAAGATCAGTGACTTGGGCGCCGTCCAGCGGTCCCGGCAAATTCGCAAGCGAGCTCTGCCAGCCCTTCCATCGCCGGGAGCCACGGGCTATATACGTCATATCCATGTCATGATCCGCGCTTGGCAATGCGCCTCGAATGAGGCCCGAAAGCGCAATTATTCAAGTACTTAGGAGATCGCCATGTCGTTGCCCTTGATGCCGAAGGCCACGGCCGTCTGGCTGGTGGAGAACACCGGCCTCACCTTCGAGCAGATCGCGGAATTCTGTGGGCTGCACGCGTTGGAGGTGCAGGCGATCGCCGACGGCGAGGTGGCGGCCCAGATGCAGGGCCTCGATCCCGTCGCGAACGGCCAGATCACCACCGAGGAGATCAAGCGCTGCGAGGCGGACCCGACCGCGCGCCTGCAGCTCGCCGAGCAGGCGCAACCGGTGCCGCTGGTGAAGCACAAGGGCCCGCGCTACACGCCGATCTCGAAGCGCCAGGACAAGCCCGACGCGATCGCGTGGCTGCTCAAGAACCATCCGGAGCTCAGCGACGGCCAGATCTCGAAGCTCGTGGGCACCACCAAGCCCACCATCGCGGCCGTGCGCGACCGCACGCACTGGAACTCGCCCAACATCAAGCCGCGGCATCCCGTGGCGCTCGGCCTCTGCACGCTGCCGGAGCTCGAGGCCGCGGTCTCCCGCGCCAGCAAGGGCAAGAAGCGCGCCGTCGTCGACGACATCGCCGCGCCCCTCGAGGGCGAGACCCGCGCGGCGTCGTAGCTGCCAAGGCACCGCTCACGCCGTCTTGCGAGCCATCGCGAGCCATCTCCGTCTATAATGCGTCATGCGCGGGCTTGTCCCGCGCATCCACGTTTTCGTTTTCTTCAGCTGGGAACACGTGGATGGCCGGAACAAATCCGGCCATGACGAACCGGAGGGGCAAGTGCTGCGAAGGACACTCAGGGGCGGAGTATGAGCGTCGCAGCCGTGATCGGTTGGGGGCTCGCGCTGGTCCTGGTGGCGCTCTCATTCTGGATTCGCCGCCGGCACGGCGCTCCGTTCCGGCGAGCAGCGCGAGCGGCTCAGCCGGCATCCGTCGCGCGGCGGCCGCCGGCCGGGCCGAAGCCAAGCGAAGCGCTAATCTGGGTCGAGTCTGACGGCTCCGCGCGCGAGCTCACGGACGCCGAGAAGAAATACGTCGACACCGAGTTCTCCCCCTTCGACGGCGCGCGGCCGTACATCAAGTCGCGCTACGAGCAGCGCGACGGATGGGGCGAGATCAAGGGCTTTCTGCTCCGCAGGGAGCTGCCGCCGCACGTCCCCGTCAAGCCCGCGCCGCCGTCGAGCCCGCCGTCCGTCAACACGCCGGAGGCGGTGGCCGCCTCGATTCGCGAGTTGACCCAGAAACATCCGTCGCGGTGAGCACCCTGCGGACCGAGTTCATGACGAGGGAACAGAGCGCCGAGGCGCGCGTCTCCGCGCGCACCTGGACCGGCTTTCTCGCCATGTGCCTCGGCATGTTCATGGCGGTGCTCGACATCCAGATCGTCGCGAGCTCGCTGCCGGAGATCCAGGCCGCCGTCCGCATTCCGAGCCACGAACTCAGCTGGGTGCAAACCGGCTATCTCATCGCCGAGGTGATCGCGATCCCGCTGACGGGCTGGCTCACCCGGCTCATGACCCTGCGCGGCATGTTCGTGATCGCGGCCGCCGGCTTCACCGCGGCGAGCGTCGGCTGCGCCATGAGCGACAGCTTCGCGACGCTGGTGACCTTCCGCGTGGTCCAGGGCTTCTGCGGCGGCGCGATCATTCCGGCGGTCTTCACCTCGGTCTTCATGCTGTTCCCGAAGGCGCGCCAGGTGCGCGCCACCGCGGTCGCGGGCGTCTTCGCGGTGCTGGCGCCGACGCTCGGGCCGGTGGTCGGCGGCTACATCACCGAGACCTATTCGTGGCACTGGCTGTTCCTGATCAACCTCGCGCCGGGCATCGTGGTGACGCTCCTGGTGGGATGCCTGTTGCGGACGGGAAAGCCCGACTGGTCGCTGCTGGGCTCGTTCGACCTCGCGAGCCTCGCCTTGCTGGCGATCTGCCTCGCGAGCCTCGAGATCATGCTCAAGGAAGCACCGCCCCGCGGCTGGACCAGCCCGCTCATCCTGGCGCTCCTGGCGCTCACCCTCGGGACCGCCGCGGTACTGATTCCGCGCAGCCTCCGCCGGGTGCGGCCACTCATCGTGCTGCACTGCTTCCGCGAGCGCGCCTTCGCGGTCGGCTGCGTCTACAGCTTCATCCTCGGCGCCGGCCTCTACGGCTCGGTCTATCTGCTGCCGATCTTCCTGGGCTACATCCGCGAGCACACGCCGCTGGAGATCGGCCTCATTATGCTGGTGGGCGGTGTCACGCAGCTCATCATCGCGCCGATCTCGGCGCCGCTGGAGCGGCGCGTCGACCGCCGCCTGCTGACCGGCCTCGGCTACGGCGTCTTCGCGGCGGGCCTGATCGCGAACGGCTTCGCCACTTTCGAGACCGATTACGACGGGCTCTTCTGGCCGCAGGTGCTGCGCGGGTTTGCCGTGATGTTCTGCCTGCTGCCCACCACCAGCCTCGCGCTCGAAGGCCAGTCCAACGCCAGCATCGCCGACGCCAGCGGCTTCTTCAATCTGATGCGCAATCTGGGAGGCGCGATCGGCATCGCGCTCATCGACACCGTGCTCGAGCTCCGTCCGGCGACGCATGCGGCGGCGATCGTCGAGCGGCTCCAGGCCGGCGATCCCGTCACCGCCGCCTTTGTGGGTCTGCCCCTCGACCGCTTCCACAACGTGCCGCTGGGTCCGATCGACGAGGCGACCAAGGAGACCGTGCGGCCGCTGGTCGAGCGCGCCGCCGCGGTCGCGAGCTTCAACGACGCCTATTTCCTCCTGGGCGGATTGTTCCTGCTCTCGCTGGTCCTCTTGCCCCTGCTCCGTCCGACGCCCGCGCCGCCGGAGAGCGTGGAGCCGATCTCGGGGATATGAGTCATTCGCCCAAAGGCGGAATAGTGTCGTGCGTCCTTCGACGCGCGCCCCAACGGGGGCGCTTGCTCAGGACGGGGGAAATTGGTGACCCTGAAAACTGTCCCTCATCCTGAGCAAGCGACCGGAGGGAGCGCGTCGAAGGACGCACCTGTCGATGCGGACGTCGATGACCACCAAGAAGACGCCACGCCAAAAATCCCAGCCGACAACCATCCGCTACTTCCTCCGCGACGCCGTGAGAAGATTCACCGCGGCTAAGCTCTCGTACGGCCACGGCACCGACAACGCGCGCGACGAGGCGGCGTTCCTGATCCTCGAGGGTCTGCGCCTGCCGATCGACGCGCTCGATCCCGTGCTCGACCGGAAGCTCACGGCGCGAGAGCGCCAGCGGATCGCCGGGCTGATCGACGCGCGGATCGCGACGCGCAGGCCCGCAGCCTATCTCCTGGGCCGCGCCTATGTCGGCGGCGTACCGTTCCATGTGGACGAGCGCGTGATCGTGCCGCGCTCCTTTCTGGCCGAGGTTCTTCGCTGCCCGCTCCTCCAAGGCGATCATCCCGGATTGATCGGCGATCCCGCAGAGGTCCGGCGCGTGCTCGATCTCTGCACGGGCTCGGGCGCGCTCGCGGTGTTGGCGGCGCACGCGTTTCCCAAGGCCCAGATCGACGCCACGGAAATCTCGGCGGACGCGCTCGCCGTCGCGCGGCGCAACATCGACGAGAGCGGCCTCGCCGCGCGCATCCGGCTCCGCGAGGGCGATCTCTTCGCGCCGGTGGCCGCCGAGCGCTACGACCTCATCCTCGCCAATCCGCCCTATGTCGACGCCGCCGGCATGGCCGAGCTGCCACCGGAATGCCGCGCCGAGCCGAAGCTTGCGTTCGATGGCGGCGCCGACGGGCTGGACGTGATCAAGCGCATCCTGAAGGAGGCGCGGGCGCACCTTGCACCGCAAGGCGGACTTCTGTGCGAGGTCGGCCGCGGGCGCGAAGACCTGGAGGCGGCTATTCCACAGCTGCCGCTGCTCTGGCTCGACACCGAGGATTCGCTGGGCGAGGTGTTCTGGATCGCTGCGGCCGATCTCGTTTAGCGCATGATCCGGAAAAGTGGGCACCGCTTTTCCGCAAAGATCATGTACAACCAAAACCTCAAAACGCGAGTCATCGCGTTTTAAGGTG
>DATFRA010000227.1:0-5766 GCA_035263705.1 Allostellaceae bacterium
TGCGGCGACGATCCACCGATCAATATCAGCATCAGCCTCGCTCAATCCTTACCGCGAGGTGTTCCTCGCTGAGCGAGCCCACCGCCAGAGCACCACGATCCCGATCGCCAGAACGACCAGGGCGGTTTCAAATGAGCCGGAACCGCCGTCTGGGCTGAAGCCAAAAATCCGCTCGATGAAATCCATGCTCTCCCCCCCTTGATCAACCCCATGCTGCGCAGCGCCCTTCGGCGCATGTCCAGCGGGGATAAATGCAGTATGCGCCCGCGTATTCGTACAATCAAGAAGAGCAATGATTCTGTCATATACCCGTAATATTTGACTGCGGGATCCACGCGGCGGCGCCGTTTCCGTGTTGATTCGCGTCGGCAGCCCAGAGCCCCGATCACGCGAAGGCGCTTTCGCCGAGGTCATCCGAGTCAGCCCCGTCACCGCGAGGTGGCCCTCTTGAGCCGGCCGCCGCGAGGCGGGATCATGGGCCATCGCCACGCGAGGCAGCGATGAGGGACGGCTCTCGGAGATGGAGCGGCGCTCGGCTGGCAGCGCTGGCTCTTGGCCTGATACTGGCCGCGTGCGCGGAGACACCGTCGGCCGGTGTCTCCGCGCCCATCGGGCCGGGCGCGTCCGAACGGATCTGCGCCCGCCTCGGCTTCGCACCGGGGAGTCCGGCGCTCGCCCAGTGCCTCACCAAAGTCGACGGCTTGACCCGTCAGCAAGCGGAGAGCCAGAAGCAGTGCGAAGGCATCCGCCAGCGCCGGCTCAACACGCCCTTTCCCTCGGGCGGCATCGGAAACACGATCGCGACATCGGACGCCGACTACGAAAGCTGCATGAGCGGCCAGCTAATCCCGCCGGCGCAGCTGCCGCTGCCGGCCGGCCGGACCGCGACCTGCCGTGTCCTGCGACAGGACATCGCCTGCGATTAGCGCGCTTCCTGGTTGGCGCGAGACGAAGGACGCGTGGATATCGGCTGCCGCCTACTCGTTCTTGAGATAGACGGGCGTGCGCCACTCCGCGTGGTCGGCGGTCTCGCCGCGCACGATCGCGAAGTATTTCTGCTGCAGCGCGCGGGTGAGCTCGCCGGGCTTGCCGGTGCCGACCCGCTGCCGGTCGATCGTGAGGATCGGCTGGATCTCGTAGCCGGAGCCGCAGAAGAAGGTCTCCTCGGCGGCATAGAGCTCGGTGCGGTCGATGTCGCGCTCTTGGGTCTCGCGCCCGAGGGACTCCTTGAATATCCGCATCACGGTGGCGCGCGTCACGCTCTCGAGGATGTCGCTGGTGACGCCAGGCGTCACCGGCATGCCGTCGCGGATCATGAAGAAGCAGGAGCCCGGCGACTCCGAGACCTTGCCCTCCTGGGTCAGGATGATCGCATTGTCGTAGCCGTCGACGCGGGCCTGCAGCGTCGCGAGCCGGCCGTTGTTGTAATTGGCGGTGGCCTTGACCCGCGCCGGCATCGAATTGTCGTTGATCCGGCGCCAGGACGAGACCGCGCAATGGACGCCCTCGCTCACGGCCTTGCTGGGCGGCCGCGGCAGCGCCGCGATCGACCAGCCGATGGGCCCGGTCGCGTTCATGTCGCCCTCGCCGTCGACCCAGACCAGCAAGCGGATGTGGATGTCCTCGCGAATCTCGTTCGCCTTGATGAGGTCGATGAGCGCCTGGCTCATCTGGCGGTTCTCGAGGTGGTGCTCGAAGCGCATCACCTTCATCGAGAAGTGCAGGCGATTGAGATGCTCTTCCAGGCGGAAGAGGTACATGTCCTTGCGCCGGTCGTTCCAGTATCCGCGGATGCCCTCGAAGACGGCGGTGCCGTATTTGACGCCGGGCGTCAGCGAGTGGATCGTCGCCTCGGCGAACGGCACGATCTCGCCATTCATCGAGAGATATTTTGGATTCGCCATGGGGCCCTCGGAGGTCGGTAGTACCGGCCAATCAGCCACGGCCGCGCGGCCTGGGCAAGACCGGAGCCCTTCCGTCCTGGAATGCGTTTTACGCAGACATCGCGCGGACGGGTTTCCTTCGGAGCTTCAGAAATCGTCCTTGGGATCGGCTGGTACGGCGGCATAGGGCCAGCCAGCGGGCGTCAGCGGGAACTGGCCCTCGGGGCCTTTGACCCAGATCGCGATCCAGATGGCACCGCTCCCCTGGGCGCCCGCCGGGAATATGAAGTTGGCGGAGAAGCCGAACCTTCCGGGTCCAAGCAGGTGCAGAGGTCCGTAGAAATTCTTTGGCGGCCACCGGTTCAGGATGTCGAGCGTCTTGTCGTTTGTGCCGCCGCCCAGGTCCTTCGAGACCACCATGCAGCCAACCGCGCCGTTCATCTCGGGACGCGCGGATTTCGTGTCTCCGTTGCCATAGGGCGCCCCCGTCAAGGTCGTGCCGTCGGCGTAGGCGACGCTCCAGCTCTGCTCCGGCGGCGCGTAGAGCTCGAGGAACCAGCGGTCGGGCACCAGATGCTTCGAATAGACATGCTCCTTCTGGCACGGCACGCGTTTCCAGTAGATGCCCTTGGAGACCATGGTGTCGTCGGCCGCCCTGGGGATCGCGGGCGCGGCCACGAGTCCGGCCGTCACGAGGCCGCTGCCGATCACACGTCGGCGCGTAATCAAGGCCATTGGCACCCCCTCCGCTGAGCCTGCGCGCGGCTGGTTAGCACATCGGGAGATCGGCGACGAGTCGAGGGCCCGTCGCGCGCCGAGGCGGTCGGGCGATGGCCCTCTTGCTGGTGCGTTAAGAGGCGCCTCCTGGTATCATCGCGCTGCAGCAGCTCGCGGTCTTCGCGGCCCAGCACGGCATGATCTGGGTTGGCCTCGGGCTCATCCCCGGCAACAACTCGAGCAAGGGATCACCCGAGGATCTCAATCGGCTCGGCTCGTTCCTGGGCGCGATGGCGCAGTCGAACGTCGACCAGGGCCCTGAGCACGCGCCCACGGCCGCGGACCTCCGCACCGCCGAGCATCTCGGCCGCCGCGTCGCCAAGGCGGCGGCGCGCTGGCGCGTCGGCCAACCCGAGAGCCAGGCGGCGTAAGTCCGCTTACGCGGACTTGGTGATAGGCGGAAATCGCTTTAAGCCCCCAATACGAGTTGCCTCCGCTCGTCGGGAGACATCGCGTTCCAGAATGCATTTGCCTGCTGCAGGTCGCTACGCCCCTTTGCGCCCGGCGGCGGTGCCTCGCCAACCCTGACGTAATGTGTGCGGTATCGGGTGCGGAAGGCGAGCGAAGGCAGGTGCGTGTGAGCCCTGGTCAACTTTCGTTCGATTACCGCCCGCCAGATAATCCGGTCGCCCACGGGCCCGAGCGCCGGCGGCATCAATCCCCAAACCGGAAGCAACTGAAATGCCGCCCGATGAAAAAACATCGTGCTCGTGTCAGCGAACTCTTTCCCGTCCGTCTCAACACAAACGGGCATCAGCACGGAACCGTCGGCTCGATGAAGCGATCGGCCCGACGTGCAGACCGCAGCCCCCGTCGAGCGCTGCAACTCGACCAGCGAGGCCACGTGATCGGGTCGATACCAGTTATCGGCGTCGAGAAAAGCCACTGCCTCGAAACCCTGGGAGACCGCCGACAGAGCTCCCACGCACCGCGCGAAGTTCCCGTTGTCGGCGTGTGGCCGAGGGAGGATGAAGTGCTCCGCGATCCTCGCCCGAACCATTTCGTTCGGATGTCCGTCGGCAACCAGGATATGGGTGCACGGATACGTTTGAGCCGCGACGGACTCAAGACACTGCCTCAAGAGTTCATCGCATTCACGAAAATAGGGAGTGACGATGGCTACCCGCATCGCGCTCTGCCGTTGGGAATCCGGTTGTGGCACGTTCGAGACTCGGGACAGCTGCCCCACAAACCGGCTGCCTAAGCGGGCTTGGTGAGCCGGTCGATCTCCGCCATCTCCGCAGGCGTGAGGACCCAGTCCGCCGCCTTGATATTCACCTCGATCTGCTCGGGCCTGGTGGCGCCGGCTATCACGCTCGCGACCTGCGGCCGGCAGGCGAGCCAGCTGAAGGCGAGTTCCAGCAGGCTCTTGCCCCGGGGTGCCGCGAAATCCTGCAGCCTCTCGGCCATCTGCCAGTTCGCCTCGGTGAGGAAGCGATCGGCGAGCCGCTGGGTGTTGGTGAGGCGGGTGCCCGCCGGCATCGGCGCGTTCCGCTTGTACTTGCCGGTGAGGAGCCCGCTCGCCAGCGGGAAGAACGGCAGCAGGCCCATGTCGTAGGCCTGGAGCGCCGGGATCAGCTCCTGGTCGATGTGGCGCACCACCAGGCTGTACTCGTCCTGCGCCGAGACGAAGGACTCGAGGCCGAGCTGCCTCGAGGTCCACTGCGCCTCCACCACCTGCCAGGCCGGCAGGTTCGAGCAGCCGATGTAGCGCACCTTGCCCTGGCGCACGAGATCGTCGAGGGCGCGCAGCGTCTCCTCGATGGGCGTCAACGGATCGGGGGCGTGCAGTTGATAGAGGTCGAGCCAATCGGTCTTGAGGCGCCGAAGGCTCGCCTCCACCTCGCTCATGATGTAGCGGCGCGAGGCGCCCTTGATGGTGCCCTCGGCGTTCATGGCCATGCCGAACTTGGAGGCGAGCACGATGTCCTTGCGCTTGGCACCGAGGATCTCGCCGAGACAGGTCTCGGAGCCGCCGAAATTCCCGTAGGTGTCGGCGGTGTCGAACAACGTGATGCCGAGGTCGAGCGCCTTGTGCACGACCTTGCGCGACGCCTCGAGATCGATGCGCCCGCCAAAATTGTTGCAGCCAAGCCCCACCAGCGAGACGCGCAGGCCCGAGCGGCCGAGATTGCGGAGTTGCATTTGTCCGATCTCCTTTCAAATCAACTCGACGAGCGTGCGTCCCACTTGGGTGCCCAGGAGTATCGCCGTCATGGCATCGTCGTCCACCCGCTCAATTCGAGCCCCTGGGTTGCGCCAGGAAGAAGAGGATGAGGTCCCAGGCGTTGCGGACGCCCGCGAGCAGCAGGATCGCCGCCGCGATCGCGAGGGTATCGAGGCTTGCAGGCGCCGACTCGAAGATCAACACCACGGCAGCCAGCATCACCCCATAGCCCACGAACGGCACGGCGGCGTACCAGACGCGGTCGATGCGTTCGATCTTGCGCCGCAACAGCCGGGCCGCGACGAGGCCGGAATACGCCAACCCTGCGAGCGCGCCGATACCGATCGGCATGAGAAGGCTCGGCGCCTCCAGGCCCGGCGCCAGCATCAAGGCGCTGCCCAGCAGGATCGTCGCGAGATGGACCACGGTCGGCGTGAGGAACGCGCGGATCTCCGGGGACCGGTCGCGCGTCAGGAACCCGCCGCCGATGGACGCCACCACGAACATGGCGCCGATCAGGGTCGCCGCCGCCGTCCCCATGAAGACGTAGAAGTCATGCCAGGCGTGTAGCAGCTCGATCGAGACGCCGGTCATCTTGTGTGGCCTCCTGCGGTTGAGACTTGTCGGCAGGGAATCTAAGGCATGTTCCGGTCCGATTTGCCGGGAACATGCTATAGACCGCGAGCGATGAGCGAGCCGGTAACCGATATCGACGTGGCGGTGGTGGGCGCGGGCGCCGCGGGCCTCGCCGCAGCCCATCGCTTGCGCGAGCGCGGCGTCAGCACGCTGGTGCTGGAGGCGCGCGACCGGCTGGGCGGGCGCGCCCACACCGTCATCACTGACACGGGCTATCCGGTCGATCTCGGTTGCGGTTGGCTGCATTCGGCGGACCGGAACCCGTGGGTTCCGATCGCGCGGGCGCTTGGCTTCGAGATCGAC
>DATFRA010000228.1:0-4865 GCA_035263705.1 Allostellaceae bacterium
CGACGCGCGAGCGCGTAAACAAGGAGCTCGGCATCTGGCGCGAGCGCGGCCTGGTCGCGGTGGAGGAAGGCATGATCGTCATCTGCCGGCCGGAGAGCCTGAAGGCGCTCATCGTCGACGAGACCGGCTGAGGCATGGATACGCGCGCCACTCTTTCGCCGGCGAGCCTCGCCATCGAGGCCGATGGCGCGGGCTTGGTGGTGACCTGGGCGGACAGCCGCGTCAGCCGCTTCCCCGCCCTCTGGCTCGCCGACAACCGGCCCGAGACCCGTCGCGGTGGCGAGGGCCAGCGGCTGATGGACGCGATCGAGCTGCCGGATCGGATCTCGCTGCGGGCCGCCGAGATGGTCGCGGGCGGCATCGAGGTGGTCTTCGATGGCTTCGAGAGCCCCTCGCTCTTCGATCCCGCGTGGCTGCGTCGGCACGCGCTCGACCCGGCCTCCCGCGCGGAGCGGCGGCGCGTGCCGCGGCTCTGGGATGCGACGTTGGCGCGCGATCCCCTCCCCGCCGGCGATCACGCCGCGGTGATCCGCGACGGGACGGCGCTGCTCGGCTGGCTTCGTCATGTCGATCGCTTGGGGTTCGCGCTCCTGCACGGCGTGCCCACGACGCCGGGCGCCGTCAGCGATGTCGTCGGCCTGTTCGGTTACGTCCGCGAGACCAACTACGGCCGCCTCTTCGACGTCGTCTCGGTCGAGGAGCCGATGAACCTCGCCTTCACCGCGTTGGCGCTCGGCAACCACACCGACAATCCCTATCGCGATCCCGTGCCGCAGCTGCAGCTCCTGCACTGCCTCGAGGCCGCCGGCGAGGGCGGCGAGTCTATCGTGGTCGACGGGTTCGCGGTCGCCGAGCGGCTGCGGCGCGAGGCGCCCGCCGAGTTCGATCTCCTGAGCAAGACCCAGGTGCCGTTCCGCTACGTCGAGCAAGGTTCCGTAGATCTGCGCTACGCGGCGCCCCTCATCGAGCTCGATGCCGGCGGCGACCTGCGCACGGTCCGCTACAACAGCCGCTCGATCGGCCCGGTCGACCTCGATCCCGACGATGTCCCCGCGTTCTACGCGGCGCATCGCCGGTTCGGCCGGATGTTGCATGATCCCGCCATGACCGTCAGCTTCAGGCTCCGGCCGGGCGACCTCTTCGTTGTCGACAACCGGCGCGTGCTGCATGGCCGGCGCGGGTTCGGCGGCGGCCGGCGGCACCTCCAAGGCGCCTACGCCGACGCGGATTCGCTGATGTCGAAACTGCGCGTGCTGGAGGGCGAAACATGAGCGGGAAGACCGTCTTCGACGAGATCGCCGCCCTCTTTGCCGCGCACGGCGGCGAGACCTATGGCGAGGGCGTCACCATCGCCGCGCACAGCCTGCAGACCGCGGCGCTCGCCCGCGCCGAAGGCGCCAACGAGGCGCTGTGCCTCGCCGCGCTGCTTCATGACGTCGGACATTTCCTCGAGGCGCGCGACGACCGGTTCGGCTACCACAAGCACGACCGCTCAGGCGGCGAATGGCTCGCGGCGCGCTTTCCCACGGCGGTCAGCGAGCCCGTCCGGTTGCACGTTGCCGCCAAGCGGTACCTCTGCGCGACGGAGTCACGGTATTTCGCGATCCTCTCGGAGGCATCCCAGCATTCGCTCGGGAAGCAGGGCGGCGCGATGAGCGCCGAGGAGGCTGCGGCTTTTGCGAAGCGCCCATTCGCCGGCGATGCCGTGCGGCTCCGGCGCTGGGACGACCGCGGCAAGATCTCGGGCATCGAGGTGCCGCCGTTCGAGAGCTACCGGCCGGCGATCGAGCGACAGGCGCGTTGAGGGATCGACGTCGAGAGACGCGGCCAGCTTCAGCGCCTCAAGCCACACCGTTGTACCATCCCGTACCATGGGGCGCGTTCCTACATTGCGAATCATGGAGATCATGGACAAGCGAACTCCCAAAGCGCTTCGAGAGCGAGCCGAACGAGCGCTGCGGTTGGCCTCATGGACTTCGGACGACACTGCCCGAGACGCACTCAACCTTTACGCTCAGAGATTGCTTACCGAGGCCGACCTATTGGAGATGGCTGAACAGAGCGACAAAACCGAGCACGCGGCCTAAACGGGAACTTCCAGCGTAGTGAGGACCGGAACCTTGCTGGCGTCTGCAGCGTGTCGGTCTTTGCGCTTGATGGCTTCCGCGGGCTCGGAACGCTCCAAGAGCCTAACCAGCTCGGGCCGCAGTCCTTCGCCCCGCAGGGCGGCAAGACGGTGTAGGGCAGACAGCAGGGGAGTCATCGACCGTACTCCGATGGGATTTGCTGGGCGCCCAAACCACCACGACAGCCCGTGCCGATCACTCCGCTTATTGCACTCTAATTTTTTCCCCAATTTCCCCGTATCGAAAATCCCGCCATAACGGAGCGGCGCGCGCCACCGCTCGCGTGGCCCACACTCTCTGATGGCCCCCGGTTCTCCGTCCGAGGTTGACAGCCGCTGAGGGGTGTCGCTCTCCCCCTTCCGTCCTCGCGCGATCCCTGCTAAGCGCTTGCCGCGTCGATATCGGACGGGTGGCCGAGCGGTTTAAGGCACCGGTCTTGAAAACCGGCAGGTCCGCAAGGGCCTCGTGGGTTCGAATCCCACCCCGTCCGCCAGAACAGTGAGATAAGCCGAGCAAGATCGGGCTTTCTTGCATCGGCTCGGGTCAGCTACGTACGCGCGTGCCCGCGCGTGCGACGCCCCCTTCGGGAGCCCAATCGCCCCGCTTGCCGCGCCGATGGCTACTGCCTGGCACCAGCCTGCGCGTCGCCACCGCTCGGGGCCGTGGCCCCGGCCTCGAGAGGAAGAGGATCGAGTCCCAGGGCGGTACGCGTCCCGACATCGAGCTGCCCGGTGGAGGCCAACCCGTTCGCGCGCTGGAAATTGCCCACGGCCAAACGCGTCGCCCGGCCCCATCGGCCGTCGATGTTGTTGCGAACGTAGAACCCCTCATCGTGCAGCCGCTGCTGCGCTCTGATAACGAGATCGGCCTCTGCCGCCCGCTCGGCGGCGGGACCGGAGGCAATCTTCCACGTCCCATCCGCCGGGTCGAGGCAGGCGATGCCGTCGACCTGCTGCTCGTGCCCGTCGACTACTGCTTTGTTCAGTACGAACCGGCAAGTCTGTGCCTCGGCGGGCCCGCCTGCCTGGCCGCGCTGGGCCGTGCGGCCACAACCTTCCATGGACCGGCCCACATACCCACCGACGAGCGCGCCGCCAACGACGCCGACCCCAGTCGCCGCCCCCTTGCCGGAGCCGTGGCCGATCTGGTTGCCGATCAGGCCGCCGGCTGCGCCGCCAACGACGCTACCGATGACATTTCCCGGCGACGTGCTGAGGGGTCCGCCGCCGCAGCCGGCTGATGCCGGATAGGCATGAAGGGTAAGAATCCCTGACAGCGCGAGCGCTGCGATCACAAGGCCGCGCGCCGCGCACGATCTGGTAGCGTGCTTCATGATGGTCTCTCGATCCGCGAGCGGTAGTGAGGTACCCGAAAAGCGAACACGATGCGGACACGAACTTATTGCGGCAGGACCAAGGTCGGAGAATCAAAGAAGGGACATGGTCGTAGACAAACGGCTTATGCGCATCGCCCTCCGCGGCTCGACACAGCGGGCGCCCAACGGCGTCGAGTAGTCGCGATGATCTGTTTTATTCGCCAAAATCGGAGCCGTGCCGACTCTTTGGTGCAAGAGCGGGCTCATCGAGAGAGTCGAGGAATCATTTTTATCAAGGCGTGACATTTTTGCGGCGACTCCGTCGGCGGCAAAACCTTCCCGCACTCACGTTCTGAGAATCGTTTAGGCTCGCTAGCGAGGGCCAGTTCGCGCCTGATGCGACGGGGGATCAGAGATGCACTTTCATTGGCTGCGGGGTCGAATGGATCCGGACGAGGTGAAGCCTGGCGAGAGTTTTCGGCGCTGCGGAGAGACTCGTATTCCGGAAATCGCGACAGTTCTGGATCTTCGATGCGATCTGTTGGGCATCCCGCATGTCCTGTTCAGGATCGCGTTTGAGTGCTCGGACTCCAAGCGGTTCCTAGAGGAGTCGCGCACGCTGGCGCTCAATTCGTTCCTCGACGCTTACCCGGAACGAGTCCGCTAGGAGGCCGCGCGCGTCCGCACGGGCGCGAGGCGATGTTGGCTTGCTTGCAGAACTCCGCAAACTCGCCGCGAACAAGCCGTGGGTCGCCGCCACCCCTGGCACGATCTCGCCGATGCGCGGCCGACTCGCCGCATGCGCGCAAGTCGCGCAATAACCCTGACGAGTAAAACGCCGCGGTCGCGTCAGGTTGTCGAATAACCAGCGCCGGTACGCAAAGGGACCGTGGAGCGGCAAGAGGCTCCCAGCAGTCTTCGTGAACGCAGTACGCTCACAGCCGGGCCCTTCCGCTCGGGCCTCCATCTGCGAGTTCTGCATTTGTCCAGGTTTTATCGTTGATCACGGCGATAATTGCTTTCGCGTCGCGGCATCAACCGCTATGGTTACGGCTCGGGGCATCTCTCTCGGGGGCTCGATTCATGGCAGGCAGGCTGGTCCGTTCGGCGTACCGGTGCGGCTGGGTACTTGGCGCGGCGGTTGCGCTTGCGGCGGCACCGAGCTTCGCTCAAGTGAACGATCCCAGCGGGCACGACAACTTCACTCTCCATGCCGGCAGCTACAACCAGGGGCCGCTGGTCGAAGTGGGCACCGCCAGCTGGTACGGCGGCCCGAGCTTGCGGGGCAAGAACACCGCGAACGGCGAGCGCTTCAACGAGAAGGCGCTGACCGCCGCGCATCCGACCCTCCCCTTCGAGACGCGTGTGCGCGTGACCAATCTCGACACCGGGAGAAGCGTGGTCGTCCGGATCAACGACCGCAA
>DATFRA010000229.1:0-16443 GCA_035263705.1 Allostellaceae bacterium
GGTGATGCCGGGGGACAACATCTCGATGGAGGTGGAACTGATCGCGCCGATCGCGATGGAGAAGGGCCTGCGCTTCGCGATCCGCGAGGGCGGCAAGACCGTCGGCGCCGGCGTCGTCGCGGATATCGTGAAGTAAGAGTACGCCGCGTCGTTACGCGAGTGACGAGGGTTGGTGTGGCGGCTCGTCGCTCGCAGAGAACATAGGAGTGTAGCTCAATTGGTAGAGCACCGGTCTCCAAAACCGGGGGTTGGGGGTTCGAGCCCCTCCACTCCTGCCAGCTTCCGCCGAGCGGATTTAAGGGTGTAGCCAAACTGGTTCAAGGCTGCTATACACCCGCCCGCCCGAGGGCGCCGTCTGGGTCGGGGCACAGACCCTAGCGCGCTGATACAGGGCAAATTTCCATTGGATAAGAGTGTGGAAAGGGCAGCCTGAGGGCGTTATAGTCGCGCCCCCTTAGCGAAATTCCTATATGGCACGGACCAGCCCCGCAGAATTTCTCCGGCAGGTGCGACAGGAAGTGTCGCGCGTGACTTGGCCCACGCGCAAGGAACTGACCCAGACCACGCTGATGGTGTTCTTGATGGCGGTGACGGTGGCGGTGTTCTTCTTCGTGGTCGACGAGGCGCTCGGCATCTTCGTGCGCTTCGTGCTGGGCATCGGCACCTGAGCCCATGACCATGCGCTGGTACGTCGTCCACGTCTATTCCGGCTTCGAGAAGAAGGTCGCGCAGTCGATCCGCGAGCAGGCGGAGACCAAGGGCGTCGCCGACCAGTTCGAGCAGGTTCTGGTGCCGACCGAGGAAGTCGTCGAGGTGAAGCGTGGCGCCAAGGTGAGCTCGGAGCGGAAATTCTTCCCGGGTTACGTGCTGGTGAAGATGGAGTTGACAGACGAGACCTGGCACCTCGTGAAGAACACGCCGAAGGTGACGAATTTCCTGGGCGGCGGCGGCCGCGGGCGGCCCGTCCCGATCACAGAGACCGAGGCGCAACGGATCATGCGCCAGGTCCAGGAGGGTATCGAGCGGCCGAAACCCTCGATCACCTTCGAGATCGGCGAGCAGGTGCGTGTCTCCGACGGTCCCTTCACTTCTTTCAACGGCGTGGTCGAGGAGGTCGACGAGGAGAAGGCGCGCATCAAGGTCGCGGTTTCGATCTTCGGCCGCGCGACGCCCGTGGAGCTCGAGTATTCGCAAGTGGAGAAGGTCTAAGGATTGGAAGCCAAACGCGCGTCGTTCGGCGCGCGCCCCAATGGGGCGCTTGCTCAGGATGAGGGCATAGGGAATGACCGCTCCATTCCCTCACCCTGAGCAAGCGAGCTGAGCGAGCGGATCGAAGGACGTACGGTGGTCAGGCGGAGCAGTAGATGGCGAAGAAGATAGCGGGCTACATCAAGCTGGAGGTCCCGGCCGGGAAGGCGAACCCGTCGCCGCCCATTGGCCCGGCGCTCGGCCAGCGCGGCCTCAACATCATGGAGTTCTGCAAGGCTTTCAACGCGCAGACCCAGGGGATCGAGCCGGGCACGCCAATCCCGGTGGAGATCACGGCCTATGCCGACCGGAGCTTCACCTTCGTCATGAAGACTCCGCCCGCGAGCTACTTCCTCAAGAAGGCCGCGGGGATCGAGAAGGGTTCGCAGACACCAAGCAAGGGCTTCGTGGGCAAGGTCACAATGAAGCAGGTGCGCGAGATCGCGGAGAAGAAGATGAAGGACCTGAACGCGAAGGACCTCGAGGGCGCCGCCCGCATGATCGCGGGATCCGCGCGCTCGATGGGCCTCGAAGTGGTGGAGTAGGCCATGGCGGTTGGAAAGCGATTCAAGAAGGCGAAAGAGGGTCTCAGTCCCGAGGCCTATTACCCGCTTCCCGAGGCGGTGAAGCTGGTGAAGGCGCGGGCGACGGCGAAGTTCGACGAGACCATCGAGGTCTCGCTGAACCTCAACATCGACCCCAAGAAATCCGAGCAGAACCTGCGCGGCACCGTGATGCTGCCGAGCGGCACCGGCAAGACACTCCGGGTCGCCGTCTTCGCCAAGGGCCCGCGCGCCGAGGAGGCGAAGGCCGCCGGCGCCGATATCGTTGGGGCCGAGGACCTTGCAGAGAAGGTGCAGGGTGGCCAAATAGAGTTCGATCGTGCCATCGCGACTCCCGACATGATGGGTATCGTCGGCCGGCTCGGCAAAGTGCTGGGGCCGCGCGGATTGATGCCGAACCCGAAGCTCGGCACGGTGACACCCAACGTCACCGAGGCCGTGAAGGCCGCCAAGGGCGGCCAGGTGGAGTACCGGACCGAGAAGGCCGGCATCATCCACGCCGGCGTCGGCAAGGCGAGCTTCACCGAGGACGCGATCGCCGCCAACGTGAAGGCCTTCGTGGGCGCGATCTCGCGCCAGCGGCCGACCGGCATCAAGGGCGCTTTCATCAAGCGCGTGAGCCTGTCCTCCACCATGGGACCGGGCGTGAAGTTGGAATTGACGAGCCTCGCCTGAGCGGCTGAGGCACTCGTGTGATGATCCCGAAGTTCGGCGGGCGAACTTCGGGATCTGAATCACACGAGGTTCACGAAAGTTGTGGCCCGCTTATCCCGGAAATTCGCGAAAGCGAATTTCTGGGGCGGGACACAAGAGCTTCCGTCGCGGCGCCCTTCGGGGTGCCGGGGCGGTCGACGGAGCGGGACGAAGCCCTCGGGCAACGCACCGCTCCGATCCTGTCCGAGACTGCTGGTGCCGGCTCGCCGGCTTAAGGCTTCCCTCGGGAGGCGCCCGCAAGAGACAGGAGTTCCCGACCGCGACGCGGATTTCCGCAAGCGGCCAGGACTTCTGGGACAGGCGGACGGGTGATGCCTCGAAAGGGGTTAGCACCCTCGTGCAACCGATCCAGGACCGAGGCCTCTAGGGGCCAAGGCTCGGGATCACCAAGGTCGGAGACGAGCAGTGGACCGGTCACAGAAAGCGAAGCTGGTCGATACGCTCCACCAAGCGCTCTCTGACACCGCGTGCGTGGTGGTCACTCACCAGAACGGCATGACCGTCGAGGAAGTGACGACGCTGCGGCGTCAGATGCGGGCGGTGGGCGCCGGTTTCAAGGTGACGAAGAACCGGCTCGCCCGCCGCGCTCTTGAAGGCACGAAATTCGAGCGACTGTCGCCGCTGTTCAAGGGGCCGACCGCGATTGCCTTTTCGCGCGACCCCGTGGCAGCGGCGAAGGTAGCCGTCGAGTTCGCCAAGAAGAACGAAAAGCTGCTGATCATCGGGGGTGGCCTCGGCGCCCAGCAGCTCGACGCCAAGGGTGTCAACGCCCTCGCTACCATGCCTTCGCTCGATCAGCTCCGCGGCAAGATCCTGGGATTGCTCCAGGCCCCGGCGACGAGGATCGCCGGCGTCCTGCAAGCGCCCGGGGCCCAGCTCGCGCGGGTGTTCGCTGCCTATGGCAAGACCGGGTAGGGCCCGAGTCGTTGAAAATCTTGTGTTTTTCCCAATCCCAGAGGTGCTAAAATGGCTGATCTTGCGAAGTTGGTAGACGAGCTTTCGAGCCTGACCGTCCTAGAGGCGGCCGAGCTCTCGAAGCTGCTTGAGGAGAAGTGGGGCGTGTCGGCGGCGGCTCCCGTGGCCGTTGCCGCCGCTGCGGGCGCCGGTGGCGCCGCCCCAGCCGCGGAAGCCGCGGCGGAGAAGACCGAATTCTCCGTCGTCCTGGCCGCGGCAGGCGAGAAGAAGATCAACGTGATCAAGGAGGTGCGTGCGATCACCGGTCTCGGCCTCAAGGAGGCGAAGGACCTGGTGGAAGGCGCGCCCAAGCCGGTCAAGGAAGGGGTCAACAAGGACGAAGCCGCGAAGATCAAGAAGCAGCTCGAAGACGCCGGCGCGACCGTCGAGGTCAAGTAGGCGCTTGGGCTGCAACGTCGTGGAGCGGGGTCGAGGGCCAAGGCGCGCTCTCGATCCCGACCGCGGCTTGATCGAGCCGGGGCGTGCCCGTGAAAGGGCGCGCAGGCCGGCTCTTTGCATTGGGTAATGGTAGCAGCGAATCGTTACGGCGATTTTGAGGGTTTGAGTGGCCACTCAAGATCGCCGGAAAATATGGAGACGGGCGGTCGGCGCCGGACCGCTCGCGAGACCCAGGGATCCCCTGGGCAGCCGGTTTGACCCACGAGGGACATACATGACGAAGTCGTTCACGGGCCGCAAGCGTATCCGCAAGACCTTCGGACGCATCCCGGAGGTGGCACCGATGCCGAACCTCATCGAGGTGCAGAAGAGCTCCTACGATCATTTCCTGCAGATGGGCGTGCCCGCGGAGCGTCGGACCAGCGTCGGGCTCCAAGAGGTCTTCAAGTCGGTGTTCCCGATCCGCGACTTCGCGGACCGGGCGCGGCTGGAGTTCGTGCGCTACGAGCTCGAGGAACCGAAGTACGACGTCGAGGAGTGCCAGCAGCGCGGCATCACCTTCGCGGCGCCGCTCAAGGTCACGCTGCGTCTCGTGGTCTGGGACGTCGACGAGGAGACCGGCTCCCGCTCCATCCGCGACATCAAGGAGCAGGACGTCTACATGGGCGACATGCCGCTCATGACCAAGAACGGCACCTTCATCATCAACGGCACCGAGCGCGTCATCGTCTCGCAGATGCACAGGTCGCCCGGCGTGTTCTTCGACCACGACAAGGGCAAGACGCATTCGTCAGGCAAGTATCTGTTCGCGGCGCGCGTCATCCCCTATCGCGGCTCCTGGCTCGACTTCGAGTTCGACGCCAAGGACCACCTTTATGTCCGCATCGACCGCCGCCGCAAGCTGCCGGTGACCACGCTCCTGATGGCGCTCGACGGCAAGGCGACGGAGATCCTGCGCCAGGAGCGCGCCGCCGAGGGCAAGGCGATGCAGCCCTACGAGGCCCAGGGCATGTCGAAGGAGGAGATCCTCGGCTACTTCTACGGCCACAGCGTGTTCCATCACAGCAAGAAGGGCTGGACCGCGGCGTTCAATCCCGACGCCTACCGCGGCGGCGTGAAGCTCACGCATGACCTGGTGGATGCCAAGACGGGCAAGGTTCGGCTCGAGGCGGGCGAGAAGCTGGCGCCGCGCGGCGCGCGTAAGCTCCACGAGGACGGGCTCCGCGAGATCCAGGTCACCAAGGAGGAGCTGGTCGGCCGGTTCCTCGCGATCGACATCGTGAACGAGGAGACCGGCGAGGTGCTGGCGGAGGCCGGCGACGAGATCACCGATGCGCTCCTGATCGCGCTCGAGGAGAGCAAGGCGAAGGAACTGCCGGTGCTCGCGATCGACAACGTCGCGGTCGGCCCCTACATCCGCAACACGCTCGCGATCGACAAGAACGCGACCCGCGAGGACGCGCTGATCGACATCTATCGCGTGATGCGGCCGGGCGAGCCGCCGACGCTCGAGACCGCGGAGGCGCTGTTCCAGGGCCTGTTCTTCGACCAGGAACGCTACGACCTCTCGGCCGTCGGCCGAGTGAAGATGAACTCGCGCCTCAACCAGACCACTGACGACCAGGTGCGCGTGCTCCGCAAGGACGACATCCTGGCGATCCTCAAGGTGCTGGTCGAGCTCAAGGACGGCCGCGGTGAGATCGACGACATCGACCACCTCGGCAACCGCCGGGTGCGCTCGGTGGGCGAGCTCATGGAGAACCAGTACCGCATCGGCCTCCTGCGCATGGAGCGGGCGATCCGCGAGCGCATGAGCTCGGTCGAGATCGACACCGTTATGCCGCACGACCTCATCAACGCCAAGCCCGCGGCGGCGGCGGTGCGGGAGTTCTTCGGTTCCTCGCAGCTCTCGCAGTTCATGGACCAGACCAACCCGCTCTCGGAGATCACCCACAAGCGGCGGCTCTCGGCGCTGGGGCCGGGCGGCCTCACGCGCGAGCGCGCGGGCTTCGAGGTGCGCGACGTGCATCCCACGCATTACGGCCGGATCTGCCCGATCGAGACACCGGAAGGCCCGAACATCGGCCTGATCAACAGCCTCGCGACCTACGCGCGGGTCAACCAGTACGGCTTCATCGAGAGCCCCTATCGGAAGGTCGTCAACGGCAGGGTGACCGACGAGGCGATCTATCTCTCCGCGATGGACGAGGGCAAGTACACGATCGCCCAGGCGAACGTGAAGGTCGACGACAAGGACCGGCTGGTCGACGATCTGATCTCCTGCCGCAAGGGCGGCGAGTTCGTGATGGCGCGCCCGCAGGATATCGAGTTCGTGGACGTGTCGCCGAAGCAGCTCGTCTCCGTCGCGGCGGCGCTGATCCCGTTCCTGGAGAACGACGACGCCAACCGCGCGCTCATGGGCTCGAACATGCAGCGCCAGGCGGTGCCGCTCATCCAGGCCGAGGCACCCCTCGTGGGCACCGGCATGGAGGAGCGGGTGGCGCGCGACAGCGGCGTCACCATCATCGCGCGCCGCTCGGGCATCGTCGACCAAGTCGACGGCATGCGCATCGTGATCCGCGCGACCGCGGAGACCGAGGCGAGCGCCTCGGGCGTCGACATCTACAACCTGCTCAAGTTCCAGCGCTCGAACCAGAACACCTGCATCACGCAGCGGCCGCTGGTCCGCGTGGGCGATGCCGTCAACGCCGGCGACGTCCTCGCTGACGGACCCTCGACCCAGCTCGGCGAGCTGGCGCTGGGCCGGAACGTGCTCTGCGCCTTCATGCCGTGGAACGGCTACAACTTCGAGGACTCGATCCTGATCTCCGAGCGGATCGTGTCGGACGACGTCTTCACCTCGATCCACATCGAGGAATTCGAGGTGATGGCGCGCGACACCAAGCTCGGCCAGGAGGAGATCACGCGCGACATCCCGAATGTCGGCGAGGAGGCGCTCAAGAACCTCGACGAGGCCGGCATCGTCTATATCGGCGCCGAGGTGAAGCCGACCGACATCCTCGTGGGCAAGGTGACGCCGAAGGGCGAATCGCCGATGACGCCGGAGGAGAAGCTGCTCCGCGCGATCTTCGGCGAGAAGGCCTCGGACGTGCGTGACACCTCGCTCCGCCTGCCGCCGGGCGTCACGGGCACCGTCGTGGAGGTGCGCGTGTTCTCGCGGCGCGGCGTCGACAAGGATGAGCGCGCGCTCGCGATCGAGCGCGCGGAGATCGAGCGCCTCGCCAAGGACCGCGACGACGAACGCGCGATCCTCGAGCGGAGCTTCCAGAGCCGCCTCAAGGAACTGCTCATGGGCCAGACGGCCCAGGCCGGCCCCAAGGGCTTCAAGGGCCCGGCCAAGGTCACGGAGGCGGTGCTCGCGGAGTTCACGCCGGGCCAGTGGCGGCATTTCGCCGTCAAGGCCGACGAGCAGCAGACCGTCATCGAGGCGCTCAAGAAGCAGATGGACGAGTCCATCGACGAGCTGCAGAAGCGCTTCGAGAGCAAGGTCGAGAAGCTGCAGCGCGGCGACGAGCTGCCGCCCGGCGTCATGAAGATGGTCAAGGTCTTCGTGGCGGTGAAGCGCAAGCTGCAGCCGGGCGACAAGATGGCGGGCCGGCACGGCAACAAGGGCGTGATCTCCAAGATCGTGCCATCCGAGGACATGCCGTACCTGGACGACGGCACGCCCGTCGACATCGTGCTCAATCCGCTGGGCGTGCCGAGCCGCATGAACGTCGGCCAGATCCTGGAGACCCATCTCGGCTGGGCCTCGGCGGGCCTCGGGCGGCAGATCGGCGATCTCGTGGACAAGGTGCGCAAGACAGCGAGGACCGCGGACCTCCGCAGGTTCCTGGGTCACCTCTACACGGACGCGACCGACAAGAAGGACATCGCGGCGCTCGAGGACCACAACCTTCTCGAGCTCGCGACGAACCTGCAGCACGGCATCCCCGTCTCGAGCCCCGTCTTCGACGGTGCCCGCGAGGAGGACATCGTGGAGATGCTGAAGGAGGCGGGTCTCGACGCGTCGGGCCAGGTGACGCTGACCGACGGTCGCACGGGCGACGCGTTCCACCGCAAAGTTACCGTCGGCTACATCTACATGATGAAGCTGCATCACCTGGTGGACGACAAGATCCACGCGCGCTCGATCGGCCCCTACAGCCTGGTGACCCAGCAGCCGCTGGGCGGCAAGGCGCAGTTCGGCGGTCAGCGCTTCGGCGAGATGGAGGTGTGGGCGCTCGAGGCCTACGGCTCCGCCTATACGCTGCAGGAGATGCTGACGGTGAAGTCCGACGACGTCTCCGGCCGCACCAAGGTCTACGAGGCGATCGTGCGCGGCGACGACAACTTCGAGGCGGGCGTGCCCGAGTCCTTCAACGTGCTGGTGAAGGAGCTGCGTTCGCTCGGCCTCAACGTCGAGCTCGACCAGCGCAGCTTCTGATGCACGCACGCGCTATCGGAACAGTTCAGTCAGAGAGGGATCGTTCATGAACGAGTTGATGAACATCTTCGGCCAGGTGACGGGGCCCCAGAGCTTCGACCAGATCAAGATCTCGATCGCGAGCCCGGAGCGCATCCGCTCCTGGTCCTTCGGCGAGATCAAGAAGCCGGAGACGATCAACTACCGGACCTTCAAGCCCGAGCGCGACGGCTTGTTCTGCGCGCGCATCTTCGGGCCGATCAAGGACTACGAGTGCTTGTGCGGCAAGTACAAGCGCATGAAGTACCGCGGCATCATCTGCGAGAAGTGCGGCGTCGAGGTGACGCTCTCGAAGGTGCGCCGCGACCGCATGGGCCACATCGAGCTGGCCTCGCCCGTGGCGCACATCTGGTTCCTGAAGTCGCTGCCGAGCCGCATCGGCCTGCTGCTCGACATGACGCTCAAGGACCTGGAGAAGATTCTCTATTTCGAGAGCTATGTGGTGATCGAGCCCGGGCTCTCGCCGCTCAAGCTGCGCCAGCTCCTGAACGAGGAGGAGTTCATCAAGGCGCAGGAGGAGTTCGGCGAGGAGGCATTCACCGCCTCGATCGGCGCCGAGGCGCTCCGCACCATGCTGACCGCGATCAAGCTGCCGGAGGAGCGCGACCGGCTCCGCATCGAGCTCAAGGAGACCAACTCCGAGGCGAAGCGCAAGAAGCTGGTGAAGCGGCTGAAACTGGTCGAGGCCTTCCTGCAGTCGCAGAGCCGTCCCGAGTGGATGATCCTCGAGGTCGTGCCGGTGATCCCGCCGGAGCTGCGCCCGCTGGTGCCGCTCGACGGCGGCCGGTTCGCGACCTCGGACTTGAACGACCTCTACCGCCGCGTGATCAACCGCAACAACCGCCTGAAGCGGCTGATCGAGCTGCGCGCGCCCGACATCATCGTGCGCAACGAGAAGCGGATGCTGCAGGAAGCGGTGGACGCGCTGTTCGACAACGGCCGCCGCGGCCGGATCATCACGGGCGCCAACAAGCGGCCGCTGAAGTCGCTCTCGGACATGCTCAAGGGCAAGCAGGGCCGGTTCCGGCAGAACCTGCTCGGCAAGCGCGTCGACTACTCCGGCCGCTCCGTGATCGTGGTCGGCCCGGAGCTCAAGCTGCACCAGTGCGGCCTGCCGAAGAAGATGGCGCTCGAGCTCTTCAAGCCCTTCATCTACTCGAAGCTCGAGCTCTACGGCATGGCTAGCACCATCAAGGCCGCCAAGCGCATGGTGGAGAAGGAGCGCCCGGAGGTCTGGGATATCCTCGAGGAGGTGATCCGCGAGCATCCGGTGTTGCTCAACCGCGCGCCGACGCTGCATCGCCTCGGCATCCAGGCCTTCGAGCCGATCCTGATCGAGGGCAAGGCGATCCAGCTGCATCCGCTGGTCTGCACCGCCTTCAATGCCGACTTCGACGGCGACCAGATGGCCGTGCACGTGCCGCTCTCGCTCGAGGCGCAGCTCGAGGCGCGCGTCCTGATGATGTCGACTAACAACATCCTGTCGCCCGCCAACGGCAAGCCGATCATCGTGCCCTCGCAGGACATCGTGCTCGGCCTCTACTACATCAGCATGGAGCGCCCGCAGGAGCCGGGCGAGGACATGGCTTTTGCCGACATGGGCGAGCTCGAGCACGCGCTCGACGAGGGCGCGGTGTCGCTGCACGCCCGCATCAAGGCGCGGCTCGATACCGTGGACAAGGACGGCAAGCCGGTGGTTCAGCGCGTCACCACGACGCCCGGCCGCATGCTGCTTTCCGAAATCCTGCCGCGTAACCCCAACGTGAGCTTCGATCTGGTCAATCGCCTTCTGACCAAGAAGGAGATCAGCAACCTCATCGACACCGTCTACCGCCACTGCGGCCAGAAGGAGACGGTGATCTTCTGCGACCGGCTGATGACGCTGGGCTTCACCCACGCCTGCCGCGCCGGCATCTCCTTCGGCAAGGATGACTTGATCATCCCGGTCGCTAAGGAGAAGCTCGTCGCCAGTGCCCAGGAGAGGGTGAAGGAGTACGAGCAGCAGTACCTCGACGGCCTGATCACCCAGGGCGAGAAGTACAACAAGGTGGTCGACGTCTGGTCGAGCTGCACCGAGAGGGTCGCCGAGGAGATGATGAAGGTCATCAAATCGATGAAGCCCGGCGAGCCCATCAACTCCGTCTGGATGATGTCGGACTCCGGCGCGCGCGGCTCGGCGGCGCAGATCAAGCAGCTCGCGGGCATGCGCGGCCTGATGGCGAAGCCCTCGGGCGAGATCATCGAGACGCCGATCATCTCCAACTTCAAGGAAGGCCTGACCGTGCTCGAGTACTTCAACTCGACGCACGGCGCGCGAAAGGGCCTCGCTGACACCGCGCTCAAGACCGCCAACTCCGGCTATCTGACGCGGCGTCTGGTCGACGTGGCGCAGGACGCGATCATCACCGAGGAGGACTGCGGCACCACCCGCGGCCTCACCATGCGCGCCGTGGTCGACGGCGGTGAGGTGATCTCGCCGCTCGCCGACCGCATCCTCGGCCGCTCCGCGGCAGTGGACGTGGTCGATCCCGTGAGCGGCGATCTCCTGGTCAAGGCCGGCGACCTCGTGGACGAGGAGGCAGTTGAGCGGATCGAGCGCTCGGGCATCGACAGCGTGTCGATCCGCTCGGTGCTGACCTGCGAGAACCGCTTCGGCGTCTGTGCCAAGTGCTACGGGCGCGACCTCGCTCGCGGCACCATGGTGAACATCGGCGAGGCCGTGGGCGTGATCGCGGCGCAGTCGATCGGCGAGCCCGGCACGCAGCTCACCATGCGCACCTTCCACATCGGCGGCGCCGTGCAGCGCGGCGCCGAGCAATCCTCGATCGAGGCGACTATCGACGCCACGGTCAAGATCCGCAACCGCAATGTCGTCATCAACTCCGCCAAGGTGCCGGTGGTGATGGGGCGGAACCTCGAGATCGTGCTGATCGACGAGGCGAACCGCGAGCGCGCGCGGCACCGCGTGCCCTATGGCGCGCGGCTGCTGGCCGACGAGAAGGCCAAGGTCCACAAGGGCCAGAAGCTCGCGGAGTGGGACCCCTACACGATCCCGATCATCACCGACAAGGACGGCATCGCGAAGTACGCCGACCTGATCGAGGGCGTGTCGGTCCGCGAGGTGGTCGACGAGGCGACCGGCATCTCGTCCAAGGTGGTGATCGATTGGAAGCAGCAGCAGCGCGGCGGCGAACTCAAGCCCCGCATCGTGCTGCACGACAAGCACGGCCGGGCGCTCATCCTCGCGAACGGCCTCGAGGCGCGCTACTTCATGTCGGTGGACGCGATCCTCTCGGTCGAGAACGGCGCCGAGGTGAGGGCCGGCGACGTGCTCGCGCGCATCCCGAGGGAGTCCTCCAAGACCCGCGACATCACCGGCGGCCTGCCGCGGGTCGCGGAGCTCTTCGAGGCGCGCAAGCCCAAGGATTTCGCCATCATCAGCGAGATCGACGGCCGCGTCGAATTCGGCAGGGACTACAAGACCAAGCGCCGCATCGTGGTGACGCCCGGCGAGGAGGGCAAGGATCCCGTCGAGTACCTGATCCCCAAGGGCAAGCACATCAGCGTGCAGGAGGGCGACTTCGTCACCAAGGGCGACCTGTTGATGGATGGCAACCCGGTGCCGCACGACATCCTGCGCGTGCTCGGCGTCGAGGCGCTTGCGTCATATCTCATCAACGAGATCCAGGAGGTCTATCGCCTCCAGGGCGTGCGCATCAACGACAAGCACATCGAGGTGATCGTCCGCCAGATGCTGCAGAAGGTGGAGATCGAGGACGCCGGCGACAGCACCTTCCTGGTGGGCGAGCAGATCGATCGCGCCGAGTTCGAGGAGGAGAACGCCAAGGTGGAGCGCGAGGGCGGTAAGCCCTCGATCGCGCATCCGGTGCTGCAGGGCATCACCAAGGCGAGCCTGCAGACCGGCTCCTTCATCTCGGCGGCGTCGTTCCAGGAGACCACGCGAGTCCTTACCGAGGCGGCGGTCTCGGGCCGGGTCGACGGGCTCGCGGGCCTCAAGGAGAACGTCATCGTGGGCCGGCTCATCCCCGCCGGCACCGGCAGCGTGATGGCGCGCTGGCGCCAGCTCGCCGCCGAGCGTGATCGCGAGCTCGCGGCGCTCGCCGCGGCCGAGAGCCCCGGCACGCCCGCCATCGAGGCCGAGCAGAAGGTCGCGTCCTGATCCCAAGCGTCAGGGCTCGAGATACGAAGGGGCCGGCTCGTCCGGCCCCTTTTTCTTGTCCTCGAGACAAGAAAGCGCTCCCGAACACCCCGGACGCGGCCTAGTCTCGCCGGCAGAACCATGTTCTGGAGGGGCGCACCATGGCCGACAGTCGATCCAAGACCGTGATTTCGCTCGCTGAAGGCCGGACCGCGCCGATCCCGCCGGGACGGCGATCGTCGGAGCTCCTGACCCACGGCAGCCTGGAAATCCGCTTTTATGCGCCCCGCGGGCGCGACGAGCAGACCCCGCATACCCGGGACGAGGTCTATGTCGTCGTCCACGGCCGCGGCCAATTCTTCCGGGATGGCCAGCGGACGCCCTTCGGGCCCGGCGACCTCATCTTCGTGCCGGCCCACGCCGAGCACCGGTTCGAGGATTTCACTGACGATCTCGAGACCTGGGTCGCCTTCTATGGCCCCGAGGGCGGCGAGCGGCCCAGGGGGTGAGGGGCACGCCCCCTGCGGCAATCTTCCCTGGAATCTCCAGGGGTTCCCCTGCGCGATAGCGCTTGACCGGCCGGGGGGTCGCTCACTAGTATCCGCGCACTTTCGACGGGCTGGCGGTAGCAGGTCATCCTAGACGCAGCCCTGTAGTCCGAGTTCGGTGGCCCGGCGCCCTGCAAGACGGCGCATTATTTTTGGGATCATCCCAGCAAACCGTGGCGGCAGTGCGAAGGGCACGTCGCGCGGCGTTGCTGCTTGAAACGAGGTTCGCGAGCGATGCCGACGATCAACCAGCTCATCCGCAGCCCGCGCCGGCCGCAAGCCGCGCGCAACAAGGTGCCGGCGCTGGAATCGAGTCCGCAGAAGCGCGGTGTGTGCACGCGCGTCTACATCACCACGCCAAAGAAGCCGAACTCGGCGCTGCGCAAGGTCGCGCGCGTGCGGCTCACGAACGGCTTCGAGGTGACCAGCTACATCCCCGGCATCGGTCACAACTTGCAGGAGCACTCGGTGGTGATGATCCGCGGCGGCCGCGTGAAGGACCTGCCGGGCGTGCGCTACCACATCATCCGCGGCACCCTCGACACCCAAGGCGTCAAGGACCGGCACCAGCGGCGCTCGAAGTACGGCGCCAAGCGGCCGAAGTAAGGGAGGCGGACTCATGTCGCGTCGTCGCGCTGCGATCAAGAGGGAAGTCCTGCCGGACGCCAAGTTCGGCGACCCCGTCGTGACCAAGTTCATGAATTGCCTGATGTACGAGGGCAAGAAGTCCGTCACCGAGGGCATCGTCTACGGCGCCTTCGAGCGCATCTCCAAGCGCTCGGGCCAAGATCCCATCCGGATCTTCCACGACGCGCTCACCAACGTGCGGCCCGCGGTCGAGGTGCGCTCGCGCCGCGTCGGCGGCGCCACCTATCAAGTACCGGTCGAGGTGCGGCCGGAGCGCGGCCAGGCGCTCGCGATCCGCTGGCTCATCGGCGCGGCGCGCGACCGCTCCGAGCACACTATGCAAGAGAGACTGTCGGGGGAACTGCTCGATGCCGCGAACAACCGCGGGACCGCCGTAAAGAAGCGGGAAGACACCCACCGCATGGCCGACGCGAACAAGGCCTTTTCGCATTACCGCTGGTAAGGCCCGCGCCCTCCGGAGTTCCCCATGCCCCGCACCACACCCCTCGAGCGATACCGCAACATCGGCATCATGGCGCACATCGATGCCGGCAAGACTACCACGACCGAGCGGATCCTCTATTACACCGGCCGCACCTACAAGATCGGCGAGGTCCATGAGGGTGCCGCCACCATGGACTGGATGGAGCAGGAGCAGGAGCGCGGCATCACCATCACCTCCGCCGCGACGACGTGCTTCTGGCGCGACCACCGCGTCAACATCATCGACACGCCTGGCCACGTCGACTTCACCATCGAGGTGGAGCGCAGCCTGCGCGTGCTCGACGGTGCCGTCACCGTGTTCGACGCGGTCGCGGGCGTCGAGCCACAATCGGAGACCGTCTGGCGCCAAGCCGACAAATACGGCGTGCCGCGCATCTGCTTCGTCAACAAGATGGACCGTATTGGCGCCAACTTCGAGCGGTGCGTCGACATGATCAAGGATCGCCTCGGCGCCGTGCCGCTGGTCTGCCAGCTGCCGATCGGGGTCGAGAGCGAATTCGTGGGCGTGGTGGATCTCGTCAACATGAAGGAGCTCCGCTGGAAAGAGGACACGCTCGGCGCGCAGTTCGACGTGGTCGATATCTCCGACGCGCTCCGCGCGACCGCGGACGCGTACCGGCACAAGCTGGTCGAGACGGCGGTCGAGCAGGACGACGCCGCGCTCGAGGCCTATCTCGCCGGCACCGAGCCCGACGTGGAGACGCTCAAGAAGTGCATCCGCAAGGGCACGATCTCCTACGTCTTCGTGCCGGTGCTCTGCGGCGCCGCCTTCAAGAACAAGGGCGTGCAGCCGCTGCTCGACGCTGTCGTCGATTTCCTGCCCTCGCCCGTCGACGTGCCCGCCATCAAGGGCGTCAAGATGGGCACCGACGAGCCGATCACCCGCAAGGCCTCGGACGACGAGCCCTTCGCGGCGCTCGCCTTCAAGATCATGACCGATCCCTTCGTGGGCTCGCTCACCTTCGCGCGCATCTATTCGGGCGTCCTCAATACCGGCACCTCCGTGCTGAACTCGGTCAAGGACAACCGCGAGCGGATCGGACGCATGCTGCAGATGCATGCGAACCACCGCGAGGACATCAAGGAAGCGCGCGCCGGCGACATCGTGGCGTTGGCGGGCCTCAAGAACACCACCACGGGCGAAACGCTCTGCGACGCCAACAATGCCGTGGTGCTGGAGAAGATGGAGTTCCCCGATCCCGTCATCGAGATCGCGGTCGAGCCCAAGACCAAGGCCGACCAGGAGAAGATGGGCCAGGCGCTCGCCCGCCTCGCGACCGAGGATCCATCCTTCCGGGTCGCCGTGGATCACGAGAGCGGCCAGACCATCATCAAGGGGATGGGCGAACTCCACCTTGAGATCATCGTCGATCGCATGAAGCGCGAATTCAAGGTCGAGGCGAACATCGGCGCGCCGCAGGTCGCCTATCGCGAGACCATCTCACGCAAAGCCGATGTCGACTACACGCACAAGAAGCAGACCGGCGGCTCGGGTCAGTATGCGCGCGTGAAGGTCATTTTCGAGCCGCTGCCGCCGGGCTCGGGCTACCAGTTCGAGAACGACGTGGTCGGTGGCACGGTGCCGAAGGAATACATCCCCGGCGTCGAGAAGGGGCTCAAGGGCTCGCTCGAGAGCGGCGTGCTCGCGGGCTTCCCCGTGATCGACTTCAAGGCGACGCTCTACGACGGTGCCTACCACGACGTCGATTCGAGCGCGCTCGCCTTCGAGATCGCGGCGCGCGCGGCCTTCAAGGAGGGCATGCAGAAGGCGGGGCCGAAGCTCCTGGAGCCCGTGATGCGAGTCGAGGTGGTGACGCCGCGCGAGTACATGGGCGATGTGATCGGCGACTTGAACAGCCGGCGCGGCCGGATCACCGGTCAGGATCAGCGCGGCAACGCCGAGGTGATCAACGCCATGGTGCCGCTCGCGAACATGTTCGGCTACGTCAATACGCTGCGCTCCATGAGCCAGGGGCGCGCGCAGTACACCATGCATTTTGATCATTACGAGCAAGTGCCGCAGGCGGTCGCGGACGAAGTCCGCGCCAAGATGGCGTGACACGGTAACCCAGAAGGACAAGGACCAAGCGGGAGGCAGACCCATGGCGAAGGCGAAATTTGAGCGGACGAAGCCGCATTGCAATGTCGGAACGATTGGTCACGTGGACCATGGGAAGACGTCGCTGACGGCGGCGATCACGAAGGTGTTGGCGGAGACTGGGGGTGCGACCTACACGGCCT
>DATFRA010000230.1:0-9733 GCA_035263705.1 Allostellaceae bacterium
GGCGCGCGTGGTGTCGCTCGCGATCTCCGACGTGCCCGGCGACGATCCCGCCGTGATCGCCTCCGGTCCCACGGTGCCCGACCCCACCACCTTCGCGGACGCCCGGGCTATCCTCGCGAAATATCGGATCGAGCCGCCGCCGGCGGTGGCGGCGCATCTCGCCGCGGCGCGCGACGAGAACCCGAAGCCAGGCGATCCACGCCTGGCGCGCGCGGAATACCGTCTGATCGCGACGCCGCAAGGCGCGCTCGAGGCCGCCGCGGCTGCCGCGCGGACTGCGGGCGTGACGCCGGTTGTCCTCGGCGACGCCATCGAGGGTGAGGCGAAGGACGTGGCGCTGGTGCATGCGGCGATCGCGCGCCAGGCGGCAGCGGGACGGTTCATCGTGGGAGGGCGCGCGCTGCAGCCGCCGTTGGTGTTGCTCTCGGGCGGCGAGACCACGGTGACCGTGCGCGGCAAGGGCCGCGGCGGACGCAACGCGGAGTTCCTGCTGGCGCTCGCCGTGGCGCTCGACGGCGCGCCCCGCATTCACGCCATCGCCTGCGATACCGACGGCATCGATGCCACCGAGGACAATGCCGGCGCGATCATGGGGCCTGACAGTTTCACGCGCGCGTCACAGGCCCATGTCAACCTCCGGGCGAAGCTCGCGGAGAACGACGCCTACGGCGCCTTCGAGGCGCTCGGCGATCTCGTGGTCACCGGCCCCACGCGCACCAACGTGAACGATTTTCGCGCAATCCTGATCACCCCCGAGGCAGCGGCGCATGGCGCGCAGCACTAGAGCCGCGCCGCCTGCGACCGTGCGTCGCAAGCGCGCCGCGAAGATCGTGGCGACGCTGGGGCCGGCGAGCTCGACGCCGGAAATGATCGCCGCGCTGTTCCAGGCCGGCGTCGACGTTTTTCGGCTCAACTTCAGTCACGGCAGCCAGGAGGATCACCAGCAACGCCTCAAGACGATCCGCGCTCTCGAGGAAAAGATCGGCCGTCCCATCGGCGTGATGGCGGACCTGCAAGGGCCGAAGCTCCGGCTCGGCACCTTCGCGGGCGGCAAGATCGCGCTCAAGACCGGCCAGCATTTCCGGCTCGACCTCGACAAGACGCCCGGCAACGAGCGCCGGGCACCACTGCCCCATCCCGAGATTTTCGCGGCGCTTCAGCCGGGCTGCGAGCTGCTGCTTGACGACGGCAACGTCCGTCTCAAGGTCGAGACCCACGGCAACGATTTCGCGGACACCGTAGTGGTGGCGGGGAGCACGCTCTCGGACCGCAAGGGCGTCAACGTGCCCGATCGCGTGCTGCCGGTGTCGGCGCTCACCCCCAAGGACCGCTCCGACATGGCCTTCGCGCTCAAGATCGGCGTCGACTGGATTGCGCTGTCCTTCGTGCAGCGGCCGGACGACGTGGCCGAGGCGCGCAAGCTCATCGGCGGCCGCGCCGCCGTGCTGGTGAAGCTCGAGAAGCCCGCGGCGATCCAGCGCTTGAGGGAGATCGTCGAGCTCAGCGACGCCGTGATGGCGGCGCGCGGCGATCTCGGCGTCGAGCTTCCGCCCGAGGACGTGCCGCCGATCCAGCGCCAGATCGTGCAGGCGTGCCGCGTCGCCGGGAAGCCCGTGATCATCGCGACGCAGATGCTGGAGTCGATGGTGCGGCTGCCAGTGCCGACGCGCGCGGAGGCCTCGGACGTCGCGACCGCGATTTACGAGGGCACCGACGCCGTGATGCTCTCGGCCGAGACCGCCGCCGGCGCCTATCCGGTCGAAGCCGTTACGATGATGGACCGGATCATCCGCCGCGTCGAAGCGGATCCAAACTTCCGCAAGGCGCTGGAGGCGACCCAGGCCGAGCCCGAGCATACCGCCTCCGACGCGATCAGCGCGGCGGCGCGCCAGGTCGCGCACACCGTGGGCGCGGCGGGCATCGTCTCCTATACCACCTCGGGCGCCACCGCGCTTCGGGCCGCGCGCGAGCGACCGGAGGTGCCGGTGATCGGCCTCACCTCGCGGATCGAGACGGCGCGGCGACTCGCCTTGGTTTGGGGCGTCCACAGCGTGCACACCGAGGATGTCACCAACTTCACCGACATGGTGCACAAGGCGGCGAGCATCGCCCACCGCGACGGCTTCGCCGAGAAAGGCGCGCGCATCGTAGTCACCGCCGGCGTTCCCTTCGGCACGCCCGGCTCCACCAACGTCCTCCGCATCGCCTGGGTCGAGGGGTAGCGATAGGAACTCCTCTCCCGAATATCGCTACGCAGAACGCGCCCTCGGCGGACGAGCCCTCTTTGTACTCATTGCTGCTCTTGGGCTAGGCTCCAGATCATGGGCTAGCGAGGTCCTGCCTGTGGCGCCCGATCGCGTCGAACGCAAGCTGGCAGCTATTCTGGCCGCTGACGTGGCTGGGTACAGCCGACTTATGGGAATCGATGAGGAGGCTACGCACGCGCGTCTAAAAGCGCATCGCGCAGAGAGGATCGACCCTGAGATCGCAAAGCATCGAGGCCGCGTGGTCAAGACCACGGGCGACGGCATGCTTGTGGAGTTTGCCTCCGTTGTAGACGCTATGCGTTGCGCGCTGAACGTCCAGCGAGCCATGGCGAAGTGCAACGCAGAGATTTCGGAAGAGAAGCGAATCGAATTCCGTGTGGGCATCAATGTCGGCGACGTCATCATCGACGGTGGCGACATCCTTGGCGATGGCGTAAACGTCGCCGCGCGCTTGGAAAGCATCGCGGAACCGGGCGGCATCTGCGTGTCGGGCAGAGCGCACGAGGACGTACGCGGAAAGATCGATATTGCCTTCGATGACCTGGGCGAGCAGCAGCTCAAGAATATCGCGTGGCCGGTGCGGGTCTTCAGGGCGCAGATTGGGAGCGCGGCAGCATTGGCGCGGCCCGCTCTGACGCTTCCCGATAAGCCCTCTATCGCAGTCCTGCCCTTCCAGAATCTGAGCGGCGATTCTGAGCAAGAATACTTCGCCGATGGCATCGTGGAGGAGGTCATTACGGCGTTGTCGCGGATGCGTTGGCTGTTCGTGATCGCGCGCAACTCGAGTTTCACCTACAAGGGGCGGGCCGTCGACGTAAAGCAGGTCGGACGAGAATTGGGTGTCCGCTACGTCCTCGAGGGGAGCGTGCGCAAAGCGTCGAATCGGGTGCGTATCACCGGTCAGCTCGTCGACGCTGCCACCGGCGCACACCTCTGGGCCGACCGCTTCGACGGCGCCCTCGAGGACATCTTCGACTTGCAGGACCAGGTGGCCACCAGCGTCGTGGGCGCGATAGCTCCGAAGCTGGAGAAGGCAGAGATCGAGCGCGCCAAGCACAAGCCGACTGAGAGCCTCGACGCCTATGATCACTACCTTCGCGGCATGGCCAGCTATTATCGGTGGACGCGCGAGGGCTACAGCGAGGCGCTACGGCTGTTCTACAAGGCGATCGAGCTCGACGCCGAGTTTGCATCGGCCTACGGCATGGCCGCGTTCTGTTACGGCATGGTGAAGGCACGCGGCTGGATGGCAGACCCCCTGAAAGACATCGCGGAAACCACAAGGTTGGCTTGGCGGGCGGTGGGGTTGGGCAAAGACGACGCCGTGGCACTCGGTGCAGCCGGGTTTGCCCTAGCCTTTGTTGTTCACGATCTCGATGCCGGCACTGGCTTTATCGATCGGGCTCTTGTGCTCGACCCGAATATGGCAGCTGTATGGTCCCGTAGTGGTTGGGCGAGAATCTGGCTCGGCGAGCCGGACGTTGCGATCGAGCACCTCGCACGCGCCATGCGCCTGAGCCCGCTCGATCCGCTCATGCCGAATATGCGAGCCACGGGCGCGTACGCGCATTTCTTTGCCGGACGGTGCGACGAGGCTTCGCTATGGGCGGAGATGACATTGCGGGAGCGGCCTGACTCCCTCAATGCATTGCACATGGCCGTCGCGAGCAACGCGATCGCAGGACGGCTGGCGCAAGCGCACAAAGCGCTGGCGCGCTTGCGTCAACTCGACCCCGTGCTGCGCGTTTCCAACCTGAGGGACCGGCTCGGGCCGTACCGGCGACCAGAAGACCTCGCGCGATATGAAGAGGGGCTGCAAAAAGCCGGGCTGCCGGAATGATCGGGGGTTGATTATCGCAGCCGGAGCTCCCCCACGGCGGCGCGTGAGAACTTGCTGTGCGCGACACTTAACGGCAAATCGTTATTGTTCACCATGCGAGTGAAGTGAGCGATGAGAGTGTTGCGGTCCTTCAAAGTGACCGCGAAAACCCAAGTTTCCACCCACGTGCCATCGTCGTCCCGGCCCGAGGCGATGGAAATTATTACGGCGTTCGAGCCGACGCGCGCGATCTCGACTTTCCTGTCGTCGAGTTCGCCGACTTCGCCCTTTGACTTGTAGAAAATGTGCGCGCTTGAACCCTGGATTGCCAATCGGTACCAGACGGTCTGCGAGCCGCCGCTACTCGGCAGACTGTCGTAAGTGATCTTTAGCTCGCCCTCCCAACTGCCATCAAGCGAGCCAAGACCCTGGGCGTCTACCCGTCCGCAGGTAAGAACAGCAAATACCAAGACCACAGCCATGATGCCGATTTTCAGCGAGGCCGTATTGCAACCGCTCACAGCAATCCTCCGGCTGGAGACATTGGTTCAGGGCGAGAGCATGCCACACCGCCAACAGCGGTGGGAGCCGTGCCCGCTCTCGGCGGGCTAAATCTCGGCGGAACGGAAGGTTTCGGGCCAGGCCAGCACGCGCTACGCGCGCAGCAGTCCGCCCATCGGCTTGATCGCGCCCGTGTCCGGAAACACGCGGCTCGCGAGGTATTGGCCGTCGAGGCCCAGGTGGTCGCGCAAGATCGCCTTCATCACGCCACGACTGTCGGTGGCGACGCGTAGGTCGCGGTTCTCCTGCAGCTCGCGTAGGCCCGGCCAGTCGCCGGCGATGCGGCCGCCCTTGACCGCGCCGCCCAGCACGAACATCAGCGAGGCCGTGCCGTGGTCGGTGCCGTTGGTGCCGTTGACCCGCACGGTGCGGCCGAACTCCGTCATGCTCACGACGACGGTATCGCGCCAGGCCTCACCTAGGCTTTGCGCGAGCGCGTCGAGGCCCTGGGCGAAGCCCTCGAAATTCGCGGCGAGCCGGCCGGATTCGGCACCCTGCGCCACGTGCGTGTCCCAGCCGCCCATGTCCATGGCGGCGATGCGCGGGCCGTCCTCCGCCGCCAGCAGCTTGCCCGCGGCCTCGCAGAGCGGCTTGAACGCCTTCGGCCCGAAGCCGCCGGCGCCCTTCATGGCGTCGCCGCCGGGCATGCTGGCGGCGAGCACGCCGTCGGAGAAGCTCTGGGCCTTCAGGCCCTCCTGGAGCGCGGGTCCGAGGAGCTTGTCGCCGGCATAGAGCTGCGCCACCGCGTCGACGAAGCCGGGCGCCGCCTTGTGGAACCCGGCGGGCTCGTAGGAGGCGACCGGCACCGCGCCCCTGAGGATCAGCGGCGTGGCGCCGCCGACCGCGAGGCCGAGGCGGTCCTTCCCCTTCTGCAGCGGCGCCAGCGCGCGGTTGAGCCAGCCGTCGGTGATGCCGCGCTTGGCGGAGAGGCCGGACTCCATCATGTCCTGCGCGTCGAAATGCGAGCGAGTCTGATAGCCGTTGCCGGTGGCGTGCACGACCAGGAGCTCGCCCTTGCCGTAGTAAGGCTGGATCGCCGCGAGCGAGGGATGGAGCGCGAAGTCCTTGGTGAGCGCCAGCCCGCCATTGGCTTCGCCCGGCGGCTTGAGCGCGAGATTGCCGCGGAGCGGCGCATAGTCCGGGTCGCCGAGCGGTGCCACGGCGGCGAGCCCGTCCATGGCGCCGCGCTGGAGCACGACCACGAGGCGCCGGCTGCCGGGAATGTCGGCGAAAGCGGCGCTCGGCAGGCTCGCCGTCGCGCAGGCACAGGCGGCACCACCGAGGAGCTTCAAGACATCGCGACGCGTGGCCATGCGATCACCGTCTCTGGAATTGCGGGCTGGCAATCAGGAGCGCGAGGCCCGCGCGCTTGTCGGGCGCGTGCCGGACGGCGCGCTGGACCTCCTCCGGCAGCGCCTCGCCATAGGCGCTCGCCATCACGTCGACGGGGTCGGGGACATCGGCGAGGCGCTCGGCGAAGGTCTGGCACCACTCGGTGCGCCGCACCACCGATTCCGGCGAGACCCAGGCCGAGGCGACATCGGGCCAGCCCGCGGGCGAAGGCGCGAGGAACGGCGGCTGGTCGAGCTTCTTGAGCGCCATGAAGGCGAGACCCGGCTCGGGCTTGGTACCGACCACGCGATAGGCCGAGATCAGCAGCTCCGTCGGCGTGCGCACCTTGGCGAAGGGCTCGCGCCACACCGCCTCCTCGCGCAGCACCGCGAGCGTCACCTGCTTCAAATCGCCGCCGGTGTCGCGGAAGACGCGGGCGATGCGCTCGACCGAGTCTGCGGGCGGCGTGTCCGCGATGAAGTGCCGCGCGAGCTGGGTCGCGATGTGCCGCGCCGTCGCGGGATGCGCGGCGAGATCGCGCAGCGCTGCCTCGCCCTCGTCGATGCCGCCGTTGTGATAGGTGCGGCCCAGCAGGACCTTGTCGCCGGGCTCGTGGATCTGCTGGAAGAATCGGAATGTGCCGGGACGCCAGTCGCGCAGCGGCGCCACGGTCCAGCCCGTCAGGATGCGCGCGAGCGCCTCGACATCCGCCTGGGTGTAGCCACCGTCGACGCCGAGCGTGTGCAGCTCCAGCAGCTCGCGGCCGAGGTTCTCGTTGAGCCCCTTGCTCTGCCGCCGCCCCGCGATCGAATCCGGACCAAAGGATTGCGCGTTGTCGAGATAGAGCAGCATGCCGGGATGCGCGGTCACCGCCATCAGCATCTCGAGGAAGCGGCCGGTGACGTGCGGGCGGATCGCCTCACGCTCGAAGGCGCCGGTGACGCCGCGCACGAAGGGCCGCATGCCCGAGACGGTGAAATGGTTGCTCCAGAATTGCGTCAGGCGCTCGAGGACCGGCGCGTCGCCCAGGATCGCCGCCCGCATGCGGGCGTCGAGCTCGGCGAGGTATGTCGCCTTGAGGCGCTCCTTGAGCTCCGGCCGCTCCTCCTTGTCGCGCCGCGCCGCCAGCATCGCGGCCACCATCTCGGGTCCGGGCGACAGGCCCGTAGGCGAGAAATCAGAACGGCGGTTGAGCTGCGCGGCGACCCAGCCCCTGGGATCGCCGGCGATCGTCGCGAGCTCCCCCGGCTTCGGCGCGAAGCCGAAGCGGGTCGCGGCAATGACCGCCGCCATCGTGGCCGGCATCCAGAACTCCGCAGGCAGGTCGATATTCCTACCGCGTTATAGGGGCGCCAGACTGGTTAACATCCCCGCACCAGCGGCTCGCCGCACGCGGACAATTAAGTCGGATTTCCCTCGAGTTCCTGCTTGAGCTCGGTGACTGCCTGTCGCACGTTCTCGAGCTTCGGATCGATCGCGAGCGCCGCCTCGAACGCCTTGAGCGCAGCGGCTTTCTTGTGCATGGCGAGATAGACCTGGCCGAGGCCCGCGAGCGCGCCGAAGTGGCGCGGCTCCAGCTGCAGCGTGCGCTCGATGTCGGCGACGCTCGCCGTGAAGTCATGCCGGATGAACTCGACGGTGGCGCGCTTGTTGTAACCTTCCGCGAAGGTACCGTCTCGCTTGATGACCTCGGTGAAAGCCGCGAGAGCCGTATCTGTATCGTTGATCGACA
The DNA here is from genome assembly GCA_035263705.1 of Allostellaceae bacterium. GTDB lineage: Bacteria > Pseudomonadota > Alphaproteobacteria > ATCC43930 > CGMCC-115725 > DASZHJ01. The sequence continues at coordinate 7,712 of DATFRA010000230.1, forward strand.
TCGCGTCGATGCCCCGGTCCATCAGCGCGGCGACGCGCGGGTCATCGTTCTCGATCCAGATTTTCCAGATCTTGGTCTCGATCACCCGGGCCTCCAGCGACGAGGTCGCGCCCTTGAGCTCGGCGAATAGGTCCTTGAGCCGCGGATCGTCCTGGCGCGCCTCGGCCGACGCTATTGCGAGCAGAGAGACGGCGACCAGCGCCGAAGCGATCGAGAAACGCCGCATGCGCTTCCTATAGAAGATCAGGGAGACCAAGAAAAGAGGCGCCGCGTCGGGATTCCGGTGGCGCGGCGGACGAGCCTATTGCAGGATCGCGCGCGTGACCGCCGCCCTTCCGCCAAATCCCAACAGCACGCTGCAGGCCAGGCTTCAGGCCGGCGACTTCGTCGTCACCGCCGAGCTGACGCCACCGGTCGCGACCGAGGCGCCCATCCTGCTCGAGCGGGCGCGCCAGCTCAAAGGCCTCGCCACCGCCATCAACATCACCGACGGCGCCGGCGCCAAGACGCACCTCTCGAGCCTGGTAGCCGCGCATCTGGTACTGCAGAGCGGGGTCGAGCCGATCCTGCAGATGACATGCCGCGACCGCAATCGCCTGGCGCTCCAAGCGGACCTGCTCGGCGCCATGGCGCTCGGCATCCACAACATCCTGGCGGTCGGCGGCGACGATCCCAAGGGCGGCGATCAGCCCGAGACCAAGCCGGTGTTCGACCTCGACAGCCGCGCACTCCTCGCGATCGCCCATCGCATGCGCAGCGAGCGCACACTGCCCTCGGGCCACGAGATCAAGGGACCGATCGACCTCGTGCTGGGCGCCACCGACGTGCCCGTCGATCCGCCGCCGGGCTGGGAACCCAAAGGGCTGATCGCGAAAGCCGCCGCGGGCGCCGACTTCGCGCAGACCCAATTCTGCATGGATATGGGCATCGTCCGCCGCTACGCCCAGCGGCTCCTCGAGCTCGGCCTCGCGCCGCGGCTCGGTGTGCTGATCGGCGTGGCGCCGATCCCGTCAGTGCGGTCGGCGCGCTGGATGCGCGAGAGGCTCTTCGGCACGATCATTCCCGACGCCATCGTGACCAGACTTGAAGGCGCCGGAGACCCCGCCAGAGAAGGCCGAGCCATCTGCGTCGAGCTGCTGCAGGAGCTGGTGGAGATTCCCGGCATCGCCGGGGCCCATGTCATGGCGCCGCAGAGCCCCTCGGCGATTCCCGAGGTGATCGCGTCTTCCGGCGTCGTCAAGCGAAAGCGCGCTGGCGCGCGCTGATACTCAGCTCGGGCGCACCTTTCCGTCGACCACGATCTCGATCAAGCGGTCGGTGCTGCGCGTGGCGCCCATCCGGTCGAGGGCGGCGCGGAAGACCGCGCCCACTTGGGGGTCCGGCACCACTACCTTGAGCGCCTTCCCCGAGACCGCGGAGCGGAGCGTCGCCGGCGCGAGCCGGTTGACCGCGAGAATGCAGATCGTCACGAGGTCGAGACCGCCATCGGCATCGGCGTCGGATGCGTCGATCGGGTCGAGTGCCCCTGCTGCAGCGCTCATCGCTCCTCCGGCAGGACGTTATCCGTGCACATGTAGCCGGCAGCGATGACAGATTTATTATGTCACGCGACTCGTTGAATTCCACCGAGTCGTCGCTCGGCCAAGATCGCCGAGCCCGGGAAAATCGAGGCCGACTCGACGTCGTACCCTAGGGATAGACCAGGAGCAGCGGCCGGTCGGCGATGCGGATGGTGATGGGGAGCTGGCCCAGCGGATCGCCGTCGATCTGCACCGGCGCGCCCACGGGGTCGCTGAAGGTGGCGGAGGTCACGGTCGTGATCTCCACCTGCCGCAGCCGATGGATGAAACCTCCGGCGAGTGCCAATAGACAGGTGAGCGCCGCGCCTCGGCCCGGCTTCTTCAGGAGCGCGAGCTCGAAGCTCCGGTGAGTGAGCCCGGCCGCGGGCGCCAGCACGAAGGGTCCGGCATAGAACCGCGCCTTGGACGCGATGGCGGAGGCGGCGATGTGGCGCGCCGATCC
>DATFRA010000231.1:0-3645 GCA_035263705.1 Allostellaceae bacterium
AGCGCCGCCAGGTCCTCACGTCGCGCCGCGACCTCCGGCTCGCGTGCGAACAGCGCGCTTACGATGTCGCGCGCCTCGCCATAGGCGCCGAGCGCGCCGGCGCGGTCACCCATTCCGGTGAGAATCTCCGCGATGCGGACGAGGCTCGCCGCCAGGTCGCACCGCAGCCCGTCATTGCCGGGGTCAGACGCCGCCAGCACGCGGCGGATGGCGAGGCTCTCGCGCAGCGCCGCCAGTGCGTCCTCGCATGCGCCGGTGGCGTCGAGAATATCGGCAATCGACCCGAGGCTCCATGACACGTCGAGCTGCAATTTGCCATTGCGGGGCTCGTGCGCGGCGAGCTCACGCCGGATCGTCAGGCCCTCGCGATGGAGCGCGAGCGCGCCCGCGGCGTCGCCCTGTGCCGCCAGCGTGCGGCCCGCGGAGCTCAGGGTCCACGAGATGTCGTGCTGCCGCGCCGGTTCCTTGGCGGCCAGAGATCCGAGGCCGCAGCCGGCGTTGACGCCCTGGCGCAGCGCCGTGATCGCGCTGCGGAAGACCAGGACCTCGGCGACCCGTGCGGACGTGCGCGCCACCTGCGCGCGCTTGTCGGCATCATCGGGATCGCGCTCCGCCAAGTGCCGGCGCAGCTCGAGCTCCTCGCGCAGCACGTCGAGCGCCGCCGCGAGCTCGCCACGGGCGATCAGCGCCTCGCCTGCCTGCTGGCGTTCGCGCGCCGTTGCGGCAAGCGCGTCGGGGCTCAGTCCTCGCGCGATCGCGGACATGAGGCGGCCCTCGCCTTCGCCTTGGCGGCACGGTGGAGATGCCGATAGGTGCCGTCGAATGCCGTGTTGGTGGACGAGGTCCAGTGGGTGTCGGCGGACAGCGTGTCGCGGCTCGCATGGATGCGGCGCGCCTGCAATTCGCGCTCAGCCGCCTCCTCCTCGCTCATCGCGACCAGCTCGAAGTCCGCCTCCGCCGGGATCACTAGGATCTGCGCCATCGGCTCGCCCGGGCGGAAGATGTGCGTGCGGCCCTCGGCCGGCGACTTGAACACGAGGAAATTGACCATCGGCCACCATCGACGCAGCAGCGCCGGCACCGCGATCGGCACGCTCTCGGTCGGATCGGTGTAGAAGCGCGGATGCGGCTCGGTCCTGATCGCCATCCCGTCCGGGACCTTCAGGTCGAGCAGGAGCTGATAGGTGTAGAACTGCTCGCCGAATGTCCGGAACGGCGGCCACTCGATGCCCGTTTCCGGATCGGGCCCGAAATCGCCCTCAAGCGCCAGCTTGCCGTCGCGCGTGGTGACGTGGAGCTCGGTGTCATACGGATAGAACAACTCGATTCCGTATTGGGCGCCTTCGGAGAACGGAACGCAGTGCCAGGGATATTCATGCGAACCGTCGCGACGCGGCTCCGGCTTGCCGGCCCATCCCGGCATCTCGAGCTTGGTTCGCCGCGGCGCCAGCCGGCGCTCATACAGCCTGCATTTGACAGTCTGCGTCATCGTGACCCCCAGCCTCGGATCGCCAAAGTACCCGCCCCCGTTCGATTGCCGTGCATGCGCGGGCGGGCGGCCGACCTTTTGGCCAACCGCCGCCGCATCAGCAGTCGCGAGCCGCCATCCTGAGCGATGCGCCGCTCAGTAGTGATGGTGGTGATGGTGGTGATGATAGCGATGGTGGTGGTGATGGTGGCCGCGAATATAGACGCCGCCCGGACGAATGATGATCGCCCGGTGGTGGTGATGATGGTGGTGGCGATAGTAGCGGTGATGATGGTGATGATACTGGGCGACCTGGACGTCCGGACCGGCCTGACCGACCGTCTCGGTGCGCGCCGCGGCCGCATCGGCGGCCCGCAGCAGCGCGAGCGCGTTCGGGATCGGCTCGAGCAGCTCGGCGAATGACTGAGCTCCGTTGAGCTCGCCGGGTGTCGGCGTCGCTCCGGTCGTGGCCTGCGCCGCGGTATCGAGCGTTGCCAATCCCGCAACGGCGCCGACGACACTCGCGATTTTCTTGTCCATTTGATGAGTCCCTCCGGTTGGATCCAATCCCTGTCGCGCATCCGGCGCATGCCGGGTTCAAATTGCGCTGAAGGTCACAACCCTTCAAAGGGGGTTTGGTTCCCGCGGCACTTATCGCGCAGCCACAAGGCCGAAGATCGACGCCGGCACCATCAGCGAGAGCCCGGCCACCACCAGGAGGCAAAGAATCACCTTGCGGAACGCGGCATCGTCGAGCTTCCCGTAGAGCTTGAATCCGAGCCAAAGGCCGGCGAGCATCAGGGGAAGCCCGAGGAGAAAGAGCTTCGCGGTCTCGACCGTGACAGCGCCCGCCAGCCCCAGTGATATCGCGCTCAGCACGGCGGCCGCGAAGATGACCGGCTGGAAGACGGTGCGCTGCACGTCCTTCGACCAGCCGCGCCATTGCGACCAGATCGTCATGACGATGCCGACCAGTCCCGTGAGCCCGCCCAAAATTCCGTTGAGAATGCCGATCGTGACGTCGGCCGCGATGCCGGCTTTGACCGGCTTGAACGCCGGCTGCGCCAGCCCGTAGATGCCATAAAGCAGGATCAGGGCCCCGACGCCGATGCGCAGGTAGGCCGGATCGATGTAGGTGAGCAGCAGGGTACCGATCGGGACGCCGATCGCGCCACCGATGATGAACGGGGCGATCGTCCGCCAATTCAGCGCGTGCCGCAGCTTTCACAGGCCGTAGCCCTGGGTCACGAGCCCGTACAGCACGATCAGCGCGGCGGTCTGGATCGGCGTGAGAATGTGCAGCCAGATGCCGGACACCACGAGACCCATGGCAAACCCGACAATGCCGGAGGTCATGCCGCCAAGAAATGTCGCCAGGAGGAAGAGGCCGAGAACCGCGCCATCCATGGGTCGCTCCAGTCGGAAGAGACCAGCGCTTGGATGGCATGCCATCTGGAGGGGAGGCTGAAATATCCCCGCGCGGCCAGCATACATGCAGCCGGGACCGGCGCAAATCGGCGCGCACGCCGATCCTTCCGTCGCGCGGCCACCGACATCCGCCGGCTTGCTGAGGGATGGGGAAACGCGCATCCTTGCGCAGGACATCGCTCGTCCCCGCACAAAGGAGCCCGACATGAAATCCCCCGCGCTGGTCGCCTGCGGGATCGCGGCGTCGCTTGCGACGACGCCGAATGCGGGCGCACAAACCCGCTCGCTCGACGAGATCAAGACGGAAGTGATGCGCCGCGCCGGGCACATCAATCCGTTCGAGGGCATTCGCCGCGAGGATGCCGAGAAGGTGCTCGCGTCGCTGACCAGCCTCGACCGGGACGCGTGGGCGCGGGCGTGGTGCAAGGTCGGCCTCGATTACGAAGCCGAGGGCGACGCGCTCGCCCGGCAGGGCGCCGGCGACAAGGTCCTCGCCGAGCATTACCGGCTGGCGTTCAGCAACTGCATGATCGCGCGCTACCCGGTGCCCGGCACGCCCGCCAAGCTCGAGGCCTATCGGCACTCGGTGCGCATCTTTCGCAAGGCCACGAAGCACTTCGACCCGCCGCTCGAGATCGTCGAGATTCCGTTCGAAGGCAAGACGCTCACCGGCTATCTGCAGATTCCGCGCGGCGCCACCAAGCCGGCGATCGTCATGCACTGGGGCGGCGTCGACGGCTGGAAGGAGG
>DATFRA010000232.1:0-2050 GCA_035263705.1 Allostellaceae bacterium
TGGCGAACACGCCCAGGAACACCAGCGCCGACATCACCACCAGCACTAGGGCGCTCTGCATGAGTCGGCGGAGGATGAAGACGGTCATCGGGACTTTGGGGGTTGTCCCACTACTTCTTCACCGGATGGATATCGAAGGCCTGGGTGTACTGGCTCGTGTTGCCTTCGAAGGTGAGGTCGCTGCGCATACCCCAGAGCGTCACCTCATAGTGGAGCGGGATGATGCCGGCGTCCTCGATGCCGGCCTCGGTCGCTTGCGCGAGCAGGCCCGCGCGCTTCTCGTCGTCGACAGTCGCGAGTGCCTCCTCGAGGAGCGCGTCGAGCTTCGGGTTCGAGTAGCGGCCGCGGTTGGCGGTGCCCATGCCCTTCGCGGGATTGGTCGTCGCGAGCAGCGACTTCAGCGGCGAGGATGGCTCGCCGGTATCGGCGCCCCAGCCCAGCAGCATGAAGGAGAATTCGAGCTTGCTGGCACGACTGAAGTAGACCGCCTGCGGCATGGCCTGTACGTCGGTCTTGATGCCCACGCGAGAGAGCATTTGTGCCACCGCCTGCGCCACCTTCTCGTCGTTGACGTAGCGGTCGTTCGGCGAATGCAGGGTGAGGCGGAAGCCCTCGGGGTACCCGGCCTCGGCGAGGAGCCTCTTGGCGCCTTCGGGGTCGTAGACCATGGGCTTCAGGTTCGGACTCACGCCGAAGAACCCGTCGGGCAGGAGTTGGCCCGCGGGGATCGCCGCCCCCTCCATGACGCGCTCGACGATCGCCGCACGGTTGATCGCCTTGGAGATCGCGAGGCGCACGCGGCGGTCCTTCAGCGGATTCCTCGGGAGCGGCTTGCCGTCGTTGTCGAGCACGAACGGCGACTGATCCCGGTTGCTGTCGAGATGCAGATAGATGACGCGGTTCGAGACCGTCTGCACGACGCGCACCACGGGATTCTGCTTGAGCCGCGCCAGGTCGGCGGTCGGCACGTTCTCCATGAAGTCGACGTCGCCCGCCAGGAGCGCCGCCACGCGCGCGGCGTTGTTGGGGATCGGACGCATGGTCACCTTGGCCCAATCGGGCTTCGGCCCCCAATACTTGTCGTTGCGCGCGAGCACCAGCCGGTTCCCGGGCACCCACTCCACGAATTTATAGGGCCCGGTGCCGATCGCGGCGGTGCCGTTGTTGAAATCCTCGGTGCCCTTCCCCGCCGCCGCGCGCTTCGCCTGGATCGCGACGGTGGAGAGGTCGTTGGGTAGCAGTGGATAAGGCGTCCCCGTCTTGATGTGGAGTGTCAGCGGATCGATGACCTCGATCCCCTTCACGGCCTTGGTGTAGATCGCGAAGGAGGCCGGGCTGTTCGGCACTTTGTCGGCGCGCTCGATCGAGAAGATGACGTCGTCGGCCGTGAGCGCGGCGCCGTCCTGGAAGGTGACGCCCGGCCTCAGCTTGAATTCCCACACCGCGTCCATGATCGGCTTCCAGGAGACCGCGAGCCCCGGGACGAGCCGCTGCTTGGCATCCTGGTGCACGAGCCGATCGAAGATGTGCCGCGCCACCTGATTGTTCGGGTTGAGCGTGTGATAGAGCGGATCGATCGAGGTCGGCTCGGCCGCGAGCGCGATCTTGAGGTCCTGCGCGCCAGCCGGGCTCGCGAGCACGAGGGTTGCGGCCACGAGCGCACCCACGCATTTCGTCATCGCCTGCCTCCCCCGCGGTTCTGCCGCGACTTTGGATCAAAAGCCTCGGGCGATGCAACGGCTTGGCGAGCAGCCGACGGTTCCGGCATAGTGCGCGACATGCACTCACGAAAAACAACGGAGCCGCTTCCGTGTCCGACCTGATTTATCCCGTCGAGCTCACGCCGCCCGACATCGAGCCCTATCGCAAGGGCAATACCGGCATCGACTACGTCACCGCTTTCGACAGTGGCAAGCCCGGCCCCCACGTGGCGGTGGTGGCGCTCACCCACGGCAACGAGATCTGCGGCGCGATCGCGGTGGATCGCCTATTCAAGCTCGGCATCAAGCCCGCGCGCGGCAAGCTCAGCCTCGCCTTCCACAACGTCGGC
>DATFRA010000233.1:0-3737 GCA_035263705.1 Allostellaceae bacterium
CGGCGCCCGCATGGCGATCGCCTCGGTGCTGCCGGCAGGTGGCCTCGCACTCGTCGGCAGCGACCGCGCCGACGCCGCCTTCGAGCACTTCTGGAACAGCATGGTCGCGGTCGACCACGCTGGCATCATCCAGGGCTATTACGACAAGGCGCACCTGGTGCCGTTCGGCGAGTACGTGCCATTCCGCAGCGTGCTGCCGATCGACAAGATCACGCCGGGCACGACGGATTTTTCCTTCGGGCCGGGCCCGCGCACGCTGCATCTCGCCGGATTGCCGCCGGTCTCGCCATTGATCTGCTACGAGGTGATCTTCCCGGCCGCGGTGATCGACCCGGCGGACCGCCCGCAATGGCTCCTCGCGATCAGCAATGATGCCTGGTACGGCTTCACGTCAGGACCGTTCCAGCATTTCGCCATCGCACGCGTACGCGCCATCGAGGAGGGCCTGCCGGTGGTGCGAGCCGCCAACAACGGCATCTCCGGCCTCATCGATCCCCTGGGTCGCGTGGTGCGGCGGCTCGGCCTCGATGTCGTCGGGGCGCTCGATGTGCCGCTCCCGCGCGCGCTGCCGCCGACACTCTACGAGCAGGTCGGTGACACATTCTTCTTCGTGCTCCTGCCCGTTTTACTAGGCTTTGCTTGGATTTTTGCCAGCATCAAGAGGAAGCCGGCATAAGCCCATAGAACCCTCCGAATTTCCCCTGCGAGCGGTTGACCGCATACGATCGTGTGAATTATCAATTGGCCAATACCTTGCAGCGGTCGGCCGGGGATAATGAAAAGCGACAGCAGCGGCGGCCGGAGAAGCCGCCAGAAGTCGGATAGGCCTAACCCCATCGACGTTCATGTCGGCACCCGAGTCCGGCTGCGCCGCACGCTCCTTGGCTTGAGTCAGGAGAAGCTCGGGGAGGCCATCGGCCTCACCTTCCAACAGGTGCAGAAATACGAGCGTGGGGCGAACCGGGTCGGGGCCAGCCGGCTCTACCACCTGTCTCGCGTACTCGACGTCCCGGTGTCTTATTTCTTTGAGGAGATGTCCTCGGACGTGAAAAGCGCCGCGGAAGCACGGCTCGTCGGCATGGCCGAGGAGACGCCGAGCCCCGCCCACGAGGCCGATCCCATGATGCGCCGTGAGACGCTAGAGCTCGTACGCGCCTACTACCGGATCACCGATTCGCAGGTACGCCGCCGGCTGTTCGACTTGACCAAAGCGATCGCGAACGCGACCGAACGACGCTGACCTCGGTGATGGGCTTTGGCCCACCGCGAAAATCCTTGACGCCCGGATGCTCCGGTTGCAACTAGTCGCCGGTTTCGCACGCGCGTGCGCATCCGGCGCGCGCCGATCATTGCAGCCGCGCAGCCAGGGGGAACCCGGCGGCTCTCGAGTGGCGGAGGGGAGAAGAACGTGTTGAAGCGCGATTATCTCTTCACCAGCGAATCTGTATCGGAAGGGCATCCCGACAAGGTTTGCGACCGGATATCGGACGCGGTGGTAGATACTTTCCTCGCGGCCGATCCGCAGGCGCGCGTCGCCTGCGAGACGCTCGCCACCACGAACCACGTGGTGATGGCGGGCGAGGTGCGCGGACCCGCCTCGATCACCAAGGACTTGCTGATCGACGTCGCACGGAGCGCCATCCGCGACATCGGCTACGCGCAGGAGGGCTTCCACTGGCAGAAGGCCGAGGTAGAGTGCCTGGTGCACGCGCAGTCCGCCGATATTGCGCAGGGCGTCGATGCCGTCGGCAACAAGGACGAGGGCGCGGGGGATCAAGGCCTCATGTTCGGCTACGCCTGCCGCGAGACCCCGGAGCTGATGCCGGCGCCGATCTATTACGCGCATGCGATCCTGAAATCGCTCTCCAAGGCGCGCCACGAGGGCTCGGCGCCCTACCTCGGGCCCGACGCCAAGAGCCAAGTCACGCTGCAATATGCCGACGGCAGGCCGGTGCGCGCGACCTCGGTGGTGGTCTCCACCCAGCACAGCCCGGATATCGACCAGGACGACGTCCGCGAGATCGTGCGGCCCCACGTGCTCAACGTGCTGCCGGACGGCTGGATGTGCGGGGAGGAGAGCTTCTACGTCAATCCGACGGGCCGCTTCGTGATCGGCGGCCCCGATGGCGACACCGGCCTGACGGGACGCAAGATCATCGTCGATACCTATGGCGGCGCGGCCCCCCACGGCGGCGGCGCCTTCTCCGGTAAGGACCCGAGCAAGGTAGACCGCTCCGCCGCGTATGCCGCGCGCTATCTTGCCAAGAACGTGGTGGCGGCGGGGCTCGCGGAGCGCTGCACGATCCAAGTCGCCTATGCGATCGGCGTCTCCAAGCCGCTCTCGGTCTACATCGACACGGCCGGCACGTCCCGAGTCGACGAGGATCGGCTCTCCACGGTGCTCCAGCAGCTGATGGACCTGAGCCCGCGCGGCATCCGCACGCATCTGGGGCTCAACAAGCCGATCTACGCGCGCACCGCGGCCTACGGCCATTTCGGCCGGCACCCCGAGCCCGACGGCGGCTTCTCATGGGAGTGCATCGACCTCGTGCCCGGCCTGCGCTCGGCCTTCTCCTGAGGAACCCGAAAGACGCACGCGGGCTCCGACCATCGACGGCGCATTCTCTACGGCCGGCGCCGCGGGCGAAAGCTGCGGCCCGGCCAACGCGACCTGCTCGCGAGCCTGCTACCGAAGCTCAGGATCGAGCTCCCGGAGCACGGCAGTCTCGATCCGCTGCGGCTGTTTCCGGTCCCGCCGCACGAGGTCTGGCTCGAAATCGGCTTCGGCGCCGGCGAGCAACTGGCCGCGCAGGCATCTGATCATCCGGACGTGGGATTCCTTGGCGCCGAGGTGTTCGAGAACGGCGTGGTCAAGCTATTGGCCGAAGTGAAGCGCCGGAACCTCGGCAACGTCCGCATCCTCGTCGACGACGCGCGGCTCCTGCTGGCCGCGCTGCCGGATGCGTGCCTCGGCCGGGTCTTCATCCTATTCCCGGACCCTTGGCCGAAGGCGCGGCACCACAAGCGGCGCATGGTGTCGTCCGGCACGCTCGATCAGCTCGCCCGCACCATGAAGGACGGCGCGGAGCTCCGGCTCGCCACCGACGATGTCGGATACCTCCGTGCCATGCTGGAGCTGGTACCGGTGCACCCCGCCTTTGCCTGGCAGGCGCGCGGACCGGCGGACTGGCTGCGGCGCAAGGTCGATTGGCCCGCGACCCGCTATGAGGCCAAAGCCAAGGCGGCCGGCCGAATTCCGTATTTTCTGCGCTGCACCAGAAAGCCCCGGTAACGCGCGCCATTCGCCCTTGCATGCCAACGAATTCGGGCTATATTCCCGGCCAACTATAAACCCATAGGGTGCGATCCATGGGATCGCATCACTGAAACCAAGGGGTGGGCCGCCGGCCCGCCCTTTTGTTTTAGGCATGCAAGGAACCCGCGAGACACACTCGGTGATTGACACCGCGCGTATTGAAGGCCTGATCGCGCCGTCGCTGCAAGCGATGGGCTATCGGCTCGTCCGCGTTGCCGTCACCGGCGGCCGGCGCGCACAGGTGCTGCAGGTGATGGCCGAACGCGTGGACGACAAGCCTATGAGCGTCGATGACTGCACCGAGGTGACGCATACCGTCTCCGCGCTCCTGGACGTGGCGGATCCGATCGAGCATGCCTATGTGCTCGAGGTGAGCTCGCCGGGCATCGACCGGCCGCTGGTCCGGCGCGAGGATTACGAG
>DATFRA010000234.1:0-6252 GCA_035263705.1 Allostellaceae bacterium
GATCGGCCAGATCAAGGCGCAGATCGAGGAGACCACCTCCGACTACGACCGCGAGAAGCTGCAGGAGCGGCTGGCCAAGCTCGCGGGCGGCGTGGCGGTGATCCGGGTCGGCGGCGCCACCGAGGTCGAGGTGAAGGAGCGCAAGGACCGGGTTGACGACGCCATGCACGCGACCCGCGCGGCGGTCGAGGAAGGCGTCGTCGCCGGCGGCGGCGTGGCGCTCCTGCAGGCCACCAAGGCGCTCGCCAAGATCAGGGTCGCGAACGACGACCAGCGCGTCGGCGTCGACATCGTGCGCAAGGCGATCCAGGTGCCCGCGCGCCAGATCGTCGAGAACGCTGGCGCCGACGGCTCGATCGTGGTGGGCAAGCTCCTGGAGAGCAACGACGCCAATCACGGCTTCGACGCCCAGACCGGCGAGTACGTCAACATGGTGAAGGCGGGCATCATTGACCCCACCAAGGTGGTCCGCATCGCGCTGCAGGACGCCTCGTCGGTGGCGGGCCTCCTCATCACCACCGAGGCGATGGTGGCGGAGCGTCCGGAGAAGAAGGCTCCTCCGATGCCCGGCGGTCATGATCACGGCGGCATGGGCGGGATGGACTTCTAAGAAGAAAAAGACGCTTAGGCAGGAAACCTGGGGCCGCCCGTAAGGGCGGCCCTTTTTCTTTGCCGTGACTGCTGCCAGCATCTGGCAGCAGTCCGGCAGCAGACTGCGGAGGCCCCAGAGGAGACCGCCTTGTCCCGTGCCGAGCGCCTACTCGACCTGATTCAGATCCTGCGGGGGCACCGCCGGGCCGTCAGCGGCCAGGCGCTGGCGGACGAGCTCGACGTGAGCCTCCGCACCCTCTATCGCGACATCGCGAGCCTGCAGGCCCAGGGCGCGGGCATCGAGGGCGAGGCCGGCGTCGGCTATATCCTGAAGCCCGGCTTCATGCTGCCGCCGCTCATGTTTTCGGAGGAAGAGATCGAGGCGCTGGTGCTGGGCTCGCGCTGGGTCGCCGAGCACGGCGATGATCGGCTTAGCGACGCTGCCCGCGACGCGCTCGCCAAGATCGGGGCGGTGTTGCCCGATGACCTCCGCGAGAGCCTCGACGCGTCAAGTCTGTTGGTCGGCCCGCGCGAGGCCGTCGCCGCCGGCGATGCGGAGCTGGCGACCATCCGCGACGCGATCCGGAAGGAGCGCAAGCTCCGCATCCGCTATCGCGACCGGCATGCCGAGGAGACCCGGCGCACGATCTGGCCGTTCGCGCTCGGCTTCTTCGATCGCGCCCGCGTCGTCGCCGCCTGGTGCGAGCTCCGGCGGGGCTATCGGCATTTCCGCACCGACCGCATCGCCGCGCTGACGCTGTCCGAGCGCCGCTATCCCCGCCGGCGCCAGGCGCTCCTCAGGGAGTGGCGGGCCATCCAGGACATCCCCCCGCAATAGCTGCGTTTTACTGCTGCCAAAATCTGACAGCAGGCTCGGGCATGATTGCGGCTCCCAGCCAAGGAGAGCCCCATGCTCGATATCAACTTCGTCCTGCTCTACGTCGACAATCCCGCCGCGAGCGCCGCGTTCTATCAGAAGCTCCTGGGTAAGCCGCCGGTCGAGCAGTCGCCGACCTTCGCGATGTTCGCCATGGCGTCCGGCGTGATGCTCGGCCTTTGGTCCCGCCACTCGGTCGAGCCTACGGCGGCCGCCGGCGGTGGCGGCGGCGAGATCGCCTTCACGGTCCGCGATGCCGATGCGGTCGACGCCACGCATGCGGATTGGACGGCGCGAGGTCTCCGGATCCTGCAAGCGCCGACCGACCTCGACTTCGGCCGCACCTGCGTTGCCGTGGACCTCGACGGCCATCGCATTCGCGCATTCTTCCCGACAGGACCTTGAGCGCGACCCGGGCGCCCTACTCCGCGTCCGGCTGTTTCTCCGGGAACGCCGCGGCGACCTGTGGCACGCCGCGGCAGGTCTCGAAGATCCGCATGATCGTGGGATAGGGCGCGAAGTCGAAGCTCTTGTGGCGCCGCGCGTTCACCACCTGTGGCACCAGGCAGCAATCGGCGAGGCCCGGCGCATCGCCGTGGCAGAACCGGCCCGTGTCGGCCTCGCTCGAGAGCCGCCGCTCGATCGCCTCGAAGCCGAGCCGGATCCAGTGGTTGAACCAGGTTTCGACGGTCTTCTCGTCGTGGCGGAGGGGGTCCGCGAGATAGCGCAGCACGCGAAGATTGTCGATCGGGTGGATATCGCAGGCGATCATCTGCCCGAGCGAGCGCACGCGCGCGCGGGCCAGCGGCGCTTTCGGCAGGAGCGCCGGCGTCGGCCGCGTCTCCTCGAGATACTCGATGATCGCGAGCGACTGGCTCAGCACGAGATGACCCTCGTCCTCGAGCGCCGGCACCAACGCCTGCGGGTTGAGTTTCAGGTAGTCGGCGCCGAACTGCTGATTCTTGCGCAGATGGATCGAGGCCTGCTCGTAGTCGAGCCCTTTCAGATTGAGCGCGATCCGGACGCGAAACGCCGCCGAGGAGCGGAAGTAGCCGTAGAGCTTCATGCGAGGTGCCTCACCTTCTGCCACGCCGATCCTACCGGAGTGGCTGATAGCGCACCACTTTCTGGTCGATCGTGCCGAAGATCGAGCGGCCCTCCGCGTCCTTCATCTCGATGCGCACGCGGTCGCCGAATTTGAGGAATGGCGTCTTGGGCGCGCCCCCTTCGATGGTCTCGATCATGCGCCGCTCCGCGAGGCAGGCGGAGCCTGCCGCGGGATCACGGTTGGAGACCGTGCCGGAGCCGATGATGGTGCCGGCCTCGAGCTCGCGCGTCTTCGCGGCATGCGCGATCAGCATCGGGAAATCGAAATTCATGTCGCGGCCGGCGTTGGGCTGACCGAAGAGGGTGCCGTTGATGCTGCTCATCAGCGGCAGTGCCACCGTGCGGCCGTTCCAGGCGGCGCCCAGCTCGTCGGGCGTCGCCGCCACCGGCGAGAAGGCAGTTGCGGGCTTGCCGTGCACGAAGCCGAAGCCTTTTGCCAGCTCCGGCGGGATCAGATTGCGCAGGCTCACGTCGTTGACGAGCATCAAGAGCACGATGTGTTGCCCGGCCCGCTCGGCCGAAATCCCCATGGGCACGTCGCTGACGATCACTGCGACCTCGCTCTCGAGGTCGATGCCGTAGGCTTCGTCCGCCACCAGAATGTCGTCGGTCGGGCCAGTGAAGCTGTCGGAGCCGCCCTGGTACATCAGGGGATCGCTGTAGAGGCTTTGGGGCATCTCCGCCTTGCGCGCCTTGCGCACGAGTTCGGCATGGTAGAGATAGGCCGAGCCGTCGAGCCATTGGAAGGCGCGCGGCAGCGGCGACGCCGCGAGGCTCGGATCGAAAGGCTGGGTGGCGACCTTACCCTGCTCGAGCTGCGCGGCGATCGCCCTGAGCGCCGGCTCGGCCAGCGACCAATCCTCGAGCGCCCGCTGCAAGGTCGGTGAGATCTGCGGCACCGCCACGCAGCGCGCGAGGTCTCGGCTCACGACGACCAGCGTGCCGTCGCGGCCGCCGCGCTTCAGGGTCGCGAGCTTCATGGCGTATCCGTGCGCCAAGAGTTCACATAACCCTCGAACTCGACGCCCGGCGGCAGGCGGCATATCTCGAGGGCGTCGCGCGCGTCCAGCATCACCGCGACCTCGTCGGTCTCGGGCTTCTTCGGCTTGAGCGCGCCCGCGAGCGCCTTCGGATGCGGCCCATGCGGGAAGCCGCCGGGATGCAGCGTCACCATCCCCGCGTGGATGTTGTCGCGCGAGAAGAAATCGCCGCGGTGATAGAACAGCACTTCGTCGAAATCGTCGTTCGAATGGAAGAACGGCACCTTGAGCGCGCCGGGATCGGTCTCGAAGGGCCGCGGCACGAAGGTGCAGACCACAAAGCGGTCGGCGAGGAAGGTCGTGTGCGCCGACGGCGGCAGGTGCACGCGGTGGCTCATGATCGGCCGGATGTCGCGCCAGTTGAGCCGCACCGGCGCCAGGTCGCCGTGCCAGCCGATCGCGTCGAGCGGGTTGTAGGGATAGGTGATGGTTGAGATCGCGTTCCGGCGCTTGACGCGCACGGTCCACTCCTCGCGCTTCCCTTTGGCCGTCTGCTGCGCCTTGAAAGCGTCGTCGATCGCGGGCACGTCGAGCACCGCCGGATCGAAGATCGCGGCGCCACCCACCAGCCCCTTTTCCGGCAGCCGATAGCCGTCGTTGGTCGCCTCGATCATCAGGAACACCGCGGCACCCTCGCAGGCGACCCGCCACTGCGCGCCCCGCGGCAGCAGGATGTAGTCGCCGTCGCGGAACCGAAGATGGCCCCAGTCGCAGAAGAGATCGCCCGAGCCCTCGTGCACGAACAGGAGCTCGTCGCCGTCGCCGTTGCGCACCAGGTGGTCCATCGCGCCGCTGGTGCGCCAGAGCCGGTAGCGCAGATGCGGGTTCATCAGGACCTCGTCGGCCTCCCAAGGCGAGGCCGCGACGTCGTTGAGCTTCGTGAGATCGAAGGCCCGTGGGCGTAGCGGCCCTTCCCAGCGCGTCCAGCCCGTGGGCGGATGGGCGTGCACCATCTGCGTCGCCGGCCCGAAGAACCCCTCCTTGCCGAGCTCGCGCTCGTAGGTGCCGGGCGGCAGGTCGGCGTGCGCCTGCCGCGAGGTCATGCCCTCGACGCGAGGAAACCGGATCCAGCTTTTCATCGTCTCACTCCCGTTGAAGAAAGACCACGTACGCGCGGAGGATTGCACAAGCGCGGTGCGTCCTTCGACGCGCTACGCTTGCTCAGGATGAGGGATGTAGAAAATGGCACAAAGAAAAGCCCTCATCCTGAGCAAGCGACCGCAGGGAGCGCGTCGAAGGACGCAGTGCGCTTCTGCCATCCTGCGGGTCTCCGTCGTGAATCCTAGCTCTTGAGCACACCCCGGCGGATCTGGTCGAGCTCGATCGATTCGAAGAGCGCGCGGAAATTGCCTTCGCCGAAGCCCTCGTTGCCCTTGCGCTGGATGATCTCGAAGAAGATCGGGCCGATCACCGTGTTGGTGAAGATCTGCAGCAGCAGGCCGCCGCCCTTGGTGGGCGCGCCGTCGACGAGAATGCGATTGCGGCGCAGCCGCCCCAGGTCCTGGCCGTGGCCGGGGAGCCGCGCGTCCACCTGCTCGTAGTAGGTGTCCGGTACCTCCATGAAGGTGACGCCCTTGGCGCGCAGCCCCTCGACAGTGGAGAAAATGTCGGAGGTCGCGAGTGCGATGTGCTGGATGCCCTCGCCGTGATAGGCCGCGAGGTACTCCGCGATCTGCGACTTGTCGTCGGCGCTCTCGTTGATGGGGATGCGGATGCGGCCGCAGGGGCTGGTCATCGCCTTCGAGCGCAGCCCCGTGAGCTTGCCCTCGATATCGAAATAGCGGACCTCGCGAAAGTTGAAGAGGTCTTCGTAGAACTTGGCCCAGAGCGCCATGCGGCCCTGGTGCACGTTGTGGGTGAGATGGTCGACGCCCGCGAGACCGACGCCCGCAGGCCGCGTCTCCGCGCCCGGAAGCGGGACGAAGTCGACGTCGTAAATGGTGTGGTCGCCGTAGCGGTCGACGAGATAGAGGATGCTGCCGCCGATCCCCTCGATCGCGGGAATGTTGAGCTCCATGGGCCCGACCTTCCCGGCGACCGGCTTGGCGCCCAGCTTGATCGCCCGCTCATAGGCGCGGGCGGCGTCGCGCACGCGGAAGGCGATGGCGCAGACCGAGGGGCCGTGGAGCCGCGCGAAGGCCTGAGCGAAGCTCTCGGGCTCCGCATTGACGATGAAGTTGACGTCGCCCTGGCGGTAGAGCGTCACCTTCTTGGAGCGATGCCGGGCGACGGCGGCAAAGCCCATGCTCTCGAAGAGCCGACCGAGCGCCGCGGTATCGGGCGCGGTGTACTCCACGAACTCGAAACCGTCGGTGCCCATGGGGTTGTCCCAGAGGTCGTGGGGCGGCTCGGTCACAGGACGATCGGTCTCGGCGGCGAGAGGCATGTCCCCTCCCTGGAGGGATTGGGCCGGGGCTTGACCCCGGCGGTCATACCCAGCAATTTAGTTTCAAATGAAACTAAATCCAAGCCCCCGTCGTGGCGTCGCCGTCCTGGAGGCAGACGGCCTCATCCTCGAGCGGTTTCTGCCCTATCGGCTCTCCACCCTCACGCTGCGGATCTCCAACGCGATCGCGCGGAGTTACGAGCGGCGCTTCAACCTCAGTGTGCCGGAGTGGCGGGTCATGGCGGTCCTGG
>DATFRA010000235.1:0-33277 GCA_035263705.1 Allostellaceae bacterium
CTCTCAGTCGTTCTCGCGCTCATGCCAGCGTCGGCGCAGCCGACGGCCGGTGCGCCGCCGGCGCCCGTCATCGTGATGGTGGACATGCAGCAGCTCGTCTACAACTCGAAGGCGGGTAAGGGCGTCCAGGGACAGATGGACAAGCAGCGTCAGGCGTTCTCGAAGGAGGTGGCGCAGCAGGAGGACGAGTTGCAGAAGGCGCGCGCCGAGCTGGAACGTCAGCGCACCACTCTCGCGCCCGATCAGTTCGAGGCGAAGGGCCGTCAATTCCAGCAACGCCTGCAGGAACTCGACCGTACCGTGCAGGCGAAGCAGAAAGCGTGGCAGGCCGTCTACAGCGAGGCCATGAACAAAGTCGAGGAAGGGGCCTTGCAGGTGGTGGCGGAGATCGCCGCCGAACACCAGGCCAATCTGGTGATCCAGAAGGCGGCGGTGATCTTCGGCAAGGACGGATTCGACATCACGGCGGACGCCATGCAGCGCCTGGATCAGCGGCTTCCCGCGGTCACGGTCAACCAGCCGAAGCCGGTGGACGCCGGCACCAAGCCGGCGGCGGACGCCGCCAAGTCCAAGTCCGCCGGCCAAGCGCAGACGCAGACGAATCCCCAGCCGCCGCTGCTTAATCTGCAGCTTCAGCCGGCGCCCTTGCAGTTGCAGCAGAAACCGTGATGCGATGGCCGATCCCCGCTTCTTTACGTTGGGCGGGCCGCTAAGCCTCAAGGCGCTGGCGGAGAAGACCGGCGCGCAACTCGGCGAGAATGCCGATCCCGAGCGCTTGATGCGCGACGTGGCGTCCCTCGAGACCGCGCGGGGGCACGACGTTACATTTTTGGACAACCTCAAGTATCTGCCCGCTTTCGGGACGACGCGCGCGGGCGCGGCGTTCGTGCAGCCGGCCTATGCCCAGCGCGCGCCGAAGGGGCTGGCGCTTCTGCTGACGCCCTCCCCCTACAAGGCATTTGCGCTCGCTGCGCAAGCTTTCTATCGGGAGCCCGAGGTGGAGCCGGGGATCCACCCGAGCGCGATCGTCGATCCGGCCGCCCGGATCGGCGACAGTGCCGTCGTGGGTCCCTATGCCGTGATCGAGGCGCGCGCCGAGATCGGGCGGCGTTGCCGCATCGGCGCAGGAAGCGTGATCGGCGAGGCCTGCCAACTCGGCGACGACGTCCGGATCGGCCCCCATGTGACCGTGAGCCATGCGGTTATCGGCTCGCGCGTCACGCTCTTTCCGGGCGTGCGGATCGGCCAGGACGGATTCGGCTTCGCCACCGATTCCAAAGGCGTGGTGAAGGTGCCGCAGCTTGGTCGTGTGATCATCGGTGATGACGTAGAAATCGGCGCAAATTCCACGATCGACCGGGGCGCGGGCCCGGATACCGTGATCGGTTCCGGCACCATGATTGATAATCTGGTCCAGATCGGGCACAACGTGCAGATCGGGCGCGGTTGCGTGCTCGTGGCTCAGGTCGGCATCTCCGGCAGTACCAAACTCGGCGACGGGGTCATGATCGGCGGTCAAGGCGGCCTCAGTGGGCACCTCGTGATCGGAAACGGCGCCCGGATCGGCGCGAAATCCGGGATCATGAAGGACGTGCCGGCGGGGGTGACGGTGGCGGGCAATCCCGCCATGCCCGCATACGAGTACTTTCGCCAGATTGCCACCCTGCGGCGGCTGGCGAGGCGCAAGGGCGAGTGACGATGGAAGCGAGTGAGCAGACGGTGGGCGCAGAAGTGACGGAGATCGGCACGCTCCGGATCATGGAGTTGATCCCGCATCGCCCGCCCTTCCTGATGATCGACAAGCTGGTCGACGTGGTGGCCGGCGAGCGGGCGATCGGCGTCAAGAACGTCACCATCAACGAGGGCTTTTTCCAGGGACATTTCCCCGCGCGCCCGGTGATGCCGGGCGTGCTGATCATCGAGGCGATGGCGCAGACCGCGGCGGTGCTGGTGGTGCACACGCTGGGCTCGGCGGCGCAGGGCAAGCTCGTCTATTTCATGAGCGTCGACAATGCGCGTTTCCGCC
Source organism: Allostellaceae bacterium (assembly GCA_035263705.1). Lineage (GTDB taxonomy): Bacteria > Pseudomonadota > Alphaproteobacteria > ATCC43930 > CGMCC-115725 > DASZHJ01. The sequence continues at coordinate 2,027 of DATFRA010000235.1, forward strand.
GGCCCGTGGTGCCCGGCGACACCTTGAAGGTCCATGTGTCGTCCCTCCGGCACCGTGGCAACGTCTGGAAATTCGAGGCCCAGGCCAAGGTTGACGGCAACCTGTGTGCCGAGGCGACTTACGCCGCCATGATCATGGGCGACTGAGTTTCGTCCGCAAATGGCGTCCATTCATCCGACCGCGGTGATCGAGCCGGGGGCGAGGCTCGCGGAGACTGTGCGCGTCGGCCCCTACTGCGTCGTTGGGAAAGAGGTCGAGCTGCAGGACCGGGTCGAGCTGCTCTCGCACGTTGTCGTGACGGGCCGCACGGTCGTCGGCGCCGAGACCCGCATCTTCCCCTTTGCCTCGATCGGGCATCAGCCGCAGGACCTGAAATATCGCGGCGAGACATCCCGCCTGGAGATCGGCAGGCGCAACATCGTGCGCGAGCACGTCACCATGAACCCCGGCACCACCGGCGGCGGCATGCTGACTCGGGTCGGCGACGGTTGCCTCTTCATGGTGGGCGCGCATGTCGCGCACGACTGCAAGATCGGCGACAACGTCATCATGGCCAATAACGCGACGCTCGCGGGCCACGTGGCGATCGGCGATTTCGCCATCCTCGGCGGTCTCTCCGCGGTGCATCAGTTCGTACGCATCGGCAAGCACGCCATGATCGGCGGCGTCACCGGGGTCGAGCGCGACGTCATCCCTTATGGCCAGGTGGTCGGCGACCGCGCGCGGCTGGTGGGCCTCAACATCGTGGGCCTGCAGCGGCGCGGCTTCTCGCGCGAGCAGATGCAGGCGCTGCGCACCGCCTACCAGATGCTGTTCGGCGAAGCCGGCACGCTGGCGGAGCGCGTCGACGAGGTCGCGCGGCAATTCCCGGACGTCGAGTCCGTGCGCGACATCGTGGCGTTCATCCGCGCGGATTCCCAGCGCGGTCTCTGCCGGCCGCAAGGCATCAATGGCGCCTAAGCTCGGCATACTCGCCGGCTCCGGCGAGTTGCCGCTCCGCCTGATCGACGCCTGCCGTGCCGCCGACCGGTCGGTCTTCGTGCTGGCACTGCAGGGCGCCGCGAATCCCGACGATTTCGCGGGCGTGCCTCATGCGAGCATCAGACTAGGCGCCGGGGCCGAGGCGCTGCGCCTGTTGCGCGAGAACGGCGTCCAGGAGCTGGTGATGGCGGGCCCGGTGCGGCGACCCACCCTGGCCTCTATCCGACCGGATTGGCGCGCCGCCAAGTTTCTGGCGCGCATCGGGCTGCGCGCCCTCGGCGATGATGGCCTGCTCAGCGCGATCATCAAGGAGTTCGAGTTCGAGGGCTTCCGCATCGTCGGCCTGCACGATCTGCTTGAGAGCCTGGTGGCGCCCGAGGGTTCCTGGGGGAAGATCGTGCCCGACGCACAAGCGCTCGCCGACGTCGCGCGCGGACTCGAGGTCGCGCGCGCGCTCGGCGCCGTCGATGTCGGCCAGGCCGTGGTGGTCCAGCAAGGGATCGTGCTCGGTCTCGAGGCCGCCGAAGGCACAGACGCATTGATTGAGCGTGCTGGCCGGCTTCAGGGCGAGGGACCGGGGGGCGTGCTGATCAAGGCCGCGAAGCCCGGCCAGGAGCGCCGCGCGGATTTGCCGACCGTCGGTGCGGCCACCGTGCACGCCTGCGCGCGCGCGGGGCTACGGGGCATCGCTATCGAGGCCGGCATGGCGCTGGTGATCGACCGCCCGGCGGTGGTGGCGGCCGCGGACGGTGCCGGCCTGTTCGTGGTCGGCGTCAAGCGGTCATGAGCGAACCGGCGGCGGGCACCGAGGGTCCGCTCGTCTTCTTGATTGCGGGCGAGCCCTCGGGAGATGCGCTGGGCGGGCGGCTCATGGCCGCGCTGCGCGATCGCACAGGTGGTGCCGTGCGCTTCGCCGGCGTCGGCGGCGAGGCCATGGAAGCCGCGGGGCTGAAGAGCCTGGTGCCGATCCGGGACTTGGCCGTCATGGGCGTCGCCGAGGTGCTGCCGCGGGCGCGCCGGATCTTTCGCCGCGTCAACGAGACGGTCGCCGCCGTGCGTGCGGCGCAGCCCGACGCGGTCGTCACCATCGACAGCTCCGGCTTCACCTGGCGCGTCGCGCAACGGCTTCGACGCCACGGTGAGCGAGTCCTGCTGATTCACTACGTGGCGCCGATGGTCTGGGCCTGGCGCGCCGGCCGCGCGCGGCGCATGGCGCGCTGGTACGATCACCTGATGGCGCTGCTGCCGTTCGAGCCGCCCTATTTCCAGGCCGTGGGTCTCGGCTGCACCTATGTCGGCCATCCCGTGGTCGAGAGCGGTGCGGATCGCGGGGATGGTCCCACCTTCCGTAGCCGCCACGGCATCGAGGGCGATGCTCCCCTGATCACGGTTCTACCGGGGAGCCGGCGGGGCGAGGTACACCGGCTGATGCCGGTGTTCCGCGCCACGATCGAGCGACTCAGTCGCCGTTACCGAGCTCTCCGCGTGGTGATCCCAACCGTCGGCACCGTCTATGACGACGTCGCGCGTGAGGCCAAGAACTGGCCCGTGCCGACCGTCGCCGTGCGGGGCAATGGGCCGAAATACGACGCCTTCGCCGCCAGCAACGCGGCGCTCGCGGCCTCGGGCACGGTGACGCTCGAGGTGGCGCTCGCGGAGCTGCCGATGGTGGTAACCTACCGGGTCAATGCAATCACGCATGCGATCCTGCGGCGGCTCGTCAAGGTCCGCTTCGTGAACCTGCTGAATCTCATCCTCGACCGTCCGGCGATCCCAGAGCTGTTGCAACACGATTGCGCGCCCGAGCCGCTGGCACGTGAGCTCACGCGCCTGATTGACGACCGGCTCGCGCGCGAGCGGCAGCTCGAGGCTTGCCGCGAGGGGCTGGATCGCCTGGGTCGTGGCGATACGTCGCCCGGTCTCAGGGCCGCGGATTGCGTCCTGGCGCTGATCGCGGAGCGGCGCCGATGACTGAGATTCGGCTCGCCGTCGAGAGCCGCGGTGAGGCGGGCTGCGTCGCCACCGTCACCGTCGACAATCCCGCTAAGCTCAACATCCTGGATACCACCGGTATCGGCTCGCTCGAGCGCACGTTGAACGGACTCGCGGCGGACGAAGCGCTGCGCGTCGTCGTCCTGCGCGGAGCCGGCGAGCTAGCCTTCATCGGCGGCGCCGATATCGGTGCCATGGCGGGTCTCGATCCCGAAAGCGCGCGAAGCTTCATCACGGGCCTCCATCGCGCCTGTGACGCGATCCGGCGGCTCCCGGTGCCGGTGATCGCGCGGATCGAGGGTTACGCGCTGGGCGCCGGGCTCGAGATCGCGGCCTCCTGCGATCTCCGCATCGCAGTCGACACGGCGCGCTTCGGAATGCCCGAAGTCAATGTCGGGATACCCTCGGTCATCGAGGCGGCTCTGTTGCCGCGCCTCGTCGGCTGGGGGCGCGCGCGATGGCTGCTCTACACCGGCGACATCATCGATGCCGCGCGGGCCGAGCGATGGGGCCTGGTCGAGCGAGTGGTCGGATCGGCAGCGCTCGATGCGGTCGTCGAGAGCTGCGTGGCGGCGATCCTTGCCGCGGGTCCGCGAGCCATCCGTTTGCAGAAGGCGCTCATCCGGGACTGGGAGGATCGCTCGCTCGGCGCCGCGATCGAGCGGGGTATCGATGCCTTCGCGGACGCCTACCGCACCAGCGAGCCGAGAGACCGGATGGCCGCGTTCCTCGCGAAGCGCGTGCGCTAGCTCGCGGCCCTCCAGGCCAGCAGGGCCGCAAGCCCGATTAGCAGCGCTACGGCGGCGATGCGCTCGATCCAGCCTCTGAGGTCCAGGCGATTGTCGTTCGCGGGTTTGCGGGCGGCGAAGGCACCGCGGGTCGCGGCGAAGCGGGCGTTACCGCGGTCGCCGCCGCCCTGGCGTGGCCGCCGGTGCGCCCTATCCACGCTTCTCCACCGGCACGTAGGGCCGGCGCGTGGCACCGGTGTAGAGCTGGCGCGGGCGCCCGATCTTCTGGCTGGGATCCTCGATCATCTCGTTCCACTGCGCGACCCAGCCGACGGTGCGCGCGATCGCGAAGAGCGCGGTGAACATCGCAGTCGGGAAGCCGATCGCACGCAGGATGATGCCGGAATAGAAATCCACGTTGGGGTAGAGTTTGCGCTGGACAAAGTAGTCGTCCTCGAGCGCGATCCGCTCCAGCTCCATGGCGAGATCGAGCATCGGCTCTTGCCGGATGCCGAGCTCGTCCAATACTTCATGGCATGCGCGCTGCAGTACCTTGGCGCGAGGATCGTAGTGCTTGTAGACGCGGTGCCCGAAGCCCATCAGGCGGAAGGAGTCGTTCGGGTCCTTGGCGCGCTTGATAAACTCGGGGATCCGCTTGCGGTCGCCGATTTCGCCCAGCATCTTCAGCACAGCCTCGTTGGCGCCGCCATGGGCTGGGCCCCAGAGCGAGGCGATGCCGGCGGCGATGCAGGCGAAGGGGTTCGCGCCGGAAGAACCCGCGAGCCGCACGGTCGAAGTCGATGCGTTCTGCTCGTGGTCGGCGTGCAGCAGGAAGATGCGGTCAAGCGCCTTCGCCACCACCGGATTGACCTTGTAGGGCTCGCAGGGCACCGCGAACGTCATGTGCAGGAAGTTGGCGGCGTATTTGAGGTCGTTGCGCGGATACATGAAGGGCTGACCGACCGAGTACTTGTACGCCATGGCCGCGATAGTCGGCATCTTGGCGATCAGCCGATAGGAGGCGACCAGCCGCTGGCGCGGGTCGGAGATGTCCGTGGAATCGTGATAGAAGGCCGAAAGGGCACCCACCACGCCGCACAGCACCGCCATCGGATGGGCGTCGCGCCGGAAGCCGCGGAAGAACGCATTGATCTGCTCGTGCACCATGGTGTGGATGGTGATGTCGCGCTCGAACTGCGCCTTCTCGGCGGCGTTGGGGAGCTCGCCCTTGGTCAGGAGGTAGGCCACCTCCATGAAGTCACTTTGCTCCGCGAGGTCCTCGATCGGGTAGCCGCGATAGAGTAGCTCGCCCGCGTCGCCGTCGATGTAGGTGATCTTGGACTCGCACGAGCCTGTCGCCATGTAGCCGGGGTCGTAGGTGAAGTGTCCGGTCTCGGTGTAGAGATGCCGGATGTCGATGACCTTCGGCCCGATCGTACCGGGGAGCAACGGCAGCACCACCTGCTTGCCGGTGCTGTTGTCGGTGAGGGTGACGTTTTCGTTGGTCTGTGCCGCGGGCTTGGCGGCCGAGCTCTTGGCGTTCATCGGTGGCATCCCTGGATCAGCCATTGTGCGGCGCAATATAATCTGAGCATAGGACGGTGCTCACCGATTATCAAATGCTCGGCATTACGCGCCGATGGCATCGGCGAGCCGGCCCAGGGTCTCGTCCCTGCCAAGCACCGCCATCACCTCGAAAATGGGCGGCGAGGTGGTGCTGCCGGATAGCGCAGCACGCAAGGGTTGCGCGAGGGCACCCAGTTTCAGCCCCATGCCGTCGGCCTGCCGCCGCACGGCTTCCTCGAGCGCGCCGGGCTCCCAGGCGGATGCCGCGAGCTTGGGGCTCAGGCTCGACAGCAACATGCGCGCTTGCGACGTGAGTAGCGCTTCGGCCTTTGGGTCCCTCGGGATCGGCCTGTGCTCGACATAGAAGCGGGCGTTCTCCGCCAACTCGACTAGGGTCTTGGCGCGCGCCTTGAGGCCGGGCATCGCGGCCACGAGCCGGGCGCGCTCGCCACCATCGAGCGCGCGGCCGAGCGCAATCTCGAGGCGCGGCGTCACCAGTTCGCCGAGCCGGCTGTCGGCGGCCTCGCGGATGTAATGCCCGTTCAGGTTTGCGAGCTTCACGAAATCGAAGCGCGCGGGGGCCTGACCCACGGCGTCGATGTCGAACCACGCGATCGCTTGCTCCGTCGAGATGATCTCGGCATCGCCGTGACCCCAGCCGAGCCGCAGCAGATAGTTCCGCAGTGCCTCCGGCAGATAGCCCATCTCGCGATAGGCCTCTATACCGAGCGCGCCATGGCGCTTGGATAGCTTGGCGCCGTCGGGCCCGTGGATCAGCGGGACATGCGCGAACACCGGCTCGGCCCAGCCGAGGGCCCGGTAGATCTGCGTCTGGCGGAACGCGTTGGTGAGGTGGTCGGCGCCGCGGATGACGTGCGTGATCTCCATGTCGTGGTCGTCGACCACGACCGAGAAATTGTAGGTGGGCGTCCCGTCACTCCGGAGGATGATGAGGTCGTCGAGCTGCTGGTTCGAGACGACGACGCGGCCCTGTACGCGATCCTCAATCACGGTCTCGCCCTCTTGCTCCGCCTTGAGGCGGATCACCGGCGGCACGTTGGGGAGCGGTCCGTCGAGAACCCGATCGCGCCACGTGCCGTCGTACCGCACGGGCCGGCCTTCCTTGCGCGCGCGCTCGCGCATGGTCTCGAGCTCCTCCGGCGTGCAGTAGCAGTGATAGGCGCGGCCCTGCGCCAGGAGTGCGCGGGCGAGCTCGGCGTGCCGCGCCATGCGCGCCGACTGCATGACGACGTCGCCGTCCCAGTCGAGACCCAGCCATGTCATCCCGTCGATGATGGCGTCCACCGCCGCCTGCGTCGACCGCGCGCGATCGGTGTCCTCGATGCGCAGCAGGAACCTGCCGCCGTGATGCTTGGCGTAGAGCCAATTGAACAGCGCCGTCCGCGCGCCTCCGATGTGGAGGTAGCCGGTGGGCGAGGGGGCGAACCGAACGACGACGCTCATGACCGTGCCGCGCGTGCCTTCAAAAGACCGAGAACGGCCGGCTGTGTAGCATGTCCGCCGCGACCCGTCATCGACCGGTGGCACCAACTGAGGAGCGGCGCTCGGGCACAATGGCGTCCGAGTGCAAGCGGGTAAGTTGAACGGTCATTGCCGAGCGGTGGTCGCGTGCATATCGTTTGAGCCGAGGTAGCGCACGGGGAGCGCCACAATGAGAGTGCTCACGGGGATCACGCTTCTTGTCAGCATGGCGTCGGTGTCGTCTTGTGACGTTCCAGCCGACCAAGGTCCGGCTCCCCCGGTTCCAGTTGCCGGACAGTCGAGAGGCAGCGTCTATACCGGGCAGATGGGGATCTACACGATTGATACTCCGCCGGGATGGTCCGAGGTCGATGGTGGCGGCAATGTCGATGCCGCATTTGCTCCGCCGGGCGGCGCCGCCTATGGAAGCATCTACGTCGGTGTGGAGTACACGCGGCGATCGCTCGAAGAGGAGACCGACTACGTCGCCGGCGGGAACCCGATGGAAGGACGCCGGCGGCTCTCGATCGGCGGCATGCCGTGCATCACCTTCGCGAGCACAGGGAGCCGAGGCGAGCGCAACAACGACCTTGCGTGCCAGATCGTGGTTCCGTTCCAGGACGGAGTGCGAAAGATCACGTTTTTCATGGGGAGCGCCTCACGGCCGCAGGACTATGCGTTCCAATCCGACATCTTCTGGCGGATGGTGAACTCGCTCAGATGGGCCAACGATGTCACCGCCGACACCGATACCGTGGATGATGGTGAGGATTAGGCGCGCCTGCGGAGGCCCTCAGCGCCATCGAATTGAGATGAGAGCACATAGGCATGGACCCGCGCGTCATCTCATTGAGGGACTACCCGTCGGAGATCAAGGAACCTCGTCTGCAGCGGCTCTATTCATACTGGCTTGAACGCAGTGGCTCGCGACGCCTCCCAGCGAGGCGGGATATCGACCCGGTCGACTTCCCTTATATCCTAGCACACCTGATGTTGATCGATGTACTGCGCAACCCGCTGCGCTTTCGCGTACGGGTGCACGGCACCGAGAGAGTGCGGCGATCGGAATTCGACCTCACGGGCAAATTATTGGATGAATTGCCGACCCCTGAATACCGAAAATACGCGATCGAGCGGTGTGTGGGACTGGTCGAATCCGCCCAACCGACCCTCGTACACTACGCCCACACTCTGGACGACCGCCTTTACCGCTATGAGGCCATGTGGCTGCCGTTGTCTGAGGACGGGGCAACCGTGACCCAACTCCTATGCGCTCTCATCTATGAGGGCTCGCATTGAGGGCACATACCTGTGTCGCCCGCTCGCGGCGAGCGCAGCGCGAGTCGGCACTCGTCGGATAGGCGCTTCTCTCGTTCGCAGACACGGCATCCGCGAACGCCACCCGGGATCAGGGCTGCACCCGTGGTCGCCCTCAACCAAGGCGGTTGGGTCCTCAGGGGTTCCCGGCTACAGTCACTGCCATGTCGGGAGTTGCCGAGGAGACGAAGATCGCGGGCGCCATACGCCCCGGCCTCGCTCCGTTTCCGGCGTTCCTTAACTTTGTTGGGGCTGTCCGGAACGCGGTCTTCGCGGAGCGCGACCGCTGGTTCCTCTGGCTGCCGGTCCTTCTCGGTACCGGCATCGGCATCTATTTCTCGCTGACGATCGAGCCGCCTTTATGGCTTGGATTGACGCTGGCGGCGATCGCCGTCTCGCGCGTCGCCCTCGAGCGCTGGCACGAGCGGCGGATCGCCGCGGCGCTCGCCCTTGCCGCCGTCGCGGTCGGCTTCGCCGCGGCGGAGGTCGAGACGCGGCTCGTGGCGGCGCCCGTGCTGGAGCGCCCGACCGGAAGCGTCGTCGTGGAGGGCCGCATCATCGAGGTCGAGCCGCTGCCGGAAGGGAAGCGGATCACGCTCGAGCCCCGCCGTATCGGAGAGCTGCCGCGCGGAAAGTTGCCGGCGCGGATCCGGATCACGCTTAGGGAAAGCGCGGGCGCGGCGATCCCCGGCGAAGGCGTCTCCGTGCTTGCGCAGCTTTATCCTCCCGCCGGCCCCGCGATGCCCGGTGCCTATGATTTCCAGCGCCGCGCCTATTTCGATCGGCTGGGCGCCGTCGGCTATGCCAGGGGTTCCCTGCGCCCGTTTTCGGACGAGCCGCCGACCACGTGGCGTCTCTGGGTCGCCGCGCTGCGCACGACCATGAGCGAGCGCATTATGGCGGCGCTGCCGGGAACCACTGGCGGCATCGCGGCGGCGATCATCACCGGCGAGACCCACGCGATCCCCGAGGCGGATGCGCAGGCGTTCCGCGACGCGGGTCTTGCCCACATCCTCGTGATCGCGGGCCTACACATGGGCCTCGTGGCGGGGATCGCCTTCTTCGCGGTGCGCGCGGGGCTCGCGCTGGTACCGTGGGTGGCGCTTCGCTTCAACACCAAGAAGGGCGCCGCGCTGGCGGCGCTTCTGGTCACCTTCGGTTACCTGCTGCTCTCGGGCGCCACCGTCTCGTCGCGCCGCTCCTTCGTCATGACCACGCTGGTGCTGCTCGCGGTCCTGCTGGACCGCTTGAGCCTGTCGGCCCGCGCGCTCGCCTGGGCAGCTCTTGCGATCATGCTGGCGAGCCCGTACTCGGTCACGACGGCGGCGTTCCAGATGTCCTTCGCGGCGGTCGCGGGGCTGGTCGCGTTCTACGAGACCTTCCGCGCGCGGATCGGCGGCTGGTACCGCGATGCCGGCATCGTGCGGCGCTGGGGGCTGCACCTGCTCGCCATCGTCTTCACGACCGTGGTGAGCACCGTCGCGACGACGCCCTTCACCGTATTCCATTTCAACCGCTACGCCGTCTATTCCGTCGCCGCGAACATCGTGGCAGTGCCGATCACGGGGCTCTGGGTCTTGCCCTGGGCGATGCTTGGCTGCGCGCTCATGCCCTTCGGCCTGGAGCGCGTGGCGCTGGTGCCGATGGGCTGGGGTATCGACGCCATCGCCGATGTGGCGCGCGTGGTGACCTCATGGCCCGGTGCCGCGCAGCTGGTGCCGTCGATGCCGGTCTGGGGCCTGATGCTGCTGGCCTTCGGCGGATTCTGGCTCAGCGTCTGGCGCCGGCGTTGGCGCCTCCTCGGCCTCGCGCCGATCGCCGCAGGGTATCTCACGTTGCTGCTACCGCAGCCGCCTGACGTGCTGGTCGACGGTGAGTCCCGCCTGATGGCCGTGCGCGGCTCGGACGGCGCCTACCTGGTCTCCGGCCGCGAGCGCTCGCGCTACGCCGAGGACACCTGGGCCCGCCGAGGCGCCGTGGGCCGCGGCCTCCTCTGGCCGCAGATCGGCACCAGCGCTGACGGCACGCTCACCTGCGATCGCGAGGGCTGCCTCTACAGAGCGAGTGGCCGCGCCGTAGCGCTCGAGCGGAGCGCGACCGCGCTCGCCGAGGACTGCGCCCGCGCCGATCTCGTGGTGACCCCAGTGCCGGCCCGCGGCGAATGCAGGACAAAGCCGGTGATCGACGGATTCGACACCTGGCACAACGGCAGCTACGCAGTCTGGCTCGACAGCGATCGCCTCACGATCCAGAGCGTTCGAGATTGGCGCGGGTCACGGCCCTGGGTCCCGCCGCGCGGGCCGGACCGCGCGGCGCTCAGTACCGCCGCAGGAGGCCCACCAGCCGGCCCTGCACCTTGACGCGGTCGGGGCCGAAGATGCGGGTCTCGTAGGTCTTGTTGGCGGGCTCGAGCGCGATCGAGGCGCCGCGTCGGCGCAGGCGCTTCAGCGTGACTTCCTCGTCGTCGATGAGAGCCACGACGATGCTGCCGTTCTCGGCGGTATCACAGCGCTGGATCACCACGGTATCGCCGTCGAAGATGCCGGCGTCGATCATGCTGTCGCCCTCGATCTCGAGCGCATAGTGCTCGCCGCTACCCAGGAGGCTCGCGGGGATGCCGACGCTGGTCGTCTGGTCGCGCAGCGCCTCGATGGGTGTGCCGGCAGCGATCTTGCCGTAGAGCGGCAAATGCATTGCCTCGTTGCTCGCCGCAGCGGTGGATGCTGAGGCCCCGGAGAAGGCGGATTTGAAGTCGCCACGGATCACGGTGGGCGAGAAGCGCCCGCGCTCGGCGCGGGGTGTGGCGACCGCCGTCTCCTCGGGCAGCTTCACCACCTCGAGGGCCCGGGCCCGGTGCGCCAGCCGCTTGATGAAGCCGCGTTCCTCGAGGCCGCTGATCAGCCGGTGGATGCCCGACTTCGACTTGAGCTTCAGTGCTTCCTTCATCTCCTCGAAGGAGGGCGAGACGCCGGTGTCGCTGAGGCGCCGATTGATGAAGAGCAGGAGCTCGTGTTGCTTCTTGGTAAGCATGGGACCTGGGTCTCCGCCGTGGTCGAGTCACCGACACCCATCGAGGAACAAAACAACAACTGGGCGGCGTTCTAGTTTAGTTCTCTCCGAAGGTCAAGCGCTAACCGCAGGAAATCCGCGCCGATTCGGGCTGAGTCAAATCTTAGTGATCCCTCAGGGACGCCGCATGGTATGTCGCGCGATCAGCAAGGACAGCGTCTGCACCGCGAGCGCGGCGGCGAGAGCCGCGACGAATCCCGTGGCGATGCCGAACCGCTCGATGGTGACCGCCAGCGCGACGAAGAACGCCGCAAAGGAGAAGAGCCCGAGAAGCAGGCCTCGCAGCACGTTGATGGCCGCGCTTTTGCCGAGGGCTTGGTGCGCGAAAACCGTCAGCACGCCAGCGAACACCGGAAAAGTCGAGATGATGCCGCTCAGCTGCGGCCCAAGCCACTCCGCTGCCGAAGTGAGCGCGAGCACCAGGAGCGTCGCCGTCACCATGCGCGCCGGCAAATCCCAGCTCTGCGGCCGCACCGCACCGGCGATGCCGGTGAAACGCGGCAGGATCCGCAGCGCGAGCACCAGACCACCGACGACCATCGCCACCAATATGACCGGTGCCGGCGCCAGCCCCTGCATCGCGATACCCGCCACCACGAAACCGGCGGTGCCCGAGAGGAGGGCGAGGGGCCACGTCCGCCACTGCGCCGTCCAGGCATAGCAGACGGCAAAGCAGGTTTCCGCCACAAGGCCGCGCAGCGCACCCTGTGCCGCGTCCGCACCGAAGGCGGTGCCGTGATCGAGCGCCAGAAAGAGCACCACCGGGCCGGAGGTCAGCGGCAAGCCCACGAGCCAGCCGCCGACCGCCTGGCCCCAGCGCCGCCCGACCAGCGTCGAGACGCCGATCAGCGCCGGAGTCAGGACGAGCTTGAGCGCCAATGTCTCCACGAGGTCCCCGGATCGCGCCCGCGCTCAGAGCGCGAGGCGTCCGCCGCCGAGCGGAATGACGGTGACGCGCTCGCCCGCCTTAACGGCGGGCGCGTTCGGGGGGCGAACGACGAGACAATCCGAGCGCGCCAGCAGCGACATCATGGAACTGTCCTGTTTCTCGAAAGGCTTTGCCTCGAGCTCGCCGTCCGACGCGCGCGCAAGCGTGGCGCGGAGATAGTCCTGCCGGCGGTCGTTCGCCCCGAGCGGAACGGCGAGCCGCGCGGTGACGGGTGGCTCGGCGACGGGATCGAGACCCGAGAGGCGTTCGATCGCCGGCTTCAGGAAGATGAGTGCGCAGACGAGCGTGGAGACGGGATTGCCGGGCAACCCCACCATCGCCGTGTCCCGATAGCGCCCGACCATCAGCGGCTTCCCCGGCCGCATCGCGATCTGCCAGAAGTCGAGCTCGAGTCCGTCGGCGCGCAGTGAGTCCTTGACGAGATCGTGCTCGCCGACCGACGCGCCGCCGGTGGTGATGAGGAGGTCCGCACCGCGTGCACCCTCGGCGAGGCGGCGCACGGAGTCCGGCGTGTCGGCGGCGATGCCGAGTTGCAGCGGCTCCGCGCCGCAGGCGCTGACGAAGGCACCTAGCGCCAGGCTGTTGGAGCTCACGATCTGGTTAGGCCCGATGGGCTCTCCGGGCATCACGATTTCGTCGCCAGTCGAGAGGATCGCGACCCTCGGCCGCCGGTGCACCATGAGCCAGGGCCGGTCCATGCCGGCCGCGAGCCCAATGTCGCGAGCGGTGAGCAGACGCCGCGCGGGAAGGCCCTCGGCGCCCGCGACGAAATCGAGACCCGCCGGTCGCACGTAGCGGCCCTTCGGCGCGCCCTGGCGCACGATCACGATGTCGCCGTCGCGCTCGGTGTCCTCCTGGATCACGATCGCGTCGGCGCCCGCGGGCAGCGGTGCGCCCGTGAAAATGCGCACCGCTTCGCCGCTGTTGACCGCACGAGCGTAGGACTGTCCCGCCGGCACCGAGCCGACCACGCGGAGTCGAGCCGGCACGCTGGCGACATCGCTGGCGCGCACGGCGTAGCCGTCCATGGCGGAAAGCGCAGCCGGGGGCTGCGTGCGCCGCGCGATCAGCGGCTCCGCGAGCACGCGCCCGAAAGCGTCCGCAAGCGCCACCTGCTCGGCCGCAAGCGGCTTCAACGGCTCCAGCAGCCGCTTCAGCGCTTCCTCGACTGAAATCACCGTTTCGCCTCGTAAGTGCCTGACTTACCGCCTGATTTATAGGACAACCTCAAGTCGGTTATGAGCATCGCGCGATCGACGGATTTCAACATGTCATAGATGGTGAGTGCCGCCACGGAAGCCGCTGTCAATGCTTCCATTTCGACGCCCGTCCGTCCCGTGACCTTGCATGTCGCGGCGATATCAATGGCATGTCTGGCCGGATCGGGCGTCAGCTCGACCGAGACCGACGAGAGCGCCAATGGATGGCACAGCGGGATCAGGTCAGGAGTGCGCTTGGCGCCCATGATCCCCGCGAGCCGAGCGACCGACAGCACATCGCCCTTCTTCACACGGCCCTTGAGCACGAGGTCCAGGGTCTCCTTCGCCATGAGCACGGTGGCGGTCGCGGTCGCGACGCGCTCGGTCTCCGACTTCTCGGAGACGTCGACCATGCGTGCCGCCCCCTTGGTGTCGAAATGGCTGAGGGTCGCCACGGGTTACACGGGTGCAGTGGCGGGAAGTGGAGTGAGCAGGGCGCGAGTCGCCGCCTCGACATCGGCTTGGCGCATCAGCGATTCGCCCACCAGGAAGCACCGAATGCCCGCGGCCGCCATCCTGGCGAGGTCGTTCGGCCCATGGAGGCCGCTCTCGCTCACGACGAGGCGCTCGGAGCCAACGTCGTGCGCGAGGTTCTCGCTGGTGGCGAGATCGACCTTCAAGGACTTGAGATCGCGATTGTTGATGCCCATGAGCGGCGTCTCCAACCGGAGTGCGCGCTCGAGCTCGCTCCGGTCGTGCACCTCCGCCATCACGTCCATGCCGAGCGCGGTTGCGGCGCTCTCGAGCTCCGCGGCTTGGACGTCCTCCAACGCCGCCATGATCAGCAGCACGCAATCGGCGCCGAGCGCGCGGCTCTCGGTGATCTGATAGGGATCGAGCATGAAGTCCTTGCGCAGCGCCGGCAGGGTCACCGCGTCTCGCGCGGCCGCGAGATATTCGGGCCGGCCCTGGAAGTAGGGCGCGTCGGTCAGGACGGAGAGGCACGTGGCACCGCCGCGCGAATAGGCACGCGCGAGCCTCGCCGGATCAAAATCAGGGCGGATCAACCCGGCGCTCGGGCTAGCCCGCTTGATCTCGGCAACGAGACCGTAGCCGCCAGCGCCGGAAGCACGCTTGAGCGCGGCGAGGAACCCGCGGGGCGGTGTCGCGGTGCGAGCGGCGCGCTCGACCTCGCCGAGCGGCCGCTCTGCCTTGGCGCGCGCGACCTCCTGCCGCTTGGTCTCGCAGATCCGCTTGAGCACGTCGCTCATGGCGGCGGCAGCGGCGCCGGCTCGTTGGTGATGGTCACCATCGCGGCGAGCGCGGCGGCGGCCTTGCCGCCGTCGATCGACCGAGCGGCGAGAGCGAGCCCCTCGCTGTGAGTGCGCGCTCGGCCCGCGACCACCAGCGCCGCGCCCGCATTCAGCAGCACGATGTCGCGGATCGGCCCCTTCTCGCCCTTGAGCAGGGCCCTCATGCGCTCGGCATTCTCGGCAGGATCGCTCCCGGCGATGGCGCTGCGGCTTGTGCGCGGCAAGCCGAGTTCCTCGGGCTTCACCTCGAAGCTCGTGACCTTGCCGTCCTTCAATTCCGCGACCACGCTGGTGCCGGTGGTGGTGAGCTCGTCCATGCCCTCGCCATGTACCACCCAGGCCCGTTCGCTGCCGAGCTTGCCCAGCACCTCCGCGAGCGGCCGCACCCATTCCTGCGCGAACACGCCGAGCAACTGCCGCTTGGCGCCCGCGGGGTTCGAGAGCGGACCTAGCAGATTGAAGATCGTGCGGGTGCCGAGCTCGACCCGGGTCGGCATGACGTGGCGAAATGCGCCGTGATAACGCGGCGCCATCAGGAAACCGATCTTCGCCTCCTCGATCGCGCGCCGCACCAGGGCTGGGTCGGCGTCGATGTTGACGCCGAGCGCCGCCAAGACGTCGGCCGAGCCGCATTTGGAGGAGAGATTGCGGTTGCCGTGCTTTGCCACCGGCACGCCGGCGCCGGCGACCGCTAGCGCGGTCGCGGTGGAGATGTTGAAGCTGCCGGACCCATCGCCGCCGGTGCCGCAGGTGTCGATGGCGTCCGCGGGCGCCTGCACCATGAGCGCTTTCGCCCGCATGGCGCGGGCGGCGCCGGTGATCTCCTCGACGGTCTCGCCGCGCACCCGAAGCGCCATCAGGAATCCGCCCATCTGCGAGGGCGTGGCATTACCGGACAACATGGCGTCGAAGGCGTCCGCGGACTCGGCCTCGCTGAGGCGCTGGCCTTGCGCCGCCTTCGCGATCAGCGTCTTGAAGCCGGTGGTGTCGATGGTCATGGCGCCGGTCTCATGCGGCGACGCAGGCGCGCTCGGCAAGCTTGATGAAATTGGCGAGCAGCGCGTGGCCGCCTTCGGAGGCGATGCTCTCGGGATGGAACTGCACGCCGTGCACCGGCCGCTCCCGATGCGCGAGCCCCATGACGATGCCGTCCTCGGTTTCCGCATTGATGCGAAGACAGGTCGGCAGGCTCTGCCGCTCCACCACCAGCGAGTGGTAGCGCGTCGCCCGGAACGGTCCGCGGTTGAAGCCCTGGAACACGCCGGTGCCATCGTGGCTGACGCGGCTCAACTTGCCGTGCATGGGAACCGCTGCCCGCACCACCTTACCGCCGAAGGCTTGGCCGATCGCTTGATGGCCGAGGCAGACGCCAAGTAGCGGAATGTTTCCGGCGCGGCTCACGAGCTCGAGGCAGATGCCGGCGTGGCCGGGATCGCTTGGGCCGGGCGAGACCACGATGCCCTGCGGCCGCATGGCAAGTGCCTCGTCGACGCTCAGCGCATCGTTCCGCCGCACCAGCACCTCGGCGCCCAGATCGCCCAGGTAATGCCAGAGGTTGTAAGTGAAGCTGTCGTAGTTATCGATGAGCAGGAACATGGCGCCGTAATCCGCGGGGAGTGCCGGGTTATAACAGGTCGGGTGCGGCGCGGCAAAAAGCGAGGCGGGACCACCAAAACCTTCGGTTTTCCTGGGCCTACCCGAACCTGCCAGTGTGCTGTAAGGTTGCGCGATGGATACCTATATGAAGCCCCTCAACATTGGTTCGGTCGCGGAAGCGACGGGGCTGCCGGCGAAGACCATCCGCTACTACGAGAGCATCGGCCTCGTGGAACCCGCGCGGCGCACCGGTGGCAATTATCGCGTTTACGAGGCGCGGGACGTGACGACGCTCCGCTTCATCGAGCGCGCACGCCGGCTGGGCTTCAGCCTCAAGGAAGTGGCCGAGCTGCTGACGCTCTGGCGCGACCGTCATCGCGCCAGCGCGGATGTGCGGCGCCTCGCGGAGGCGCAGATCCGCCGCGTCGATGCGCGGCTCGCGGAGCTGCAGGACATGCGCCGGAGCCTGCAGCACCTGATGCAGCGCTGCCACGGCGACGATCGGCCCGATTGCCCGATTCTGGACGAACTCGCCGGCCAGAGCTGAAACGGTAATGGCGTTGCCGGCGCGAGCGACTGCTGTTGCTTGACCGATCCGGCGGTGAGGCCGGCGACATAGTGCTCGACGAAGAATGAATAGATCACCGCTACGGGATCGAGCCGAGCGGCGCCGCTGCCATCAGCTGGCCCGACCGATGGGACCTACTGGCTACCGCTCCGCGAGCGCGAGCTTGGCGCCGAGCGCCACGAAGGCGGCGGCGAATAGGCGCCGCATCCAGGTGAGCACGCGGGGCCGCGAGATCACATGCGTGCGGATCGCGGCGGCGAAGAGCCCGTAACCCACGAAGACCGCGAAGGTCATCGCCATGAAGACGCCGCTGAGCTCGAGCATGCGCGGGAGGGGCTGCGCCTCGTCGGCGCTGACGAACTGCGGCAGGAAGGCGAAGAAGAAGATCGAGAGCTTGGGGTTGAGGATGTTGATGAGGATCGCGGAGACGATCACCTGGAGCGAGGAGCGGGCGCCGACCTGCGCCTCCACCTTGAGCGCGCCGCGCTCGCGGAGCGCGCTCCAGGCCATGTAGAGCAGGTAGGCGACGCCCAGGTACTTGAGCGTCTGGAACGCGACCGCGCTCGCATGCAGCACCGCCGCGAGCCCCATGATCGCCGCCGCCATGTGTGGCACGATCCCGAGCGTGCACCCGAACGCCGCCACCACGCTCGCCCGAGACCCCCGCGTCAGCGCGGCCGCCAGCGTGAAGAGCACGCCCGTACCGGGCGACACCACGACGATCAGCGAGGTGATCAGGAATTCGAGGGTCATGCGGGCTCCTCCTGGTGGGTGGGCACGGTAGTCGACGGCAGCTCAACCATCAATCGAGATGCAGGGAATTCTTCTGGATGAAACGCAGCGGGAGTATGATGCCGTGGCGCCGGTGAGAACCGCCGGCGGGCCAATCGCAGAACCTGAGCGGACTCTCCATCAATGTCATGGGAGGCGACACAATGGCCAAGTATCTGATCCAAGCGTCCTACACCGCAGAAGGCCTCAAAGGCTTGCAGAAGGACAAGGCCTCCGGCCGTCGCGCCGCGGTCATGAGCGCGCTCGAAGGGATCGGCGGCAAGCTCGACGGGATGTACTATTGCCTCGGCGAGCACGATGTGATCGCGATCGTTGACCTACCGAATACCCAAACGGCGACCGCTCTCTCGGTGAGCGTCTCCGCCTCGGGCCTCGTACACACCAAGACCACTGCGCTCCTCACCGTCGAGGAGACGGACCAAGCCCTCGCCAAGAACATCAGCTACAAGCCGCCGGGCCGGTAAGTGCATAACTGCCTCTCCGCCGCGGACGTCGCGGCGGAGAGGCTCGTTCAGCTCCGCGCGAACTTCACCGCCTCCTCGGCGGCGCGGATGAGGGCGCGGCTCTTGTCGAGGATCTCCTGGTACTCGGTGGCGGGGTCGCTGTCGGCGACCACGCCGACGCCCGCCTGCACGATCATCTTGCCGTCCTTGACGATGGCGGTGCGCAGCACGATGCAGGTGTCCATGCTGCCGTCGCCCGCGAAATAGCCGGCGGCGCCACCGTACAGGTTGCGGCGCTCGGTCTCGAGCTCGTCGACGATCTCCATGGCGCGCACCTTGGGAGCGCCGGAGAGCGTGCCGGCGGGGAAGCCCGCTACCAGCGCGTCGAGCGCACCGTAGCGCGCGTCGAGCTTGCCCTCGACATGGCTGCAGATGTGCATCACGTGGCTGTACCGCTCGATCATGAATTGGTCGGTGACCTTCACTGTGCCGATCCTGGCGACGCGGCCCACGTCGTTGCGCGCGAGGTCGAGCAGCATCAGGTGCTCGGCGCGCTCCTTGGGATCGGCGAGCAGCTCCTCGCCGAGCCGCTTGTCCTCCTCGGCATCGGTGCCGCGCCGGCGCGTCCCCGCGAGCGGCCGGATGGTGACCGTGCCGTCGCGCACGCGCACCAGGATCTCCGGGCTCGAGCCCACCACCGAGAAGGCGCCGTAATCGAGGAAGAACAGGAAGGGCGAGGGATTGAGCCGCCGGAGTGCGCGGTAGAGCGCGAAGGGCGGCAGGCGGAACGGCACCTCGAAGCGCATGGAGGGCACGACCTGGAAGATCTCGCCGGCGCGGATGTACTCCTTCGCCACCTCGACCATGCGCATGCATTGCTCGCGGGTCATGTTGCCCTTGGGCACCGGCAGCTCCGCGATCGCCTCCTGCGCCTCGCGCCGATAGGGCAGGTTGCGCTCGAAATCGGTCAACACTTCCACAAGCCGCTCGCGCGCGAGGTCGTAGGCGGCGCGTGCCGTGAGCTCGGCGCTGGGCCAGACGGGCGTCACCAGGGTCACGCGGTCCTGCAGATTGTCGAAGATGCAGACGATAGTCGGGCGCAGGAACATGCCGTCGGGAATCCCGAGCGTGTCCTGGTTGGCGTCGGGCAGGCGCTCCATGAGCCCCACCATGTTGTAGCCCATGTAGCCGAAGAGCCCGCTCGCCATGGGCGGCAGCGGCGTCGGCGTGTCGACCCGGCACTCCGCGATCAGGTCCCTGAGCGAGGCCAGCGCGGGCTTGGGCTCGCCCTCGAAAGCGTGGGGATCCGAGCGGGCGCGGCGATTAATCTCCGCAACGTTGCCGCGGCAGCGCCAGATCAGGTCGGGCTTCAACCCGATGATCGAATAGCGGCCGCGCACCGAGCCGCCCTCGACGGATTCCAAGAGGAAGCTCATAGGACGCCCGTCCGCGAGCTTCAGCATCACCGAGACCGGCGTCTCCAGGTCTGCGACCAGGCTCGTCCACACCAGCACCGGCGTACCAGGGCCGTAGGCTCGCGCGAACTCTTCGAATGAGGGTGACGCTTGCATGGGCCAACCAGAGGAAGACGTGGATGGTCGGGACAAGCCCGGCCACGACGATGGAGGGCGGTTCCTGCTTCTCTGTGCTCTCTGTGTCTCTGTGGTGAGGAGTATCAGAACAATTTGTCGACGCGGGACTGGTCGATCTCGACGGGGAAGAACTTGCGCAGCGCGCCCGCGTACTCCGTGAAGAGGTCGCGCTGGATCTGCTGGCCGATCTGCGCGGTGATCGCGTCGAGCTTGGCCTTGTCCGCGCCGGGATCGGCGGCGATCACCTCGGTTACCTCGGCGATATGGATGCCGTCATTCGACGGGCCTTGCACGGCCTGGTGCGGCTTCGCCCGGAAGAGGGCGGTGACAAGCTGGGGCGGCAGGTTGCCCGGCGCCACGCCGCGCTCGAGCGGCGCGGTGGTCGTGGCCTTGAGGTTGTGCGCCGCTGCGAGCTCCTTGAGCGGCCTACCGCCATTGACGGCGTCGACGATCTCCCTGGCGATCTTGCTGACGTGCTCGATGCGTTGCTGCTGCTGCCAGGCCGCGAGCGCCTGGTCGTGCACCTCCGAGAGCGGCCTCACCACCGAAGGCGTTACCTTGTCGACGCGCACCACGAAGAGGCCGCCATCCTGCATCTCGCCGACGTTGCTCACCTCGCCCCGACCGGTGTTGAAGGCGACGCGCAGAACATCCGGGGAGGGCAGCGCGACCGCGCCTCCGGCGACGGCGTGGCCTTGCTGGTCGACGTCCTCCGCCTTTACGACCAGTAACCGGAGGTCGGCCGCGACCTTGTCGAGATCGTCGCCACGGGCGAGCGCGTCGTCGACCTTGTTCATGAGCTTGCCGATCTGGGAATCCGCGGCCTCGCGGGCGAGCTCGGCCTGCACCTTCGGCTTCGCCTCCTCGTAGGTCTCGGTTTTCGCGGCTTGGACGTCGGTCACGTGGAGGACGTGCCAGCCGAAATCCGTCTTGATGGGATCGCTGACGCCGTCCTTCGCGAGCTTGAAGGCGGCGTCGGCGAGCTTGGGCTCGTCGAGCTCCTCCCGCGAGAGCAGGCCGAGGTCGACCGGCCCCGAGGCCATCTTGGCGACGTCCTTCGCCACCGCCGCAAACGCCTGGCCGCCCTTGATCGCGGCCACCGCTTGGTCGGCGACGGTCTGATCCTGCACCAGGATCTGCTCGATGTGCCGGCGGTCCGGCACCCTGAAATCGTCGATCCGCTTCTGGTATTCGTCGATCACGTCATCCTCGGAGATCTCGATTGTCTTGGCGAGATCGCCGAGGGTGAGGTAGGCGACCTCGAAACTCCGGAGTTCCGGGGCCCGGAAGCCCTCGGCGTGCTGGTCATGAAAGTCCGCGAGGTCCTTCTCGCTGGGCTCGCCGACGTCGGTCGCGGAGACGAAGGGGATCATCACGGTGTCCGCAACCCGCTTCTCCGCGAGCATGCGGTAGAACGCATCGGCCAGCGGCTTCGGCGCGGTGGCGCCGGCGGCGATTGATTCCGAGACCGCGCTGCGCACGAGCTGGTTGCGGATGTTCGCCTCGTATTGGGCGTCCGTCATCCGGTTGTTGGCGAGGAGCTGCCGATAACGCTGGGGATCGAACTGCCCGGCGGCGTCGTGGAATATGGGGTCCGCGCGGATGAGCGTGCGCACGGCGTCGTCACCCACCGCGAGCTTCAGCCGGCCGATCTCCTGGGCGAGCAAGCTGTCGTTGATGAGCTGGTCGAGCTCATCGTTGACCATGCCGAGCTGTTTCGCCTGCTCGATGTCGAAGTTCGCGCCGTAGGCGGGATTCTGCCGCAGGTTCTGCACTTGCGCGCGCACGGCGGCGCCGAGCGTGTCGGCGCGGATCTTGGTGTCGCCGACGGTCGCCACCGTCGTGTCGGCGCCGCCGCCGTTGAGCCAGCTCCCGATGCCCCAGAACCCGAAAGCGATGATCAGGACCGCGAACAGGAGCTTGACGACGAGGGAACCGGCTCTTGAGCGGATGGCTTGCAGCATGATGCGGGGCTTTCGAGAGTGCGGCGGATGATAGTGATCGTGGCCCCCGCTTAGCAACTTAAGAAAAATCCAGGGAAACCGGCGGGTTGCGTCGCTCCCGAGGTTCCGGGTCACGGGGCGCGCCGCACTGGCGGCCGGTGCAGCCTCTATGCTAGAGCGGGCGCGCTCAAGGAGGCCGCCGGTGCGGAAACTGATCGCGGGCAACTGGAAGATGAACGGGCTCCGGGCCGATGGCTTGGCGCTCTCGCGCGCGCTGGTGGCGCGGGCAGCGGCGGGCGATCCGCCGGATTGCGGGCTCGCGGTCTGTCCGCCGGCGACGCTGCTGATCCCCGTCGGCGACACGCTCCGCGGCAGCGGCATCGCGCTCGGCGCTCAGGACTGCCATCCGGAACCGAAGGGCGCCCACACCGGCGACCTCAGCGCTGCCATGCTCAAGGACGCCGGTTGCACCTATGTGATCGTCGGGCATTCGGAGCGCCGCGCCCACCACGGTGAGAGCGATGCCGTCGTGCAGGCGAAGGCAAAGGCCGCGCGTGCAGCGGGCTTGGTGCCGATCCTCTGCGTCGGAGAGACGTTGGCCGAGCGCGATGCCGGCGAGACCCTCGCCGTGGTGAAGCGGCAGATCGACGGCTGCGTGCCCCAGGGGCTCAGGGCATCTCAGCTCGTAATCGCCTACGAGCCCGTCTGGGCAATCGGCACCGGCCGCACGCCGACGGCGCCGCAGGTTGCCGAGGTGCACGCGAAGCTCCGCAAGCTCCTTAAGGAGCGCGTCAAGGACGGTGCCGACGTGCCGGTCCTCTACGGCGGTTCCGTCAAGCCGGCGAACGTCCTCGAGCTGCTCTCGGTCGCCAATGTCGATGGCGCGCTGGTCGGCGGAGCCAGCCTGGACGCCGCCGATTTCTGGGCGATCGCGCAGGCATGCCCGTAGCGGAGGACGGACGACGGATGTCGGAGGACGGGACAATCAACGAGGGTGACAAACTAGCGGGAACCGACTAAACGTCGGGCGCCCATCCCCCTTTCCGTCCTCTGTCATCCGACATCCGTCGTCTGATCCATGCAAACCATCCTCCTCGTCATCCACTTGATGCTCGCCGCGGCGCTGATCGGCACGGTCTTGCTGCAGAAGAGCGAGGGCGGTGCGCTTGGCATCGGCGGGGGCGGGGGCATGTCGGGTTTCATGACGGGGCGCTCGACGGCGAACCTCTTGACCCGAACGACCGCGGTCCTGGCGGCAGCGTTCTTCGCCACCAGCATCGTCTTGGTGATCCTCGCCGCGCATCGGAACGAGACGCGCTCGGTCATCGAACAGACGGCGCCAGCCCGCACCGCGCCCGCACCAGCGCCCACCGCGCCGCCGGCGCCGGCCTCGACGCCGGGCGCGCCGCAACCGCCCTCGGCGCCGGGCGCGCCGCAGCCCCCGGCGCAGCAGTAGAGCCGTCGACGACTCCGTGCAATCCCGCGCGCCATGAGGGACGTTCCGTGACGGGATCGGGTCGCCCATCGCGCGCGCTCGTTGGCTGAAGACCGCGGAATCCTGCGGTTGTGGCGCTGCAAAATTCTCGCGTGTCCGCCGCTGTTGTGTCGGGCCGGCCGCCTCCTGTAAACTGAAGTTCCATGACGCGGTACATCTTCATTACCGGCGGCGTGGTTTCCTCACTCGGCAAGGGTCTCTCGGCGGCGGCGCTGGGCGCGCTGCTGCAGGCCCGCGGTTTCCGCGTGCGCCTCCGGAAATTCGACCCCTATCTCAACGTCGATCCCGGGACGATGAGCCCTTACCAGCACGGCGAGGTCTATGTCACCGACGACGGCGCGGAGACCGATCTCGATCTCGGCCATTACGAGCGCTACACCGGCGTCGCCACACGCCGGAGCGACAGCGTCACCACGGGCCGCATCTACTCGACCGTGATCGCGCACGAGCGCCGCGGCGAGTACCTCGGCGCCACCGTGCAGGTGATCCCGCACGTCACCGACGAGATCAAGCAATTCATCCAGGCCGACCTCGCCGACGAGGATTTCGTTCTGTGCGAGATCGGCGGCACGGTCGGCGACATCGAGAGCCTGCCGTTCCTGGAGGCGATCCGTCAGATGGGGAACGAGCTCGGCCGCGAGCGCGTGCTCTTCGTGCATCTGACGCTCGTGCCGTGGATTCCGTCGGCGGGCGAGCTCAAGACCAAGCCGACCCAGCATTCGGTCAAGGAGCTCCTGGGCCTCGGCATTCAACCGGATATCCTGCTCTGCCGCTGCGACCGGCCGATCCCCGAGGGCGCGCGCAAGAAGATCGCGCTGTTCTGCAATCTCCGGGAATCCCGCGTCATCCCCGCGCTCGACGTCGACACGATCTACGACGTGCCGAACGCCTATCACGCCGAGGGCTTCGACCGCGAGGTCTGTGCGCATTTCGGCATCGCGGCACCAGAGCCGCGGCTTGGCCAGTGGCAGACCATCGTCTCGCGCATCCGCAAGCCCGAGGGCGAGGTCAATATCGCCGTGGTCGGGAAGTACACGCACCTCAAGGACAGCTACAAGTCGCTGGCCGAGGCGCTTTCCCACGGCGGCATCGCCAACAACATGCGGGTCAACCTGAACTGGATCGATTCCGAGGTGTTCGAGCGCGAGGACACCGTCCAGCACCTCGAGGGCGTGCACGGCATTCTGGTGCCCGGCGGGTTCGGCGAGCGCGGCTCGGAAGGCAAGATCCAGGCGGCCCGCTTCGCACGCGAGCGGCAGGTGCCGTACTTCGGCATCTGCTTCGGTATGCAGATGGCGGTGATCGAGGCCGCGCGGAATCTGGCCGACCTTCCCGGCGCCAGCTCGACGGAGTTCGGGCCCTGCCAGGACCCCGTCGTCGGCCTGATGACGGAGTGGATGCGCGGCAACGTGCTGGAGAAGCGCAGGGCCAACGGCGACATGGGCGGCACCATGCGGCTCGGCGCCTACGAGGCGATCCTCGCCGAGGGGAGCCGCATCTCCGAGATCTACGGCTCGACGCGGATCAGCGAGCGCCACCGGCACCGCTACGAGGTCAACGTCAATTACAAGGATCGGCTCGAGGGCGTGGGCTTGCGCTTCTCGGGCATGTCGCCCGATGGCGAGCTGCCGGAGATCGTGGAGATTCCCGAGCATCCCTGGTTCGTCGGCGTGCAATACCATCCGGAACTCAAGTCGAAACCCTTCGAGCCGCACCCGCTCTTCGCCGACTTCATCCGCGCCGCGCTCGACCAGAGCCGGCTGGTCTAGGAGCATACCGTGACGGCAAGAACCCCTCGCCCGCGCGAGCGGGAGAGGGAGGGAGCCGTTGGTGAGGGTAACCGCGCTCGGTGCGATGCTCGCCGAGACCCTCACCTTCCCGCCGCTAGCGCGGCGGGCCCCTTCCTCTCCCGCTGACCGCGGGGAGAGGGGCTTTCCCGTGCCGCTATCAAAGACTGTTTCGCAGCGCGCGCTCGCGACACTCGCGCTCGCGATCCTGTTCCTGTCCTTCACGCCGATCCTTTTCCGCTGGTCGGAGATCGGGCCGACCGCGAGCGCGTTCTATCGCGCATTCCTGACCATTCCGGTCTTCTGGGTCTGGGCGGCGGTCGAGGGTCGCCGCGGCACCGAGACCGGGCTTGCGCGGACTCGGTTCCGGCGGTCGGACATGGCGCTGACGGCCTTCGCCGGCGCGGTGTTCGCCGCCAACATCTCCGCCTACGCCTGGGCCGTGCATCTGACCTCGGTCGCCAATGCGAGCCTGCTCAGCAATCTCGCGCCGATCTTCGTCTCGCTCGCGAGTTTCCTGCTGTTCGGCGAGCGGGTGAGTCGGGGCTTCATCGCCGCCATGATCGCGGCGATCGTCGGCGTGACGATCCTGGTAGGCGACAAGCTCGGGATCGACAGAGGGCAGATCCTCGGCGACGGCCTGGGCGTGTTCTCCTCGCTCGCCTTCGCCGGCTATCTGATGGCGATCGGCCGCCTGCGCCTGCGCCAGCGGTCCTCGACCGTGATGGCGGCGAGCGTCGTCGTCACCGCGCTCTGTCTGTTGCTGCAGGCGCTCGCCACCGGCGAGCGCCTGCTGCCGAGGACAATCTATGGCTGGGCGGATCTGCTTGCGCTGGCGCTGGTCTCGCACGCGCTGGGCCAGGGGCTCCTCACGGTGGCGCTCGCGCACGTGAGCGCCACCTTCTCGGCGGTGAGCCTGCTGACTTTGCCGGTCACGGCCGCGTTCTACGGCTGGCTCGCCTTTGGCGAGCCGCTCACCGTCAATCAGGCGATCGGCGCGCCGATCGTGCTGACGAGCATCCTGGCGGCGCGGCTTGCGATTTTGCCTAGCGGTCGATGACGACGGTGCGGGCGCTGTAGCGCAGGCCCATGGCGCGGCCGCGCTCATGCAGGGACGTTATCCACTCGTGGGCCGCGGCCGCCTTGGCCTCGCCGGGCGGCCGCCGCGTCTGCTGAGTGCCCAACCTCTGGAGCATGCCCCGGAGATCCTCGGCCTCAACGCGGTCGCGTGTCATGAGCTTACGCACCAGCGGGTCGGACAGCACGTCGTCCAGCGTGGGCTCTCGCTCGAGCGCGTCCTCGGGGTCTCGCATCGGGGCCTCCTGGGGGATGAGCCGGTCTCTTGATCACGCTCATGTAGTCCGCTTCCCGTGATAGGCCTGTGAACTCGATCACATCCCCGTCGATTTTGTCCGGCCGCGGTAATGCCCGTCCGGCAGCAGTTCCACATTGACTGAGCGCGGGACGATCCGGCGGAGCAAATCGTTCAGGTGGCCGGGGTCCACGCGGTCCCGGCGCATGATCAACTGAATCACGGGATCGGCGAGTACATCGCTCAAGCTCGGCTCACCCTTCAACCATCGACGCATGACACTCTCCAAACCAACCAACAGTACGTCCTCGTGTGACCAAGGCTACATCGCCAACCGTGGCCGGACTGTGACGCGCAGCACGCGGCGTGTCCGAGTCCATGTTTTTGACACGCGCCACTCAGCACTGGTCCTTCGTCCGACTTCCTTGTAAGGAGGGGCGCATGGCCGCCACCCGCACCGTCCACGTGGGCAATCTCGCGATCGGCAACGACAAGCCGCTGGCGCTGATCGCGGGACCCTGCGCGCTCGAGAGCCGCGCGCACGCGCTCGAAATGAGCCACGCACTGGTGGAGCTCACGGGCAGGCTGGGCATTGGCCTTATCTACAAGACCTCCTTCGACAAGGCGAACCGCACGTCGCTCGAGGGCGTGCGCGGCCTCGGCCTCGAGGCGAGCCTGCCGATCCTGGCGGAGATCCGAGAGATGCGCGGATGTCCGGTGCTGACGGATGTCCACGAGCCGGGCCAGTGCGCCATGGTGGCGGAGGCGGTCGATGTGCTCCAGATTCCCGCGTTCCTCTGCCGCCAGACCGATCTTCTGGTCGCCGCCGCCAAGACCGGCCGCGCGATCAACATCAAGAAGGGCCAGTTCCTGGCGCCCTGGGACATGACGAACGTGGCGCGCAAGGTTGCCGAGGCCGGCAATCCCAACATCCTGCTCTGCGAGCGCGGCGTGAGCTTCGGCTACAACACGCTCGTCAACGACATGCGCGCGCTGCCGATCCTGGCGGCGACCGGCTATCCCGTGGTGTTCGACGCCACGCATTCCGTCCAGCAGCCCGGCGGAAAGGGCACCTCGACCGGCGGGCAGCGCGAGTTCGTGCCGGTGCTGGCGCGCGCCGCGGTCGCGGTCGGCGTTGCCGCCGTCTTCATGGAGACGCACCAGGATCCCGACAAGGCGCCCTCCGACGGCCCCAACATGGTGAAGGTCAAGGAGCTGCCGGCGCTGCTCGAGACGTTGATGGAGTTCGACCGGCTGGCGAAGGCGAAACCGGTCGCGCTGGACTGAGAGCGTGCGTCATCAACGAGGAAGAAGAACATGACCGCCATCATCGACATCATCGGCCGCGAGATCCTCGACAGCCGCGGCAATCCGACCGTGGAGGTCGATGTGGTCCTGGAGACCGGCACGGTGAGCCGGGCGGCGGTGCCGTCGGGGGCCTCGACGGGTGCGCACGAGGCCGTGGAGCTCCGCGACGGCGATCCCAAGCGGTACGGCGGCAAGGGCGTGCGGCGCGCGGTCGACGCGGTCAATGGCGAGATCTTCGACGCGCTCTCGGGCTTCGATGCCGAAGACCAGCTCGGCATCGACCGCACGCTGATCGCGCTCGATGGCACGCCTAACAAGAGCCGGCTCGGCGCCAACGCGATCCTCGGCGTGTCGCTGGCGGCGGCAAAGGCGGCGGCGATCGAGGCCGGCCAACCGCTCTACCGGCACATCGGCGGCGTCTTCGCGCGCACGCTGCCGGTGCCGCTCATGAACATCGTCAACGGCGGCGCGCACGCAGACAATCCCATCGACTTCCAGGAATTCATGATCCTGCCGGTCTCGGCGCCGACGATGGCGGATGCGGTGCGCATGGGCTCCGAGGTGTTCCACGCGCTCCGCAAGCAGCTGAAGGACGCCGGCCACAACAGCAACGTCGGCGACGAGGGCGGCTTCGCGCCGAACCTCGCGTCCGCGGACGCGGCCCTGGGCTTCGTGGCCAAGGCGATCGAGGCCGCGGGCTACAAGCCCGGCGCGGAGGTGGCGCTCGGCCTCGACGTCGCCGCGAGCGAGCTCTTCGACAAGGGCAAGTACGTGCTGGAGGGCGAGGGCAAGACCCTCGACGCCGGCGGACTCACCAAGATCTACGAGGAGCTCGTGCGGCGCTATCCCATTGTCTCGATCGAGGACGGCATGGCCGAGGACGATGTCGAGGGCTGGACGCACCTGACGCGGACGCTCGGCGGCAAGATCCAGCTGGTGGGCGACGACAATTTCGTCACCAACCCCAAGCGCCTTGCCGACGGTATCGCCAAGGGCATCGCGAA
This sequence comes from Allostellaceae bacterium, assembly GCA_035263705.1. Taxonomy (GTDB): domain Bacteria; phylum Pseudomonadota; class Alphaproteobacteria; order ATCC43930; family CGMCC-115725; genus DASZHJ01. Next base: position 30,463 of record DATFRA010000235.1, read on the forward strand.
CGCGATACTGGTGAAGGTGAACCAGATCGGCACGCTCTCGGAGACGCTGGAGACCGTGGAGATGGCACAGCGCGCGAGCTATGGCGTGGTAATCTCGCACCGCTCCGGCGAGACCGAGGACGCGACCATCGCAGACATCGCCGTCGCCACCAACTGCGGGCAGATCAAGACCGGCTCCCTCGCGCGCTCCGACCGCACCGCCAAGTACAACCAGCTCATCCGCATCGAGGAGCAACTGGGCCCCGCCGCGCGCTACGCGGGACGGACGGTGCTCAAGCGCTGAGCGTGGCTGACAAGGCTCGGTTTCATGGCCACCGCTGCAATTTGACATTGGGCTGAGCCCGCGGCTAGGGTGCAGACATGCTCTCGATCCGCTTCGTCTCGCGTGCGCAACGCCAACGTCGGATTTCCGGCGGCGGTTCCGCGTGTGTGGAAGGGATGGGCGCGCTGGCGAGCCGCTAGCGCCCGAGCACCCGAACCATCAGGCCCCGCCGATGAGCGCGTCGGCGGGGCCTTTTCGTTTGCCGGCGTGCGTCCCGACCTGAAGTAAGGAGTATTCGCCAATGGACTTGAGCCTCTATCTCGCCTTTGTGCTGGCGACGAGCATTCTCATTCTCATCCCGGGACCCAATGTGTCGCTGATCGTCGCCAACAGCGTCGCCTATGGCACGCGGTACGGCTTGCTCACGGTCGGCGGCACCAGCACGGCGGTGCTGGTGCAGGTGATCGTCACTGCGCTCGGCATGACGGCCGTGCTGGGTACGCTCGCCTACTGGTTCGAATGGATCCGGTGGATCGGCGTCGCCTATCTCGTTTACATCGGCATCCAGCAGTGGCGGGCCGATCCCATCGACCTCACGCGCACCAAGCCGCAGCCGAAATCCTTCCACGCGATCTACCTGCGCGGGCTCCTGGTCTCGCTCTCCAATCCGAAGACGATGCTGTTCTTCGGCGCGTTCTTCCCGCAGTTCATCAGCATGGAAGGCGATCCGCAAGCGCAGATCATCCTGCTGTGCGCGACGTTCCTGGTGATTGCCGCTCTCCTCGACGGTGCCTGGGCGGTCCTCGCGGGGCATGTGCGCTGGTTCCTGGGCAGCCGCGGGCGCCTGCGGAACCGGCTTTCGGGCGGGCTGCTGATCGGGGCGGGCCTCGGCCTCGCGCTCGCGCGCCGGAGCTGAGCGCAGGATTGTTCATGTTGCACTGCGAGTCGCGGGGATTGACGCCGAGACTCCCACGTGATTCCCTGCGCCTCCATGCGAGTCGTGCATGAGGTGCGCCGGCGCGGTCGCGCGGTCGCCGGTCCGGTGCTGGGCATCAGCTTGGTCTGCTATTTCGCCTACCACTTGTTCGTGGGCGATCGCGGCCTGCTCGCATGGATGGAGCTGACCCAGGAGCTGCGCGACGCCAAGGCGACGCTGGCGGCGCTCGATGCCGAGCGCGAGACGCTCACGCGCCGCGTCGGGCTGCTGCAGCCCGATCATCTCGACCCCGACATGCTCGACGAGCGTGCGCGGGCCACGCTCAACCTCGTCGGCCCCAACGAGGTGGTGATTCCCATGAGCGCGGGGGGACCCTCGAACTAACCGATCGCCGTCCTCGCGCGATGGTGATGGGGTCGGCGCAGACCTCGCGTGCTCAAATCGCGGGGCAGCAGGCTCGCTCCCCAAGTCTCACTGTGGCGATTCAGGTCAGTTAACCTAAATCGCGTTAATTGTCATTTTGCTTTGCAGAACAAGAATTTGGCCGCGTTTGGGGGTTGCAATCGGGGAATCGCGGAGCCATCTTACGGGTCGAGCGCCGCCGGCGGGGCGGTGCGATCTCCGGGAGGCGTCCCGATGGCCGTCGCCAAGCGCAAGGTTCGACCGCTGAAGCCTGAAGAGCCCGCGGTCGAGCCGGAGCGCTTGCTCAAATTCTACCGCGACATGCTGCTGATCCGGCGCTTCGAGGAAAAGGCGGGGCAGATGTACGGTATGGGGCTGATCGGCGGATTCTGCCACCTCTACATCGGGCAGGAAGCCGTGGTGGTGGGCGTCCAGTCCGCGGTGCAGCCGGGCGATACCATCATCACCTCCTACCGAGACCACGGACACATGCTCGCGACCGGCATGGACCCCAAGGGCGTGATGGCCGAGCTCACGGGACGCCGCGGCGGCTACTCCAAGGGGAAGGGCGGCTCCATGCACATGTTCAGCCGCGAGCAGAACTTCTTCGGCGGCCACGGCATCGTCGGCGCCCAGGTGCCGATCGGCGTCGGCCTCGGCTTCGCGCACCACTATCGCGGCAACAAACAGGTCTCCATCACGTATTTCGGCGACGGCGCGGTGAACCAGGGCCAGGTCTACGAGAGCTTCAACATGGCGGCGCTCTGGAAACTGCCGGTGGTGTTCGTGATCGAGAACAACCGGTACGGCATGGGCACCTCGGTGACGCGCAGCTCCGCCTCACACGACCTCTACAGCCGCGGCGCGTCATTCGGGATTCCCGGGCACTCCGTCGACGGCATGAACGTGCTGGCCGTGAGCCAGGCTGCCGAGGAGGCGCTCGGCTATGCGCGCGACGGCAAAGGCCCTTACATCCTGGAGATGCTGACCTACCGCTACCGCGGCCACTCCATGTCCGACCCCGCGAAGTACCGCAGCCGCGACGAGGTCCAGCGCATGCGCTCCGAGCACGACCCGATCGATCAGGTACGCAAGCGCATTCTCGATGGCAACATCGCCGACGAGAACAAGCTCAAGGACATCGACAAGGAGGTCAAAGACCTCGTCACCGCCGCGGCGGATTTCGCGCAGGAGAGTCCGGAGCCCGATCCGTC
>DATFRA010000236.1:0-18584 GCA_035263705.1 Allostellaceae bacterium
TCTTCACCGCGGCGAGCGCGTCGCGCCAGCCCGCGGGCAGCTCGCGCGACTGGCGCCGCTCGAACTCGTGCCGCACGTCCGCCGGCGCTTCGGCGAGCCGCTCGCGCCAAACGCGCGAGGCCTCGGCACCCCGCGCGCCCACGGCCTGCCAGCGCGCGCGGATCGCCTCGGGCACCTCGAAGGGCGGGTAGGGCCAGCCGAGACGCTTGCGCGCGCCCTCGATCTCCGCGGCGCCGAGCGGCGCGCCGTGGGCCGCGGCGGTGCCGGCCTTGGTGGGCGCGCCGAACGCGATGGTGGTGCGGCAGGCGATGAGCGAGGGGCGGTTGCTCGTTTGCGCGACCTCCAGCGCTGCTGCCACCGCATCGGTATCATGGCCGTCGACCGCGGCGACGCTCCAGCCGTGTGCCTCGAAGCGCTCGAGCTGGTCGTCGGAGACCGAGAGCCCCGTGGGCCCGTCGATCGTGACGGAATTGTCGTCCCAGAGGACGATGAGCTTGCGGAGCTTCAGGTGGCCGGCGAGACCGATCGCCTCATGGCTGATGCCCTCCATGAGACAGCCATCGCCCGCGATCACGTAGGTCCGGTGGTCGACGAGCTCGTCGCCGAAGCGCGCATTCATGATCCGCTCGGCGAGCGCCATGCCGACGGCGTTGGCGAGACCCTGGCCCAGCGGCCCCGTGGTGGTCTCGATCCCCGGCGCGTGGCCGTATTCTGGATGGCCCGCCGTGCGGCTGCCGAGCTGCCGGAAGCGCTTCAGCTCCTCCAGCGTCATCTCGGGATAGCCCGTGAGATAGAGGAGCGCGTAGAGCAACATCGAGCCGTGGCCGGCGGAGAGCACGAAGCGGTCGCGGTCGGGCCAGGCGGGCTCGCGCGGATCGAATTTCAGGAACTTCTTGAACAGCACGGTCGCGACGTCCGCCATCCCCATGGGCATGCCGGGATGGCCGCTCTTGGCCTTCTCGACCGCGTCCATCGAGAGCGCCCGGATCGCATTCGCCATTTCGCGAAGCTCGGGGTCGCGCGGCGCCGGCAGGGGCGGCGCCTCGGCGCTAGGCGATTGTTGCGTGGACATGGCTGCTCGATGAAGCGGCGGCGCGCACGGGGCGCACCTTGCCGGGCGCGGGGGGTCTCCGTCAATCGCCGTCTCGTGACCTGCGCGGGTCGCTGGGAGCAACATACTCGCCTCGCGCATGAAACTGCCGATTCCGATCGGGGCGACGAGCTTCGCAGGGCTTCGGCGTGCCTAGGGTCGAATGTTGGTGATGGGCTGGGCGAGGATCCACAGGCTCGTCATGGTGTAGGCAATCATCAGGGCGATCAGGGGAAGCTGGCTCCGCAGCGCCTCGCCGCGGTCAGGGAACAGCTGCAGCGCTTGAGCATGAGCGAGGTAGACGGCGACGACATGGCCGCCGACGATGGCGGTGATCGCGACGTACCACATGACGCTCGCCGTCACCACGCCCGTGTCGATCAAATAGAGCTTCGTGCCGAGCAGATCCCAGCCGATGCCCAGGGGATCGGAGAGAATGGGAATCAGGTACTGGGTCCCGAGTGCCAGAAACGAGAGATTGTGGGCGACGTCATAGGCGAGGGCGATCGGGACGAGGGTCGTGACGAACCAACCCGCGAGCTCGCCGACGCTGCGGGAGCCGCGCGCGAGCCGAGAGGCGAGCGCGATCGTGACGAGATAAATGCCGAGGAACACCAGGGGAAGGCCGACGAGGCCCAGGGTGGCGAGGGGCGCCGAGTCAACGCCACGGGACGCGAACCATGCGGCGAGGGCCGCCCAGCTCGGCGTCTCGAGTATGCCATCGAAGGTGACCGTCGCCAGAAGCAGCAGCACGAAGCAAGTCAGCGCCGGTGCCGCGGGCTGCCGCGCCAGCAGGCCGGCCGCATAGGGGCGCAAGGACCAGCGTACGCCTTCGCCGCCGTCGTCGGCCTCCAGCGGCGCAAAACGGCCGAAGAGCCCGAATGCGATCGAGAAGATCTCGCCCTGTCGCAGCCATTCCGACCGGCCGAAGACGAGCATTCCCGTCCAAGTCACGGCGGAGTAGGCGAGGAGGGCCTGCGCGACGCTTCTCGGCCGGTCGCTGCCGTCCCAAATGAGCTCGCACCAGGCGAAGAGCGCGAACAAAAGAACCGCAGGCCACGCGTCGAGCCCCGGCCAGGAGGTTGGGGCGCCGCTCGATCGCCGCCGCCGCGGGTAATACCGCTCGACGAGCCTCGCCGCGTTGTCCCACGGATTGATCACCGTCCATATGTCGCCGACGAACGCCGCCGCGAAGGAGAGACCCACCCAGCCGATCACCCAGACCATGGTCGGCGCGATGTTCTTGAACGGACTCTGATTGCCGACCAGGCCCGCGATCACCACGAGGGCGAAGAGCGCCACCGCGATGATTCGCGCTGCCAAGGTCAACGATCTGCCGGCGATCCCGGTTGCCGGCAGCGCAAAGCTAAATTCCCGATCCCGAGAACGAGGCGCGGCCGTGAGAACCGCGACGATGACAAACGAGAAGGCGACGGTCGCACCGGCGCCGAGTAGATAGAGCCACAGTGGAACGGGCAAATCGTAGCGCTGACCGAATCCATGTGCATGGAGCGGTGACGGCAAGGCCGTTGCGAGCAGTAGGCCCGCGAGTCCGAGCCTCAGCAAAGGCGTCGACGGTCGGCCGTATTCGCCTTGAGCGTTTGCCATCGCTTCATCGAGTAAGCTTCGCTGACTAATTATAGTCGACTGCCCACGCGTCTCGTTGGGCTGTTTCGCTCAAGTATGATAAGAATTACTTATCGGTGCTGTTTGAAGATCTCGTTTTTAAGAACTTGATGTGCACGCCACAATCTTGGGGTGTGCCAAATCCCGACGCATCAACACGGGGGTCCCATGATTGCTCGATCCTGCGCGGCACTCATTGCGCTTGGCGCAGTGGTGCTGGTTCCGAGCCTCGCGCAAAGCGAGATCCTCGGCATGATGAACTACGAGACCAAGTCGAAAGAGTCGCTGAAAGTGCTGAAGGCGCCGGTGGCGCCCGCCGAGCGGCGGGAAGGCATCGCGATCATCGATGTCGATCCGGCGTCGCCGGCCTTCGGCAAGATCATCGCCGACATTCCTTTGCCGGCCGATCTCGTCGCGCATCACATCTTCTACAACAAGGATCTCACCAAGGCCTACGTCACGGCCCTCGGCAAGTCGGAGCTGCAGGTCATCGACATGAAGAAGCAGCCCTATACGCCCGTGCGGGTCGAGACCCCCGGCTGCTCGGTGCTCGAGGACGTGGTGTTCTCCCAGGACAACAAGACCTTTTACGTGAGCTGCATGGGCACGCAGAACATCGTGGTCGGCGACGCGGTTGCCGACAAGCCGCTGCGGTCGATTGCCCTGGACAAGCCCTATCCTCACGGCGTCGTGGTCGAGGAGAAGATCGATCGGTTGCTTGCGACGAGCACGGTGCGGGCGACCGACCTCGGCGACGCCGGCGAGGCGGTCTCCGTGGTCGAGCTCAGCACGGGCAAGTCGCTCGGCTCGATCAAGGTCTCGAAGAAGGTGTCGCCGGCCGGCGATGCGCCGGTCGAGCTCCTGTTCGCGCCCGGCTCCAATCCGCCGGCGGCTTATGTCACCAACATGTACGGCGGCACGCTCTGGATCCTCAGGTGGAATCCGCAGAAGAAGGATTTCGACGCATCGCAGGCATTCGACTTCGCGACCGTCTCGAGCGGCGTGCCCCTGGAGATCTATTTCAACGGCAAGGCGGACCGCCTCTATGTCACGACCGCGAAGCCCGGCAATCTGCATATCTTCGATGTGAGCGGCGGCTTGGAGCAACCGAAGCTGATCAAGTCAATCCCGATTGCCGAAGGCGCGCATCACGTCGGGATCACGCCCGACGAGCATTACGCCTTCGTGCAAAATGCCCTGTTGAATCTGCCGGGGATGAGCGATGGCTCGGTGACCGTCGTCGACCTCCAGAAGCAGGCGGTGGTCAAGAGCATGGACACGCTCAAGGACGCCGGGTTCAACCCGAACTGCCTGGTCCTGCTGCCGGCTTGGTACAACCCCGCCGGCCACTGAAAGGAAACGCGCGCGACATTCGGCGCTTGGCGAGGCACGGTCTCGCCAAGCGTTCGCGCCTCGCGGCGCATTGACGATTCCTCTGCGTCGCGCGTAAGGTGAGCGCGAGTCGGGGGAAGCGTCCATCGCCATGAGCGATCTCAGCCGGGTCGTCGAAGCCGCCAAGCGCCTCGAGCGCGCGGTGCTGCGCCTGGAGGCCGCCATGGAGCGCGGGCGCACACCCGCGGATCCCGCGGGTCTCGAGCTGGCGCTCGCCAACGCCAAGGCGCAATACGCAAGCCTGAGCCGGGTGACGGAGACCGTCGCGAGCCGCCTCGACCAGGCGATCGGCCGGATCGACCGGGTGCTGGAGGGCTGAATGCCCGAAATCCACCTTACGGTTAACGGCCGGAGCTACCCCGTCTCCTGCGAGCCCGGCGAGGAAAACCGGATCAAGGAGCTCGCGCTCTATGTCGACCGCAAGACCCAGGAGTTCGTGGCGAAGCTCGGCCAGATCGGCGAGGCGCGGTTGCTCGTATTGGCGGCGCTCGTGATCACCGACGAACTCGCCGACGCTCACGCGACGCTGCGCCGGCAATCCGCCGGCGGCGGCAACGGCATCGACACCACGGCGCTCGCGCGCGGTCTCGAGGAGCTCGCCAAGCGGATCGAGACGATTGCAGTCCGGTTGGAATCATCCCACATTGCTTCGTAGGATGGGGCTGCCTGGTGCGTTAGGTGGCACAAACCCCGGGGCCGATTACGACCTCTTGGGAGCTGTCCCTGCCGGAGCCCTGGTTCCGGCATATGGCGCCCACCTGCGCAAGCGGGCCTAGAGGGTTCGTCAATGCCGACGGCCAAGGCGGCTCCATCCGTTCTTCCTCCGCGATGAGTTCCGATGCGATCGCCGCCGAGAAGGCGGCGCTCCGCAAGATCATGCGCGCGCGCCGCGCGGCGCTCGCGCCGGAGGCGCGCGCCGCCGCGAGCCTCGTGGTGTGCGACCGGTTGATCGCATGGCTTCCCTCGATCCCACTGGCGCGCGGCGCGGTAGTGGCGGGCTACTGGCCGATCCGCGACGAGCTGGACCCGCTGCCCACCCTGGAGGCGCTCGCCGAGAGCGGCCACCGCCTCGCGTTGCCGGTCTCGCTCGCCCGCGGCACGCCGCTTGGCTTCCGCGCGTGGTCGCCCGGCGATCCGCTCGCGCCCGACATCATGGGAATCGCGGCACCACTCGAGAGCGCGCCCGAGCTCGTGCCGTCGCTGCTGCTGATACCCATGCTCGCCTTCGACCGCGCCCACCGGCGGCTGGGCTACGGCGCTGGTTTCTACGACGGGACGTTGGCGGCGTTACGCAGCACGAGCGCGGCGATGGCGGTGGGGTTGGCATTCTCCGCGCAGGAGGTCGAGCGCGTACCTGCCGGACCGGACGACGCGCCCCTCGATGCAATCGTGACCGAGATCAAAGTCATCGTTGGCAACTGAGCGTCGATCAGCCCCTCTCCCACTCCGTGGGCGAGGGGCTTAGAGTAGTCGAGGCGATGACGAGGCAGAGCATGAGACTCCTGATCTGCGGCGATGTGGTGGGGCGCTCGGGGCGCGAGGCGGTGAAGGCGCAGGTGCCGCGGCTCCGGCGCGAGCTCGGGCTCGACTTCGTGGTGGTGAACGGCGAGAACGCGGCGGGCGGCTTCGGCATCACCGACAAGCTTTGTGCGGAGCTCTATGCCGCCGGCGCCGACGTCATCACCACCGGCAATCACGTCTGGGACCAGCGGGAGCTCCTCGGCTATATCGGCGGCGATCCGCGCCTGCTGCGGCCGCTCAACCTGCCGGCGGCCACGCCGGGCGCGGGCGCGCGGGTGTTCGAGCTCGGCGACGGCCGGCGCGTCTTGGTGCTGAACCCGATGGCCCGGCTCTTCATGGATGCGATCGATTGTCCCTTTGCCGCGGTCGAGCGCGAGCTCGGCCTCCATCCGCTCGGCGACGTGCAGGCGGTGGTGATCGATTTCCACGGCGAGGCCACCTCGGAGAAGATGGCGATGGGGCATTTCGCCGACGGCCGTGCCTCGGTCGTGATCGGCACGCATTCGCATGTGCCGACCGCCGACGCGCAGATATTGGCCCGCGGCACCGCCTATCAGACCGACGCCGGCATGTGCGGCGACTACGACAGCGTGATCGGCATGCAGAAGGAGACGGCGGTCGCCCGCTTCGTGAACAAGATCCCGGGCGAGCGGCTCAAGGCCGCGGACGGCGAGGGCACGCTCTGCGCCGTCTTCGTGGAGACCGACGACACCACCGGCCTCGCGCGCAGGATCGAGCCGGTGCGGCTCGGCGGCCGACTCGCCGAGCACCTGCCGCGGGTCGAGCCGGCGCCGAGCGTGCCCGCGTGAAGCGCTTCGTCGGCACCTGGACGCTGAAGGCGACCGAGCGCAAGAACCTCGAGACCGGCGAGACGGCGCCGCTCTGGGGCCAGCATCCCACCGGCACGCTCATCTACACCGCGGATGGCCGGATGAGCGCGCTGGTGCTCGCCGAGAACCGCAAGGCGCCCGCCGCCCCAATGCCCACCGAGGCCGAGGCGCTCTCGCTCTTCAAGAGCATGGTCGCCTACGCCGGGCGCTACACGGTCGAGCCAACGCGCGTGGTCCATCACGTGGAGCAATCCTGGAACCAGGCCTGGACCGGCACTGACGTGGTGCGCTTCTACACGTTCGAGGGCGCTCGGCTTACGCTCGCGACGGCACCCGCGCCCAATCCCCGGGACGGCAAGCTGAGCGTTTCCACGCTGATCTGGGAGCGCGTGGCCTGACCCTTCGACACGCTCGCTCACGCGAGCACGCTCGGGGCGAGGGCGGTTTGTTACTGGCGCAAAGAAAAGGGCCTCATCCTGAGCGCGCTCGCGAAGCGAGTGTGTCGAAGGACGCACGGCGCTCACCGGGGCCCGCTTTCGCAAAAACACGCACCGCTTTATAGTCTTCCCAGACCGAACGAGGTGCGCCCCGTGCCGCTCGACAACGCTTATTCCGTCTGCCCGCACGATTGTCCCAGTACATGCGCGCTGGAGGTTGAGCGCATCGATGCGCGGACCATCGGACGCGTCCGCGGCGCGCGCGACAATCCCTATACGGCGGGCGTGGTCTGTGCGAAGGTCGCGCGCTACGCCGAGCGCCAGCATCATCCGCTGCGCCTTGCAACGCCCCTTTTGCGCGTGGGCGACAGGGGTGTGGGGTTCGTGGCCTACAGGCCGATCTCCTGGCAGGCGGCGCTCGACCGCGTCGCCGAGGAATTCGCGCGCGCGGCGCAGCGCTACGGCAATGAGACCGTGTGGCCGTACTTCTACGCGGGCACCATGGGGCTGGTGCAGCGCGACGGCATCAACCGACTGCGCCACGCGCTCAAGTACTCGCGCCAGCATTCGACCTTCTGCGTGACGCTCTCGGATGCCGGCTGGAACGCCGGCGCGGGCGCCAAGCGCGGCGTGAGCCCGCTGGAGATCCCGGAGTCCGACCTGGTGATCGTCTGGGGCGGCAATCCCGTCTCGACCCAGGTCAACGTGATGACCCACATCACGCGCGCCAGGCGCGAGCGCAGCGCCAAGTTCGTGGTGGTCGATCCCTACCGCACGCCGACCGCGGAGAGCGCCGACATCCACCTGATGCCGAAGCCCGGCACGGACGGGGCGCTCGCCTGTGCCGTGATGCACGTGCTCTTCAAGGAAGGCTTCGCCGATCGCGCCTATCTCGAAAAATACACGGCGGGCGCCGCTGAGCTCGAGGCGCATCTCGCGACGCGGACGCCTGCCTGGGCCGCGGCGATCAGCGGAGTTCCCGAGGCAGAGATCATCGACTTCGCGCGGCTCTACGGCCGTACCAAGCGGAGCTATCTCCGGGTCGGCTACGGTTTCTCGCGCTCGCGCAACGGGTCGGCGCAGCTCTTCGCGGTGACGTGCCTGCCGGCGGTGACGGGCGCCTGGCAATACAAGGGCGGCGGCGCGCTCTATGCGAACGCCGGCATCTACGGCGTCGACCGCACGGTGATCGAGGGCCTCGACGTGCTCGATCCCAAGACGCGCATCTTCGACCAGTCGCGGATCGGCGCGGTGCTCACCGGCGACAAGCGCGACCTCGGCGACGGGCCGCCGGTGACGGCGATGCTGATCCAGAACACCAATCCGATGGTGGTGGCGCCGGAGACGCTGCGGGTGCGCGCGGGCTTCCTCCGGCCGGACCTCTTCACCTGCGTCCACGAGCAGTTCATGACGGAGACGGCCGCCATGGCCGACGTCGTGCTGCCCGCCACCACCTTCCTCGAGCACGACGACATCTACACCAGCGGCGGCCACGTCTATCTGCAGATCGCGCGCAAGGTGGTGGAGCCCTACGCCGAGGCACGCACCAACCATTACGTCATTTGCGAGCTCGCGCAGCGCTTGGGTGCCGAGCACCGCGGCTTCGGCATGACGGAGATGGAGATCGTCTCGGAGAGCCTGCGCATCTCCGGGCTGCCCGGTCCCGACGCCTTCCATCAGGGGCGCTGGATCGACCGATCGTTGCCGTTCGAGACCGCGCATTTCCTCGATGGCTTCGGCCACACGGACAAGCGCTTCCATTTCAAGGCGGACTGGGCCTCGCTCGGGCCCTATCACCAGGATCTGCCGGCGCTTCCCGACCACGTCGACATCATCGACAAGGCCGACGCCGAGCATCCCTTCCGCATGATGGCGCCGCCGGCACGCTCGTTCCTCAACACGAGCTTCAACAACACGCCCTCGAGCGTCACCCGCGAGGGCAAGCCCTCGGTGCTGGTGCATCCCGACGACCTCCGCACGCTCGGCCTCGCGAGCGGCGACCGCGTGCGCCTCGGCAACCGCCAGGGCAGCGTGGTCGTCAACGCGAAGGAGTTCGACGGACTCCAGCGCGGCGTACTGGTTGTGGAGGGCATCTGGCCCAACGCCGCTTACGAGGAAGGCCTCGGCATCAACGTGCTGATCTCCGCCGACCCCGGCCGCCCCAACGGCGGCGGCGTCTTCCACGACACCGCGGTGTGGGCGCGCGCGGCGTAGATCAACGGCTCCCCTGGGCAGTTGGGCATTGCAAACTGCTTCGCAATTCCAGGCGGTCCCTCGATTGTTCCTTTGCCGTTTTCGTATCGACCTAGCGGTTTGGTGAAGCCTCTAACGATGAGGCTGGGCGTGTTGGTACTGCGGCGGCCATAAGCCTCTGCGGGACCTGGGAGTCGCGGACATGCGCGCCGGTCCGAGGGCAACATCGCTGAAATGCATTAGATCGGCGGGCGTCGCGCTTCTGGTTGCCGCGTGCGCGACGGCTCCCCGGCAACCCGCTGCAAACGCCGAGCCGGAGCGCGCCACTCCGACTCTGAGCTGGATCGCTCCATCGGAGTCTGTCGTCGCTCTCGAATCGCCTCAGTTCGTCTTCAGCTGGCAGAACAAGCAGCGGAAATTCGGCGCTGACGTGAGCGCATGCGCTGTCAAATCCATCGTCGAGAGGCATCCCGGTGTCCGCATCATCTCCGAAGGCGAGTTCGCAAGAACCGCGTTCCCCGATCTGCCATCTGAGAGCGCGCCGACGAGCCCGGAGAGCATGAAGCTCCTTGCCGAAAGCGAAGTGCTCCGCGAGCGCATCGCCCCGCTCAACATCCGCTATCTCCTCTATGCAAGCGCCGTGACCGAAGTCAGGAACAATAAGGTCTTCGGCGGCGCCATCGGTGGCGCCGGAGGTGGTGCCGCGGTTGCCGGTGAATCCTGGGATCAGCAGTCGGATTACTCGCTCGCAATCTTCGATATGAAGACGGGACGTAATGCGGCATCACAGGGGAGTGCGTCGGGACATGGATGGTTCTTCGTGGCCCTCGTGCTTGTGCCGCTGGCTGCCGGGTGGTCGCCAGCGACCGAAAGCCAAGGCTGCCAGGATCTCGGCAATCGCGTCCTCGCAACACTGGAATCCATGACGCCAGATTTGAGATCGGAGCCACCATGACGGGGCGAAACACAGGCGCATCGATCCTGAAGAAATGCGGCTTGGCCGCGCTCACCGCGCTGACGCTCGCGGCGACGGCCGCGTGCTCGCCGTCCGCCTCGGTGGGCCGCATGCCCTCGGTCGCGCCCCTGACCAGCGACCTCGTGCTTGGCCAATCCACGCGCGACGACGTTCGGCGATCGCTCGGCGATCCATCGGGCGAGGGCGCGTACCTGTTCATCGTGGATTACCTGCCGCGCGAGGCGTGGCTCTATCACGAAATCAAACTGACCGACGCCAAGGCCGTGCACGATACCGTCGTCATGAGCATGAGGCACCAGGTGCTGCTCGTATTCTTCAAGGGCGACCGGTACGACGGGTACATGTGGTATTCGAACGCCGGAAGCGCCTCAGCCAAGCCCAACTGAGAGATCCGATCATGACCTCAGCTCGACTGCTCAAAGTTCTGCTCATGGTCGCGTGCGTCACGGTAACCGCGTGCGCTCAGTCGGTTACTTATGGAGTCAAGCCGCAGACAGACAGACTCTCGATGCTGGTGCGCGGAAAATCCACGGCAGCCGATGTTCTCCTGGCGCTTGGAGAGCCGCGCGGCAGGGGCGCGGCGCGACTCGCGGACGAGCCGAACTCCACGCGTCGCGACGTATTGTTTTACGAATTTGTCCAATCAAACGGCTCGACCGTCAACCTCAAGATGCTCGTTGTTTTCATGCGCGACGGTACCTACGACGGTCACTTCTGGTTCTCGTCGGTGGATTCGATGAAAACCACGAAGGGTGTCGTGTTCGTCGAGTAGCTTGATGAATGGGGTGTGCGCTCAGTGCCGTTTACGTGGTGGCGGTCATGCCGTTCTTGCGACGGGAGGAATTCGATGTCGTTAAGTAAGACCGGCCTGCGACTGGTCGTCTCCGTCCTGGCCGCCGGACTCCTCGCTGCGGGATGCGGAAACGTCAAGGTGCGCGCGGGGTACCGCCCCGACGTAACGGCTCTCGAGCAGCGACTCGTCATGCTTCAGTCGACGAAACCAGATGTGTCTCGCGTGCTCGGCGAACCGTTCGGCGAAGGTGCGTCGCAGATGCCGACCCAGCCGAAAGCGCACACCCTCTGGTCGTACTACTACGAAGAGGGCACGCTTTCGGACGACCGGAGAATGTTTCTCTTCGTCTATTTCAATCCGGATGGACTCTATGACGGGTATATGTGGTTCTCAAGCCTTCCGGAGCAGACTTCATCGAGCGTCCCCGCCATGACGCCGGCTCCAGCGGCCACACCGGCTCCAAGCGTCGCTCCGACTTCGACCACGGGCCCCTCGTCGCAGCCGGACAACATCAGAAACGCGGGCAATCCCCCGTGAGCGTTCCAAGCCCCTCCTGCATTGCCACTTGACGGGTTCGTAAGCCATCGCTAACGTAAGCAATGGCTTACGGATCGGCGCTTGCAGCACTTTCGGATCCCACACGACGGCAGGTCTTCGAGCGCGTACTCGAGGCGCCGCAGTCGGTGGGCGAAATCGCGAAGGCGATGCCGATCAGCCGGCCGGCGGTGTCGCAGCATCTGCGCGTGCTGAAAGACGCGGGTCTCGTCCACGAGGCGAAGGCGGGGACCCGGCGCATCTATAGTGCGGACGCGAAGGCGCTGGGCGAGTTGAGAGCCGCCATCGACGAGATGTGGCGCACCGCGCTCGGCAATTTCGCAGCGACAGTCAATCGGAAGGAGGAGCGATCATGAGCCCCGACACCATCCATGCCTTCACCGTACCGCCCGTCGTCAAGACCGTGACGGTGCGTTGCTCGCCAGAGAAGGCGTTCCGGCATTTCACCGAGGGCATGGGCGCGTGGTGGCCGCTCGTCACACATCATATTGGGCCGGAGCCGGTGACTTGCAGCATTGAGCCCCAGCTCGGCGGCCGGCTTTACGAGCGCGGCAAGGACGGCGTCGAGACCAAGTGGGGTACCGTGCAGGTGTGGGAGCCGCCGAAACGCCTGGTGTTCAGCTGGGAGGTCAGTTGCACGGACCCGGTACCGGACGCTCGCGTCGAGGTCAGCTTCACGCGCGTGGCCGACGGCACGGAAGTGAGGCTCGTTCACACCGGCTGGGAGCAGATGGGCGAAATGGGAGCCCAGGTGCGCGAGCGCTTCAACCAGGGCTGGGTCAGGGTATTCGAGCAATGCTTCGTCGAGTACGCGAATCGGGCGGGATGAGGCATCGGGAAGCAGGAGGAATACATGGCTGAAACGGTTCTCTACGGCTTGCACGCCAGCCCCTATGTGCGGAGCGCCCGGCTCGGGCTCGAGGAGAAGGGCGTCACGTACGATCTGGTGGAGTTCCCGATCTCCGAGATCAAGCAGGAGCCGCACCTCTCGCGGCAGCCCTTCGGGCGCATCCCCGCCTTCGAGCACAAGGGATTTCCGCTCTACGAAACGCAGGCAATCCTGCGCTACGTCGATGCGGTCTTTTGGGGTCCGCCGCTGCAGCCGAGCGATCCGCGACTGGCCGCGCGCATGAACCAGATCATGGGCATCGTCGACGCCTACATGTTCATGGACGTGAGCTTCGGCATCTCCTATCAGCGCCTGGTGGCGCCGAGGCACGGCAAGACCGCGGACGAGGCGCGCGTGAAGGAGAGTCTCCCCAAGGCTCGGATCTGCATCGAGGCGCTCGATCAGCTCAAGGGCGACAACGCCTTCATGGCCGGCGACGCCGTGAGCCTCGCCGATCTCATGGTTGCACCCCACTACTATTATCTCTCGCTGACGCCCGAGGGCCGCGACATCCTGGGGCCGCACCAGCGTCTGCGCGATTGGTGGCAGGCGATGGCTACGCGCGAGAGCATCAAGAAGACCGAGCCGAAGTTCGGGTAGAGCGGTTCTCGCGCTGCGGGTGCGTCGGTGCGCCCTTCGACACGCGTCCTTCGCCAAGCTCAGGACGCGTGCTCAGGGTGAGGCGACTTTGGTAAATGGCATCAAGGAAAGCGCCTCATCCTGAGCGCACTCGCGCGAGCGAGTGTGTCGAAGGACGCAGGGCAGCAGTCCAGTGACCCCGCTAGCCAACGCCACCCCGTCCGCCCCATATTTAATGTATGGCGGATGAGAAGAAGGACCCCGAGAGCCAGCTTCCCGCCGCGTCCAAGCAGGCGGAGGTCGAGGCGTTCCTGAGGCAGGTGGCGGCGATGCCGGCGGTCAAGCCGGCCGCGGGCCGCGGGCGGCTGATCTTTGCCCTCGACGCGACGGCGAGCCGCCAGCCCACCTGGGATCGCGCCTGCCAGATCCAGGGCGAGATGTTCCAGGCGACCGAGAGCCTCGGGGGCC
This sequence comes from Allostellaceae bacterium, assembly GCA_035263705.1. Lineage (GTDB taxonomy): Bacteria > Pseudomonadota > Alphaproteobacteria > ATCC43930 > CGMCC-115725 > DASZHJ01. The sequence goes on from DATFRA010000236.1 coordinate 13,350, forward strand.
TCGAGATCCAGCTGGTGTTCTACCGGGGCCTCGGCGAGTGCAAGGCGAGCCGGTGGCTCGCGCGCGCCAGGGATCTGCTGGCCGCCATGCGCAAGGTCAGCTGCGTCGGCGGTCAGACGCAGATCGCGCGCATCGTCGGCCACGCCATATCCGAGGCGAAGGCCGGCCGGGTCAACGCCCTGGTCTTCGTGGGCGACGCCTTCGAGGAATCGCTCGCGAAGGTGAGCCAGCTCGCAGGCGAGCTGGCGCTCCTCAACGTGCCCGCTTTCCTGTTCCACGAGGGCGGCAATCCCCAGGTCGCCGAGGCGTTCCGGGAGATCGCGCGGTTGACGCGCGGCGCCTATTGCCCGTTCGACAGCGAGAGCGCCCAGCAGTTGAAGGAGCTCCTGGGCGCCGTGGCGGTTTTCGCCGCGGGCGGACGCAAGGCGCTCACCGATTACAGCCGGAGGACCGGTGGCGCGGCGTTGCTGCTGACCCGGCAGATGGCCAGCGGATGATCTACCTGCTGCTGGGTGGCGTGGTCCTCCTGGTCGTGTTCCTGGCGGCGGGCCGTGCCTTCGTCTCCGCCGATCCCGGGACGGTAAAGCGCGTGCTCGCCTGGACCGGCGGCGTCGCCGGCGTCGTCCTCGTGGCGCTTGCCATCGAGGCCGGGCTCGGCGTCGTCGTGGTGATCGCGGGCCTGGGCGCCGGTTGGTACCTGTTCCGCGACCGGTTCCAGCAGGGCGCCGCGAACCGGCCGCGCGGCCAGGTCTCAGAGGTCGAGACCGACTATCTCCGGATGAGCCTCGACCATGCCACCGGCACCATGACCGGCACCGTGCGCAAGGGGCGGTTCCAGGGCCGGCGCCTGGCGGAACTCGACAACGCCTCGTTGATCGCGCTCTGGCGCGAGGTGCGCGCGGAAGATGCGCCCTCGGTGAGCCTGGTCGAGGGCTACCTCGACCGGTTCATGCCGGACTGGCGCGAGGTAGCGCGCGGCGCGGCAGGCTCCAATGGCTCGGCGCGTCCCGCGGCGGCGCCCGCCATGACCACGGAAGAGGCGCTCGCGATCCTCGGCCTAAAACCCGGCGCCAGCGCGGACGAGATCAAGGCGGCGCATCACCGGCTCATGATGAAAATCCACCCGGATCAAGGCGGCTCCGACGCGCTCGCCGCGCAGGTCAACCGTGCCAAGGACGTCCTCTTGGGGATATGAGCCGTCCGAACTGGTGGAGGGTGCGAGATTTGCGGTATAAGGCCGCGCCCTCTATCAGGAAGGACCCGATCGAGCACTCCGTTCTGCACGCGTTCGGCTGATCCTAAACGGACCAAGGCAAGGGCCCATGACCGCACCCGTTCGCAAGGCTGTGTTTCCCGTCGGAGGACTCGGCACGCGTTTCCTGCCGGCGACCAAGGCGATGCCGAAGGAGATGCTGCCGGTGGTGGACAAGCCGCTGATCCAATACGCGGTCGAGGAGGCGCAAGCGGCCGGGATCGAGCAATTCATTTTTGTGACGGGCCGCTCCAAGACCGCGATCGAGGACCACTTCGATCATTCCTACGAGCTCGAGGCGACGCTGCGCGAGCGCGGCAAGAACGCCGAGATCGTCGAGATCAATGCCTGGATGCCGAAGGCTGGCCAGGTCGCCTATACGCGCCAGCAGCGGCCCTTGGGCCTCGGCCATGCCGTCTGGTGCGCGCGCGAACTGGTGGGCGACGAGCCCTTCGCGGTGCTGCTCGCCGACGACCTGATCCTCGGGCCCGCGCCCTGCCTCAAGCAGATGGTGGCGGCGCGCGCCCGGGTCGGCGGCAACCTCATTGCCGTGATGGATGTGCCGCGCGCCCACACCAAGTGCTACGGCATCCTCGATGCGGCCGCCGAGGCGGGCCGGCTGGTCCGTGCCAAGGGCATCGTGGAGAAGCCCGCGCCGGATGCGGCGCCCTCGACCCTCGCGGTGATCGGCCGCTACATCCTCGAGCCCGAGGTGTTCGAGCACCTGGGCCGGATCGGGCGCGGCGCCGGCAACGAGATCCAGCTCACCGACGCGCTCGCGCGCATGATCGGCGGCAAGACGCCATTCCACGGCTTCCGCTTCGAGGGCCGGCGCTTCGATTGCGGCGACAAGGTGGGTTTCCTCGAGGCGACGATCGCCTATGCACTGGCGCGGCCGGAGCTCGCGGGCGAGGTGAAGCGCATCTTCAATGAGCATCGTGACGACGCCGCGCGGCCCGAAAGTGAAGCGCGGCCCAAGCAGCGCCGCCAAAGATCCTGAGCTCCGGAGCCACCATGGCCAATGATGCCGGCCGCGCGGGCGGCCATCGGTTCGATCCGACCATCCTGCGCGAGTACGACATCCGCGGCACCGTCGACAGCACGCTCTTCATTGCCGACGCTCGGGCGCTCGGGCGCGCCTTTGCGGTGTGCATGGCCGAGGTCGGCGGCAAGCGCGCGGCGGTCGGGCGCGACGGACGCCTTCATTCGCCCGCACTCGAGCAGGCATTGGTGCAGGGCCTGACCGAGAGCGGCATCGACGTGGCGCGGATCGGGCTCGGCCCCACGCCGATGCTCTACTACGCCGCCTCGACGCTCGGGGTCGATGCCGGTCTCATGGTGACGGGCTCGCACAATCCGCCGGACCAGAACGGCTTCAAGCTCGTCCTGCAGAAGCGCTCGTTCTTCGGCGCCGACATCCAGCGCGTGGGCGAGATCGCGGCGGCGGCGCGGTTCCGCACGGGCACCGGCAAGGTCTCGACCGTGGCGCTGCTCGACGAGTACGTGGCGCGGCTCACCAATGACTACGACGGCAAGCGGCCGCTGACGGTTGTGTGGGACGCCGGCAACGGCGCCACCGGCCAGGCGCTGGTGCGCCTCACGGGGAAGCTCCCGGGCAAGCACATCCTGCTCAACGAGGCGATCGACGGACGCTTTCCCGCCCACCACCCCGATCCCACCGAGGCCAAGAACCTCGCGCAGATCCAGGCGGCGGTGAAGCAGCACCACGCCGACCTCGGCATCGCCTTCGATGGCGACGGCGACCGCATCGGCGTGGTCGACGCGCAAGGCCGCATTCTCTGGGGCGACCAGCTCATGACCGTACTGGCGGCGGACGTGATCCGCGAGAAGCCCGGTGCCACCATCATCGCCGACGTGAAGGCGAGCCAAGTGCTGTTCGACGAGATCGCCCGCGTCGGCGGCACGCCGCTGATGTGGCGCACCGGCCATTCCATCATCAAGGCGAAGATGGCCGAGATCGGCGCGCCGCTCGCGGGCGAGATGAGCGGCCACATCTTCTATGCGGACCGCTATTACGGCTACGACGACGCGCTCTACGCGGGCGTGCGGCTGATCGGCATCCTGGGCCGCGGCGACGCGAGCCTCGCGGAGCTGCGCGACCGCCTGCCGCAGGTGGTGAACACGCCGGAGCTCCGCTTTCCCTGCGAGGAGAGCCGCAAGTTCGCCGTGGTGAGCGAGGTGCGCGACCGCCTCAAGGCGGCGGGCGCCGAGATGAGCGATATCGACGGTGTGCGGGTCAAGACCGCGGACGGCTGGTGGCTGCTCCGCGCCTCCAACACCCAGGCCGTGCTGGTCGCCCGCGCGGAGGCCCGCGATGCGGCGGCGCTCGAACGCCTGAAGCAGGCGCTCGCGCGCGAGCTCAAGGCGAGCGGCGTCGCGCCGCCGACGTTCTAGATCCTTTCGGCGACGTCATGCCCGGCCGCCGCGCCGGGCATCCACCTGTTGTTCACGAACAAGCGAAAACGCGGATGCGCGGGACAAGCCCGCGCATGACGAGAAAAGTCAGCGGCCGAGAGCCTCAGTTCTGCGCGACGCGCAGCGCGCTCGGCGCGACCAGCGCGCACTCGCGGTGCTTCTTGTGGAGCGCCAGGCAGGCGTGCTCGGCGTCCTTCTCGCTGAAGCCGGTGATGCGCGCGCGGTAGAGTCGGTCCTTGCTCACGCTCACCGCATGTCCCTTGGCGCTCGGCAGCTGCGCCAGCGCCGCGTGGGCCGCCTTCTCGGCGGCACCCTGCTGGGCAAAGGCACCGACCTGGATGCCCCAGCGCCCGGTCTCGACCTCGCCGCGGCCCGCCTTCGACGCGGTCGAGGCCTCGGCGGTGCCGATCGGCGAGAGATGCTTCAACACGCGCTTGGCGCGCGCGCCCAGGCTCTGGGATTCGAAGGCCCCGTCAGTGCTGGCGAAACTCTGCGCCGGGTTGGCCGAGGCCACGAGGGTGCTCGATGTGTCCGGCGCCGACCGGTTGAAGCCGTCGTTCAGCAGCGCCGCCATCCTGAGGTCGCGCCCGTGGGAGCTCTCGCCGCCCATCACCACGCCGATGAGACGATGGCCGTTTCGCACCGCCGAGGCCGCGAGATTGAAGCCTGACGCCCGGATATAGCCGGTCTTGATGCCGTCCATTCCGTCGAACCGGTCCATCAGGTGATTGTGGGTGGTGATCACCTCGCCGCGGAAGACGAATTCGCGGGTGGCGAAGTAGGGGTAAAGGTCGGGGAAGTCGTGATAGAGCGCGCGGGCGAGCTTGGCGAGATCGCGCGCCGTGGTGATCTGCTCGGGATCAGGCAGGCCCGAAGCGTTGTGGAAGTAGGTGTGCGTCATGCCGAGCGCGTGCGCCTTGGCGGTCATGCGCTGGGCGAAGATCTCCTCGCTGCCCGCGAGCCATTCCGCGGCGACCACGGCGGCGTCGTTCGCCGAGCGCGTGACCAGGCCGAGGATCACATCCTTGACCGCGACGGTCTCGCCGGCGCCGAGGTCGAGCTTGGTGGGCGATTGGTTGGCGGCGTATTCGGAGACCGGAAGCTGCGTGTCGAGCCGAATGCGCCCTTTGTCGAGCGCCTCGAAGATCAGGTAGAGCGTCATCATCTTGGTGAGGGACGCGGGATAGTGCGCCGAATCCGCGTTGGATTCGCTGATCACCGTGCCGGTCTCGGCGTCGATGACGATCGAGGTGTAGCCCTGTCGGCCCGACTGCCCGGAGTGGGCATAGTGCGTCTTGCGACTCGCATCGGCGGAGCCCATCGGCCAGACCGCCATGACGAGCGCCAACACGGCGATGGCGGCATAGGCCCGCGCATCGCGCAACCCACCCAAAAACCCAACGCCCACGACGCAATCCTCCGCCAAGGTTCGGCCACAATCCGAACACAACGAGGTTAAGGAAGTCTAGCAAGGATGTCCATGATTTAGCGAGGGTTTGCTCGAATTCTTTTGTGGACACGTTTGAATCCGTTAAGGAATTTCGCCT
>DATFRA010000237.1:0-2942 GCA_035263705.1 Allostellaceae bacterium
GGCGGCGACCTCGCTCTTTCGCATCGAGCCCTCCATGGCTCGATGCCGCTCGAGGCTGTATTTCACGGCGGCCGCATTCATGGGCTCGCCGTCCTGGAAGGTGACGCCCTGGCGGAGCGTGATCACCAGGCCCTTGTCGTCGTCGACCCATTTGTACTCGGTGGCTAGCTGCGGCACGACCTTGAGATCGGTTGTGATGTCGAAGAGCTTGTCGCAGATCGACGCGAACACGATGCGGCCCACGAAGGTCCGCGCCAGCGTGGGATCGAGGATGTCCGGGTCCTCGTTGAGCCCGATCCGGAGCGTGCTCTCCGCGCTCGCGATGCCCGCGGTCGCCATGAGCAAGGCGCCCGCCGCCATGGCTGTCTTCGTATATTTCATGAAGGCCTCCTCCCGCTATTTCCTGAGATCATAGCAAAACCCGCGCCAGCCCGCGCCACACTCCCCCGTGAACCGGTCAGCCCGAGGGTGCCCTGGCGCCGTCAGCCCCGCGCTGCGTGAAGAAGGCCTGCAGACGCTTGAGCCGCGGGCTCGCGCTCTCTGACTCCGCCGATGGCAGAAACCGCGCGGGCGGCTCGATTTCGCGCCAGAAATGGCAGGCGACGGTGTGGCCCGGCGCCGCCGGGTCGAGTGTGGGTTCCTCGGTCCGACACCGGTCTCTTACGAATGGACAGCGAGTTTGGAATCTACAGCCAGGCGGTGGGGCCATCGGACTCGGCACGTCGCCTTGGATCAGCATCCGCTCACGCGCGAGCGCGGGCTCCGGCACCGGGATCGCCGAGAGCAGCGCTTGCGTATAGGGGTGGCGCGGCTCTCGGAACAGCGTGCGCTTCTCCGCCAGCTCGACGATCTTGCCGAGATACATGACGGCGACGCGGTCGGCGATGTGCTTCACCACCGCGAGGTCGTGGGCGATGAATATATAAGAGAGAGAGAAACGCCGCTGCAGATCCTGCAGCAGGTTGATCACCTGCGCCTGGATCGAGACGTCTAGAGCCGAGACTGGCTCGTCACACACGATGAGTCGCGGCTCGACCGCGAGTGCGCGCGCGATGCCGATGCGCTGGCGCTGCCCGCCCGAGAACTCGTGCGGATAGCGCCGCGCGTGGTGCGGCGAGAGACCTACGAAGCCCAACAGCTGCTCGATCCGCGCGCGGAGCCCGGCGCCTTCCGCAAGCCCATGAATCCGCAACGGCTCGCCGAGGATTTGGCCCACGGTCATGCGCGGGTTGAGCGAGGCGTAGGGATCCTGGAACACGATCTGCATCGCGCGGCGGAGCGCGCGCACCTCGTGCTGCCCAAGATCGAAGATGTTCTTCCCCTCGAAGCGCGCGGCACCCGCGGTGGGCTCGATGAGGCGCAGCACCAGGCGGCCCGTGGTGGACTTGCCGCAGCCGGATTCGCCGACCAGCGCCAAGGTCTCGCCGGGGGCCACGGCGAAGCTGATGTCGTCGACGGCCTTGACCGCGCCCACCTTCCGGCCGAAGAAGCCGCGCCTGACGGCGAAATACTTGACGAGATGCTCGACCTCGAGGAGCGGCGGCTGCGCGGCGCCGTTGGCTTTCACCGACATTAGAGCACGCTCGCTTCGAGCGGCGCGCGGATGCAAGCCGCGAACTGACCCGGTTTGATCTCGCGCAGCGGCGGGTCGACGCTCCGGCACTCGTCCGTCGCGAAGGGACAGCGCGGATGGAACCGACAGCCGATGGGCATCGCCAGCGGGTTCGGCACCACGCCTTCGATGGTCGTGAGCCGCGCCTGCTCGGCGGTAAGCCGTGGGATCGAGCCCAGGAGGCCGATGGTGTAGGGGTGCTGGGGGTCGCGGAAGAGCGCACCCACCTCCGCGCGCTCGATCACGCGCCCCGCATACATCACGATCACCTCGTAGGCGATCTCGGCGATGACCCCGAGATCGTGCGTAATCACGATGATGGCGGCACCCGTCTCGTCGCGGAGCCGCCGCATGAGATCCAGGATCTGCGCCTGGATGGTGACGTCGAGCGCCGTTGTGGGCTCGTCGGCGATCAGCAGCTTCGGGTCGCAAGCGAGCGCCATGGCGATCATCACGCGCTGACGCATGCCGCCCGAGAGCTTGTGCGGATATTCCTCGAAGCGCCGCTCGGGCGAGGGAATGCGCACGCGCCTGAGCATCTCGATCGCGTGCTCGCTCGCCTGCTGCTTGGTCACGGGGCGATGGCGCAGGATCACCTCGACGATCTGGTCGCCCACCGTGAAGGCCGGGTTGAGCGAGGTCATCGGCTCCTGGAAGATCATGGAGATCTGGTTGCCGCGGCGCTCGCGCATCTCCGCAGGCTTGAGCTTCAGGAGGTCGACGCCCTCGAACAGGATCTCGCCGCTCGCGATCCGGCCGGGCGGGCTCGGGATCAGCCCCATGATCGAGAGCGCGGTGACGCTCTTGCCGCAGCCGGACTCGCCGACGATGCCAAGCGTCCGGCCGGGCGCCAGCGAGAAACTCACGCCGTCGACCGCGCGAAACGCGCCGCCCTCGGTGTCGAAATAGGTGCCGAGGTTCTGGACCTCGAGCAAGGCGCGCGCGGGGGCCGCGCTGGCCGCCGGACCCGGTGCCGGCATCCGAGCGGGCCCCCTCAAGAGCGCGGCCTCCGGTGCCTCACGATTGCAGCGCCTTTTCCACCCGATCGACCTCGGCGTTGATGATGGTGCGATCGAACACGCCCGAGGGATTGGCGCGCGTCGGCAGGAAGCGGTGGAACACCAGGTATCGCCGCCGCGACTCCTCGTAGAGCCGGCGCAGCTCCACGAGCGGCTCGGGGTGGTCGTCGACGCGGATGTCGAGCCAGGGATACTCCTCGCCGGCGTAGATTTTGAGTGCCGCCGATTGCTTGCCGCGCTTGTCGCCGCCGGCGGCCTGTCCGGCATCGAGGGCGCCGATCAGCCGCTCCGCGAAGGGCAAATGCGCGCTC
>DATFRA010000238.1:0-10520 GCA_035263705.1 Allostellaceae bacterium
GAACAGCATCTGCCGCACACCGAGGCGGTAATAGAGATCGACCATGCCGATGTCGCCGTTGAGCGCGTTCATGCCCTCGAGGTCGAAGGTGACGGCGAGCTTGCCCTGCTGGCGCGCGCGGTGGACATCCGCGACCCGCTCGACCTGGACGAACAGCTCCGGATGCGTGCGGATCCAGTGACGATACTGGGAGGTCGCCTCGAGGGTCTTCGTCCAGGGCATCACGTCATAGCCGGCGTTGATCGAGAGATAGTCGATGCCCGCGGCGCGCCAGCGCTCCAGCCCTTCGAGCGCCGACGCCGTCGAGTAGCCGAAGCCGCCGTGATCATCCCAGACGAGCGCCGAGCGATGCAGCGCGGCGGCGCGCTCCGAGACGGCCCAGTTTTCGGTCATGCTTTTCGACATAGCGACTGCCCCCTCACCTCGATCGACGGACGCCGAGTTTAGATTGGGTCTAGAGATCCGCCAACCTCACCCAGGCGCCGATCAGGCCTGCAACGAGGAAGCCCGAGATGACGGCGAGCGGGCTCGTGGTCCCTGCGAGCAAAAGCCATAGCGCCAACACGAAGATGCCGACGCCAATACCCCCGATGAGCGACGCCGTGGAGCGCTTGAGACCCGCCACGGGATTATGCTCGGGCGCGGCCGGCGAGCGGATCGTCGACGCCGGCGCGGGCACGCTCGAGGTTCCCCTTCACGAACCGCGTGTCGTAGCCGTTGAAGACATGGCCCAGGAGGCTGCGGTCGAGATCGCTGGTGCCGAACAACCAATCGGCGATCGGATAGGTCAGGTTCATGTTGCGCGCCATCATGATGCTCTGGTTGTGATGCGCGATGTGATGGCGGCGGATGGTGTTCATGAAGGGGACGTGCCGGATGATGCGGTCGTCCTTGACGTGGCAGCCCCAATGGAAGAGCTCGTAGTTGAGGTACATGCCCGTGTTGGTGCAGAGCAGCAGCCACGCCGCATTCGAGGACCACAGCCAGTCGATCACGACGGCGCCCGCGGCGGACATCAGGATGAACACCACCAGCGCATAGGGCGGGAAGAAGGTGATGCGGAAATCCTTCGCCGTGTCGATCGTCGGCACCGTATCGGTGAAGAACTGGTGGTGCGCCAACGTGTGGCGCTTGTAGATGCCCATGAAGCCTTTGACCGGCCGGTGCATGACATAGCGGTGGATCCACCACTCGAAGGCGTTCGCGAACAGGAACGACGCCGGCACGATCATCCAGTCCGCGAGCGTCGGCTGGTGGATGTGGGGGATGTAGTACCAGAGCGCCGCGATGCCGATCGCGTAGATGAGCGCGACGTGACCCAATCCGCTGTACCACGGCGATATCCGCTGCCGGTAGTCCGCGCGGAAGGCGGCTTGCCGCTTGCTCATGGTGCTCATGGCCGAACTCTCCTCCTCAATCGATGCCGATCGTCGCGCGCGCGAAGTCCTCGATGTAGTCCATCAGGGCGTCGGACGCGCGGCCGGCGCCGTCTCCATCGCCACGGGCAATGGCGCGCGCGACATCGGCGTGGAGCCGCGCGGCCAGCGGCATGTCCGCCGCCTCCTTGTAGTGCAGGTACCAGAACCGCCGCGACAGGCCCTGCATCAGGCTCATGGCGCTCGATGCGAACTCGTTGCGCGCGGCCGCGACGGTGAGTTCGTTGAACTCGCGGTCGAGGCGCATGAATTCCGTGTCGTCGTTCGCCGCCGCCGCTTTCTCCATGCCTGCGGCGATCTCGTCGAGGCGGCGCCGCTCGGCCTCGCTCGCCCGCTTGGCGGCGCGCGCGGCGACCAGCCGCTCCACCACGCGGCGCAGCTCCAGGAGCCGGAGTTGCGGCTTGATGTGGATCTCGGAGACGATGATGCCGCGGTGAGGAATGATGGTGACCAGCCGCTCGCGCGCGAGCCGCCAGAGCGCCTCGCGGATTGGCGTGCGGCCGAAGCCCAGGCGCTCGCCCAGGATCGCCTCCGACACGACCGTGCCCGGCGGGATCCTCAGCGTGACGATCTGCTCCTCGAGAGCGCGATAGGCTTGTTCGGTGAGGCTGACGCCGGGCGCTGCGGGACGCGGCTTGCCGCGACGCCGCGGGCGCGGCAGCGGCCGTGCGAGCGCGGACCTAGCCACGACCGAGCGCGGCATCGATATCGGCGCCGGTGAGGCGCCAAGCATTGTCGAGATGCGCCACTACCTCGCGCAGAAAGGCGCGATGGAGCCGCAGGGCATCCGCCCCGTCGCCCAGGTGATCGGCGAGCAGCGCCAGTGCAAGCTGCGCGGGCGCGGCCCCGTCGAAACCCCACTCGAAGCCGGTCTTGGAGATGCGCATGAGATCGTGCCGCGGAGGCAGAGGCTTGCCGTCCACGGTCACCGTGGAACCATCGAGGCTGCGGCCCCCTTCATAGACCTTCATGGGAATAGTAATATACGACCGATATCCCGGCGGCAACAGCGCGGTCTGCGTCACCTGTGACGAGATCGAGGCTACGATCGCAGCCCCTCGCGCGGGTCTGCGCCATCTGCTATACGAAGGTCGCTTCGATTCCACGCGAGGCCGGACAGCGGCCTCGGACAATGAACAACCGACGCAACTTCTCGTGGAACGATGCCCGCCTACCTTTCAGCGTGTTCTATTGGATCATGAGTCGACATTCGGATGAAACGATGGCCGGGCGGGGCGACCTCGCTGCGCCTGCCGCCGCGCCGCCTGCGTCCCATGGCACGCCGGTCGTACCGGCCCCCGGCCCAGCCGGTGTGCCCCTGCCGCTAGTTGCGCACATGGTGGCTCGGCTCGTCGGCGGACAGGAGACCGCGGTTGCGGACATTCCCACCTTGGTCGAGACCGTCAGCGCCGCTCTGGGGCAAATTCTGTACCCCACCTCGCGTGCGCCCGCAGTCGAGTTTGACGAGGAGGCCACGGCCCGCGACGCGCGTCGGCCACCACGCCGGCGCGTTCACGAGGGCGCCCGCAAGCCGGGCCGCCCGCGTAAGGTGGAGATCCCCCAGCCGATCGAAGCGCCTGCGCCACCACCCGTGCCGCGCCTAGTGCGACGGGCGGAGGCCGTTGTGAGCACGCCCACGACCGAGCCGATCCCGCTCGCGCCGCCGGGCGCCAGCATGGTGAAAGGCGTCGTGCGCTGGTTCGATCCGGCGCGGCAGACCGGCGGCCTCCGCTTGACCGGCGTGCCCGAAGACATCGCCGTGGAGCCTGCCGTCTTCGTCGCGGCCGGCGTGACCCGTCTTTTCAAGGGCCAGGAGATCGAGGCCGAGCTCGATCGCGGCGAGGGCCGTATCCGCGTGACGGCGCTTCGAGTACCCGGCGGCCCCGTGTCGGCGCCTACCGCCTCCGGGCCGATCGCGGCGACAGGCGGCCGGCGGCCGCGTTTGGTGATCGTCGAGAAGAAACGCGACGCGCTGAAGCGGGTCGCCGCCCGCACCGAGGCCGAGCACCTGCTCGGTCCAGCCGGAACACCCAAGCCGGCGCGCTGAGCATCGCCGCTTCCCACAGCGGTCATCCAGTTAGTCACCGCCCCGTGATAGCCACGCGACGCCCGCCGGGCGTATGATGTGGCTCGACCGCGTGGGCGAGGGCACTGCGCACGTCGTCGCTCACGTCATCCAACCCGCGAGAAGGAGACCCCGATGGCCGCGCCGATTATCTACGGTCCCGCCTTCAGCACCTACGTCCGCACGGTGCGCCTGGCGCTGGAAGAGAAGCCGGCGTCGTACGAGCTCGTGGACGTCGCCATGATGAAGGGTGCTCACAAAGAGCCCGAGTACCTCGCGCGCAATCCCTTCGCCAAGGTGCCGGCCTTCTCGCACGACGGGTTCGATCTCTACGAGACCGACGCCATCGTGCGTTACATCGACCAGACGATCGCGGGCCAGGATCTGCAGCCGCTCGAGGCGAAGCCGCGGGCACGGATGAATCAGATCATCGGCATCATGGACTCCTTCGCCTACACCTGCATGATCACCAAAGTCGTGCTGAACCGATTGGTCGCCCCGATGGTGGGCGGCACGCCCGACGAGGCGACGATCAAGGAGGCGCTGCCGAGCGCCGAGCTCTGCCTCAAGGAGTTCGAGCGCCTGATGGGGAACGAGAAATTTCTCGCCGGCGACAAGCTCTCGCTCGCCGACCTGTTCGTGATCCCGGTCTACCACTACCTCGCGCTGACCCCCGAGGGCGAGGCCCTGCTGAGGCCCCGCGGCAAGATCCGCGCCTGGTGGGACTCGGTGAAGAGCCGCAGCAGCGTGGTCGCGACCGAGCCGAAGTTCGGGTAAGCACTCAGTAGAGTGTCGCCTTAACGCGCTCCGGCAGCGCGCGGTCGTAGCTCTCGCCGCCGATCCTCGCGTCGCTGAGCGCCGCGAGGATTGCCCCGGTGCTTGGCAGCGTCGCCCGGCTCGCGTGCTTCTCGGGGTTCCAGAGATCGGCACGCACCACGGCGCGCGAGCACTGGAAGTAGACGGTCTCGATCGCGATCACCAGCACCGAGCGCGGCTCCTTGCCCGCGACCGCGAAGCGCCGGAGCAGCGTAGACTCGATCGAGATCGTGGCGCGGCCGTTGACCCGCAGCGTCTCGCCGATGCCGGGGATCAGGAACAGCAGCGCGACGCGGGGATCGCCGATGATGTTGCGCAGGCTGTCGGTGCGGTTGTTGCCGCGCCGATCGGGTAGCAGCAGCGTCTTCTCGCCCTCGACCACGACGAAGCCCGGTCCGTCGCCCCGGGGCGAGGCGTCGAGCCCGCCGGGCCCGCTGGTCGCCAGGATCGCGAAGGGCGAGGCTTCGATCAGCTTGCGATAGACCGGGTGGACGTGATCCACCTCCTTCACGATCGAGGCCTCGCTGGGCGCGCCGTAGAGCCGCTCCAGGGTCGCGACATCGGCGATGATGGTCGTTGGTTCGGTCATCCGCGCCTCCCTCAGCGCAAACCCAGGATGCTGCCGGCCATGGCGCGCGGATCTCGCCGGGGCCAGCGGCCGTTCTCGACTTGATGGAAGAAACCCGCGACCGCCTGGTTGAAGAGCGCGGGCTCCTCGAGGTTGATCACGTGGCCGCTGTTCGGCAGCACAACCAATCCCGCCGAAGGAATCGTGCGTTTCAGGAACAGGTCGGGCTCGAGGCAGGGCCAATCCTCGTCGCCAGTAATGATCAGCGTCGGCACGGTCATCTTGGCGAGTCCGTCGGCGAGGTCGTAGAGCGAAGGCCGCAAGCGCTGCACGCCCAGGAGCGTCATCGCCGAGCCCGTGGTCGAATGCTCCGCCAGATGCCGGACGCATTCGGCGAAGCCGCGCGGGTCCTTGTTCTGGAACTGGACGCGGCTCGGGCCCTGGGCGTAGCTCTGAGCCACCTCGGCCATGCCCTTGGCCTGGAGGTTGGCCGCGGTCTTCTCGGCTTCCTGCTGGAACTGCTGCCGCTTCTCTCGCTCCGCGCCGTAGCCGCAGCCCGCGACCACGATGCCGTGGGCGCGATCGGGATAGTGCAGGCCGAAGTGCAACGTCGCGAAGCCGCCCATGGAGAGACCGACGATGTGGGCCTTCTCGATCTCGAGGGCATCGAGGACCGCGCGGATATCGTCCCGCGCGCGATCCTGCGAGTAGCGCGCGGCATCCGACGGCACGTCCGACGGCGGATAGCCGCGGGCGTTGTAGGCGATGCAGCGGTAGGTGCGGCCGAAATATCGGACCTGCGGCTCCCAGCTGCGGTGATCGCCCGCGAACTCGTGCACGAACACCACGGGCGTGCCGGACCCCGCCTCCTCGTAGTAGAGTCGGATGCCGTCGTCGGTGGTGAGGTGAGGCATGGGTCGCTCTCGTCAGCCGCTGCGGTTCGCAAGACCGCCGTCGATAGTGATGATGGTGCCGGTTGTGTAGGCGGAGAGGTCCGAGGCCAGGAACGCCGCCATGACCGCGATCTCCTCGGGCGTCGCCGCGCGTCCGTAGGGCAAGTTCTTTGAGAGCTCGCGCCAGCGCTCGGAGGCGCCGAGCTTGTCCTGCGCCTGTTTGCGCATGAGCGTGACGTGGCGGTCGGTCGCCACCGGCCCCGGATTAATGCCGACGACGCGCAGCCCCACCTCCGGCGCCACAGCGCCCAGCGCCCGCGTGAAGGCCATCAGCGAGGCGTTCCCCGCGGAGCCCGCGATGTAGCTCGAATTCATCTTCTCGCCGGCGGCGCCGATGATGTTGACGATGACGCCCTTGCGACGCGCCTTCATGAGCCGAAAGTACTCGCGCGTGAGATTGATGTAGCCGAACACCTTCAGGTCCCACGCCGTGCGCCAGCGCGCCTCGTCGATCTCCTCGAGCGTCCCGCCGGGAATGGCGCCCGCATTGTTCACGAGGATGTCGAGGTCGGGGTACTTCTGCGCCAGCGCCGGCGCGCTCTTGCTGTCGCTCATGTCGCGCGGCTCGACGGCGACCGCGACGTTGCACTCCTTCAGGATGCGCTCGCGCGCGGCCTCGAGGTCGGCGGCGGTACGGGAGACCAGCACGACGTCGCAGCCTTCCTGCGCGAGGCACCGTGCCGTGGCATAGCCGATGCCCTTGGAGGCTCCCGTCACCAACGCCTTGCGGCCGCGCAGATTCAAATCCATCTGGGCTCTCCTCCTAGGCAAGCTCCGCGATCGTGCTCTGGAGCCATTCGGTGACATAGGGTGCGAAGGACGCGCGCACGAAGACCCGCAACCGCGGCGGCGCGTCGATCCCTTGCAGTATGACCGGTACTCGCGCCAGAGGCGTCTGAGCACATTGGCCCGGTCCGAACGCGCGCGCCCGCAGGTCGAGGCTCGCGGCCTGCGCCAGCACCGCCCGGGCTTCCGGGCCCTCGAGCTCCAGCACGACTCGGCCTTGCGAGACGTCGATCACGGAATGGTGCAGGCCCGCGAGCGCGGCGTCGAGCTGGTCCGAGAGCCCGGTGTGGTTTGCAGACCTCACCACCAGCCATTCGTCGGGACCGAGCCAGAGGATCTCGATGTCGCCGCTCGCCGCGACGGTGTTCGGCTCAACCGGTAGGGCAACACCGAGCACGCCAGCCACCGCCGACCGGAACGCCTCCGCCTGGGCATCACCGCGGAGGTTAAGCAACAGTGGTGCGGGCAGCGCGCGGAGCACCGTCGGCTCAGCCATGGCGGCGCTTTCCTTCGGGGTCATAGAATGTGGTCGGCGCGATGGTGGCCTCGATGGTGCGGCCCGGCAGCGGCGCGAAGACGGTCTCGCCTATACGGGCGCGGCCGCCCTTCACCATGGCGAGCGCGAACGACCGGCCGATGCGCGCGCCGTGGTAGCTCGAGGTTACGTGCCCCAGCATCGGCATCGGCGGCCTCGGCAACACGGTTTGCACGAGCTGTGCGCCCTCGGGCAGCACCTCCTCGGGGTTCTTGGGCAGCAAGCCCACGAGCTGCTTGCGCTCGGCACCGAGCATCGCCGGGCGCTTGAGCGAGCGGCGGCCGATGAAGTCCTTGCGCGTCGAGACCAGGGATTTCATGCCGAGATCGTCGGGCGTCACCGTGCCGTCGGTTTCCTGCCCCACCACGATGAAGCCCACTTCCGCGCGCAGCACATGCATCGCCTCGGTGCCATAGGGCGTGATGCCATACTGATGCCCCGCCGCGACCGCCGCGTCCCAGAGCTCGCGGCCACGGCGCGCGGGCACGTTGATCTCGTAGGAGAGCTCGCCAGTGTAGCTGACGCGGAACACGCGGGCGAGCATGTTGGCGACGGTGCCGACGCGCAGGCTCATGAACGGGAACTCGGCGGGGGCAGTCGGAAAACCCGGTTCCAACGCTGCCATCACCGCCGCCGATTTCGGACCCGACAGCGTGACGGTCGCCCAGTCCTCGGTCACCGAGGTGCAGTAGACCTCGAGCTCCGGCCATTCCGTCTGCAGCCACTCCTCGAGCCAGTCGAGCACGCGCGCAGCGCCGCCGGTCGTCGTGGTCATGTAGTAGTGGTCGTCGCCGAGGCGCGTCGTGACACCGTCGTCGAACACCATCCCGTCCTCGCGGCACATCAGGCCATAGCGGCAGCGCCCGATCGCGAGATTGCGGAAGTTGTTGGAATAGATGCGGTCGAGCAACTCAGCCGCATCGAAGCCGCGGATCTCGATTTTTCCCAATGTCGAGGCATCGAAGATGCCGACGGCGTCGCGCACCGCGAGGCATTCGCGCCGCACCGCCCGCTCCATGTCCTCGCCGTCCCTGGGATAGTGCCGCGCCCGCTTCCATTGGCCCACGTCCTCGAACACCGCGCCCGCCGCGGCGTGCCAGCGATGGATGGGCGTCACCCGGACGGGATCGACCAGGCCGGCGCAGGCGCGGCCCGCGAGCGCGCCGAAGGGAACGCCGGTGTAGGGCGGCCGGAAAGTGGTGGTGCCGGTCTCCGCGATCGCCCGGCCGACCGCCCGCGAGAGCAGGGTGAGCGCATTCACGTTCGAGGTCTTGCCCTGGTCGGTACCCATGCCGGTGGTCGTATAGCGCTTGACGTGCTCGACCGACCGGAATCCCTCGCGCGCCGCGAGCGCGATGTCGTCCGCAGTGACATCGTTCTGGAAATCGACGAAGCGCTTTGCGCCGCCCTCCGACGGCAAGAGCCAGAGCGGCCGCAGCGGCGCGATCTCGCGGGTCTCGGCGGCGGGAAGCACGGGCGCGCGTCCGTCGCCGAAGCCCACCGCCTGCGCTGCCGCCGCGCCGGCCGCGGCGCCTTCGGCCATCGCACCGCCCAGCGCGAAGCAGCCGTTCACCGCGCCGGCGCACCGCTCGTGCTGGACCGAGATGTGCGGCACGAAGGCTGCGATCCCCTCGTCGAAGCGCAGGCGCCCTTGGGATTGGCTGAACAGGTGCACGGCCGGATTGAACCCGCCGGACATGGCGAGGAGGTCGCACTCGATGCGATGGCGCGCACCCGAGAACTGCTCGCCGGCCGCATCCAGGGTGCGGATCTCGACCGCTTCCACAGTGCGGCCCAGCAAGGCCACCACCCCGCGGTTGCGCAGCACGGGAATGCCGCGCTGCTCGAGCGTGCGCGGCCAGAAGCCGTCGCTCGCGGGGCGCAGGTCGACGACCGCGCCTACCTCCGCACCGGCGTCCGCGAGCGCCAGCGCCGTGCGGTAGGCATGATCGTTGTTGGTGAACACCACCACCTTGCGGCCGGGCAGTGCGCCGTATCGATGGGCGTAGGCCGCCGCGGCGCTCGCCAGCATTACGCCCGGCCGATCGTTGTCCGCGAACACGAGAGGCCGCTCGTGCGCTCCGGTCGCGAGCACGACCTGACGCGCGCGCACATGCCAGAGGCGGTGGCGGGCACGGCCACGGCGTCCCGCGGGCGCCAGGTGATCCCGGCGCCGCTCCAGGAGGATCAGGTAATTGTGATCGTAGTAGCCGAGTGCCGTCGTGCGCGGGAGGAGCTGCACGTCCGGAGACTCCGCGAGCGCCGATGCCGTGTCGGCGATCCAATCCACGGCAGGGCGGTTATCCAGCCGCTCCGGCATGTCGAGCAACCGCCCGCCGAACTCGCTCTGCTCGTCGGCAAGGATCACCTGCGCGCCCGCGCGAGCCGCCGCAAGCGCAGCCGACAGGCCCGCGGGACCGCCGCCCACCACCAGGACGTCGCAGTGCGCGTGCGTGTGGTCGTAGATATCGGGATCGGGCGCGGTGGGTGCGTGACCCAGCCCCGCCATATGCCTGAGGAGCGGCTCATGCACGCGATCCCACAGCCATTTGGGCCGCAGGAAGGTCTTATAGTAGAAGCCTGCGATGAAGATCGGCGCCAACAGGCCGTTCACCGCGCCCACATCGAAGCCTAGGCTCGGCCAACGGTTGACGCTACTCGCCACCAGACCGTCGTAAAGCTCGACCTGGGTCGCGCGCAAGTTCGGCTCGGTGTCGGCG
This sequence comes from Allostellaceae bacterium, assembly GCA_035263705.1. Classification (GTDB taxonomy): domain Bacteria; phylum Pseudomonadota; class Alphaproteobacteria; order ATCC43930; family CGMCC-115725; genus DASZHJ01. The sequence goes on from DATFRA010000238.1 coordinate 9,880, forward strand.
CCGGTCTCTAGTTGCATGAGCGCGGACGGCTCTTCGACGCCCTGCGCCATGATGCCGCGGCGGCGGTGGTATTTGAAACTCCGTCCCACGGTCGAGACGCCATTCGCGATCAGCGCCGAGGCCAGCGTGTCGCCCGCGAAGCCGCTGTAGCCGCGGCCATCGAAAACGAAGCGGAGCGGCTTCGCGCGGTCGATCCTTCCGCCCGATGGAAGCCGGACGCCGCTCACCTGTGATGCTCCACATCGGGCGGCTGCTCGCCGATGCGATAGACCGCGAGGATCTGGTGCGTCACCGTATGGCGCAGCACGTTGAACCAGCGGCGGCAACCCTGCGCATGCACCCAGCGCTCGCGGTGCAGGCCCTTGGGATTGCGGCGCATGAAGAGATAGTCCGCCCATTCGGCGTCGGAGAGCGCGTCGGGGTCCTTGGGCCGCACGACGTGCGCCTCGCCGCCGCAGCGGAACTCGATCTCGTCGCGTGGTCCGCACCAGGGGCAGGAGATCAGCAGCATCTCTGCCTCAATGGGCCACGGCGGCGGCGCCGTGCTCGTCGATGAGCATGCCGCTGGTGAAACGCTCGAGGCCGAAGGCCGCATTGAGCGGATGCGGCTCGCCGCGCGCGATCGTGTGCGAGAATACCCA
>DATFRA010000239.1:0-4181 GCA_035263705.1 Allostellaceae bacterium
GACGAACTTCCCGAACGCCTTGATGGCGGACCTGGCGACGATCGCAATCAGCGGGCCGTCCTCGAGCACGGCGGCGGGGATCGCCTTCTCGATCGACAGCCAGCCGGAGAAGCCGTGCCGGGTCGGATTCCAGCCGGTCAAACGGTAGAGCAAACGATAGGGCCAGCGGTGACGGCAGTTCTCCAGCCGCTGGAAATAGCGCCGCATCCTCTGGGGACGCCAGGACTCGTCCCCGGTGAGCTCGGCGATGTGGTCCCAGTCCGCGTTGTGCGGGTAGACCATGATCATCGCATTGTGCGCAGTGCAGCCGCCGAGCGTGCCGGCGCGCGGGTAGAGCACGCCATCGTGGTCCGGGACGAATTTTTCGTCCCGCTCCGGTCGGTCGGTGTAGTGGCGGACGAAGAAATCCCATTTCATGGCGTAGTTCTCGGTCGCCATGGGATGGAAGGTCGGCACCTGGTAGTCCTCCGGCAGCCGCTCCTTGCTGACCGGGCCGTCGCCTTGCAGGTGCGCATAGTCGCCGCCGGCTTCCAGCAGCAGCACCGTGTGCCTGCTCGACGCGCTCAGCCGGTCCGCCAGCACGCACCCCGCTGACCCCGCGCCCACCACGATGAAGTCGTAGGTCTCCGGCTCGACCATCGCGCGCCCTCCCAACCCATTTCCTCCGCGCGCAATCTAACCCCTCGCCCGCGTGAGCGGGAGAGACCCATGCCCTGAGAGGGCATGAAAGGGTGCGGGTGCTTGGCTACCTCTCCAACGCGAACCGCTTCGCATGCTCAGGAATCGGCACACTCGCCGTGAGTCTCGGGTCGGGCTCGGGCGGGCCCGACACCATCTTCAGCGGCAGCACGCCCGCCCAGATCGGGAGCGTGTAGTCCTCTTCGTCGTCCTTGGGCGGACCGGTGCGCACCTTGGCCGAGACTTCCGTGAGCTTCATCGAGAGCACGGTGGTGCCCTTGAGCTCCTGGCTCGTCACCGGCCGTAGCGTGTCCCAGCGTCCCGGCGTCACGTGCTCCATGAACGCCTTGAGTGCCTTCCGCTTGTGCGCCTCGTCCACCACCACCTCGGCATCGCCGAACGCCATCACGGCGCGGTAGTTGATCGAGCTGTGGAAGCCCGAGCGCGCCAGCACGAGCCCGTCGACGTGCGTCACCGTGAGACACACCTTGATGCCCTTCGAGACCGTGCGGAGCATCCGGCTCGCGGACGAGCCGTGCCAATAGACGCGGTCGCCCTCGCGCCAATAGGAGGTCGGCGTGACATAAGGCTGATCGTCGATCAGGTAGCCGACGTGGCAGATGAAGCCCGCGTCGAGGATCGCGTAGACGGTCTCGCGGTCGTAGTGACCGCGCTCGTGCAGGCGCTTGACCCGGGTCTTCTCGGTGGGCGTGTAATCGTAGGGCGCGGCTTCGTTCGCCATGGGACTCTCCGAAAGGTTCTGGCGCCACTATGCCGGCGAACTGGATCGTCCGGTAGCTCCGGTTCTGGAAATCTGATAAGTCCAGCTGCCGGAGGTCCGCCATGTCGTCGCGCCCGTTCTCGCCGCTTTGGAACAGCCTCGCACTCGACCGCACCGCAACACGGTCGCTGCAGGACCAGATCGTCGATTATTTCCGCGCCGCGGTGCTGGAAGGACGCCTGAAGGCGGGGACCCGCGTGCCGTCCTCGCGGGCACTCGCCGCGGACCACGGTGTCGCGCGCATCACCGCAGTGCAGGCTTACGAGCGGTTGGTGGCCGAGGGATACCTGGCATCCCGGCCGGGCTCTGGCCTGTTCGTGGCCGAGAGCCAGGGCGACCCACCGGCGAAACCCGCGGCTGCGATCCGGCGGTCGCGGAATCGGTTCCGCGCGCCCACGCTCAAGCGGCCGCTGCCCACGATGGCGATGTTACCGCGGCCCGACGAGCGCCTGCCGCTCGCGACCGGGATCCCCGCGCTCGATCAGTTTCCCTGGCGCGATTGGGCGCGGATCACGGCGCGTATCCACCGCGAGCGGCCGCTCGACGCGCTGGGGCACGGCGATCCCCAGGGCGAGCGGGAGTTGCGCGAGGCGATCGCGCAGTATCTGGGCGCCGCCCGTGGCATCACCTGTGCCGCCGAGCAGATCCTGGTGGTCGCGGGCTCCCAGCAGGGTATCGATCTCGCGGCGCGCGCGCTCGCGCGTCACGGCGACGCGATCTGGACCGAGGAACCCGGTTATCCCGTCGGCCGCGCCGCGCTCCAGGCCGCGGCGCTCGAGCGCATCCCCGTTCCCGTCGATGCCGAGGGGATCGACGTCGCCGCTGGCGTCAAGCGTGCGCCCACGGCGCGGCTCGCGCTGGTCACGCCCTCGCACCATTATCCCCTCGGCTTCACGATGAGCCTGCGCCGCCGTCTGGCGTTGCTCGACTGGGCGGAGCGCGCCGACGCGTGGGTCCTCGAGGACGACTATGACGGCGAGTACCGCTATGGCGGGCGGCCGCTGGCGCCGCTCTACGCGCTCGACCGCGGGCATCGCGTGCTCTACCTTGGCACCTTCAGCAAGGTGTTGGCGCCGGGACTCCGCCTCGGCTACCTGGTGGTGCCCGCGGGCGCGGTCGACGCCTTCGCGGCGCTCAAGGCCGCGTCCGATCGCCACGCGCCGAGCCTCACTCAGCGCGTGCTCGCGCGGTTCATCGGCGAAGGCCGCCTCGCGGCGCACCTCCGGCGGATGCGCGGGCTCTATGTGCGTCGCCGCCGGGCGCTACTCGACGCGCTCGAGCGCGAGGCCGCGGGTCTGCTGCAGGCGTCCGACGCGCCCGAGGCGGGACTCCATCTGGTGGCGCGACTCGCCGTTCGCGCGGACGACGTGGCTGCAAGTCGGCTCGCCCTCGAGAAGCGCGTCTATGCGGCTGCGCTCTCGACCTACTACGCCGGCCCCAAGCGGGCGCGTGGCTTCGTGCTAGGCTTCGCCAACACGCGCGAGGACGCGATGGCACCGGCGGTTTGCCGTCTGGTCGAGGCCATCAGGGAAGCGCGCCGGCCGGGCCTTGGCGACGAGCGTGCTATGCAAGGAAACTCAGCGACTTGGCGGCGCGGCGCTTGATTGCGTCGCGGACCGTTCCCACATAACGCCGGTGGAATGGGGCGATCGCCCGTCCCGCATTTCCTGGGGTGCCAATAGGGCCCCGCACCGTCTGCTCGCTCGCCGCTCGAGGAGGAGGCTTGATGTCGCGGTTAACCATCTTCAATTCGCCGCTGCTCCTGGGCTTCGATCATTTCGAGCGCGTGCTCGATCGCGTCACCAAGGCGCAGGCCGACGGCTATCCGCCTTACAACGTCGAGCAGACCGGCGAGAACTCGCTGCGCTTGACCCTTGCGGTCGCGGGCTTCGCGCTCGATGACCTGAGCCTCGTCGTCGAGGACAACCAACTCATCGTGCGCGGCAAGCAGAAGGAGGAGGGCGAGCGGATCTACCTGCATCGCGGTATCGCCGCGCGGCAATTCCAGCGCGCCTTCGTGCTGGCGGAGGGCATCGAAGTGCAGAGCGCGTGGCTCGACAACGGGCTTCTGCACATCGACCTCGTGCGACCGCAGCCGGAGAGCCGCGTCCGCAAGATCGAGATCAAGGGGACCGCCCGTTCGGCCGCTAGAGAACTCCATCTCGCCACGGATAAATCACGGGCCTGAGTACGTTTTCATGAATAGGCGCCGGGGCGGCAATCCCGGACGGAAAGGTGGGTCACATGTACCCGATCGAACGATTGAAGAACATCAGTCCCCGCGAGTTCGCGCTCCTGGGCATGAGCGATATGGCCTACGTGAAGCGCGTCGTGGTCAAGGACGAGGCGGGCTTTGCCATCTTCAGCGCCGACGGCACCCAGCTCGCGGTGGCGCCGAGCGAGGAGCTTGCCTACGCCACCATCCGCCAGAACGACCTGGAGCCCATGAGCGTCCACTGAGCGGTTGGTTTTCCGATCGCACAGACGCAGACGCCATCTCGCTATGACGATGTGTGAGCGAGCGTCATGCCGCCCAGCGCGCTCACGACGACGACGACCAAGGGCGGCGCGCGCCAGGCCGTGAGCAGCACGAGCCCGACCAACGCAATGCCGAAGTCCCCGGGCGACCGGACCGAGCCTGTCCAGACCGGATTGTAGAGGGCGGCGCCCAGCAGGCCCACCACGGCGGCGCTGACCCCGCGCATCATCGCCTGCGCGTCCG
>DATFRA010000240.1:0-2410 GCA_035263705.1 Allostellaceae bacterium
GATCAGAAGTCGGTTCCGAAATAGGGTCGGTCAGCTCGCCGCGCGCAGATTGACGGCGCTCTCGGCCATCTCGGTGAGCTTCTTGTCGGTCGCCTTCTCCTCCTCGAGGGTCCGCTGCAGCACGCTCGCGCAGTCGCTGCGGCCGAGTTCCTTCGCCCATGCGATCAGCGAGCCGTAGCGCGTGATTTCGTAGTGCTCGACCGCCTGAGCGGCGGCGATGAGCGCGGCGTCCATCACTTCCTTGTCGTCGACCTCGCCCGCCACATCATCGGCCTCTTCCAGGATGCCGTCGATCGCCGGACAGTCGACGCCCTCGATCTCCGTGCCGTGCATGCGGAAGACCTCCTCGAGGCGGGCGACATGATTCTGCGTTTCGTCGAGATGGATCTTGAAGCCGCGCTTCAATCCCGGATCGCTCGCCTTCTCGATCATGTCGGGCAGTGATTTCACGATCTGGTTTTCCGCGTAGTAGACGTCGCGCAGCGTGTGCACGAACAGATCGTCGAGCGTCTTGATGTCTTTGGAGAACAGGCCCATGGCGCGCTTTTCCCTTGCTTTCCCTTGCCGTGTATGCGGGCCGGCGCCCGCGGATGTTCGGGGGAAAACGGCGGAATGCGGAGGCAGTTCCGAGGAGCGCCTGCGGCCCTTGGCGCCCGCGGCCCTTGGCGCCCGCGGCCCTTGGCGCCTTGGGCGCCCCGCGGCGCCTTGGCGCGAATGGCGAGCGGAACTCGCCCGCCATTCGTCGGTGATGCCGGAGAGAATGGGGAGCCCTATGCTCGCGCCGCTCAGAGCTCCTTGCCGATCGCCTTGTCGAGCGAGCAGCGGCCGCCGCCGCGGAAGAAGATCGCGAAGTAGAGCACCAGCAGGAGAAGCGGATATTCCCATCCACCGCGCGGGCTCGAGAAGAAGTAGCCGTTGGCGCTGTGCCAGTAGAGCACGAACGCCATCTGGATGGTGAACATGAGCGCGATCGGGCGCGTGAGCAGCCCGACCGCCAGCATGATGCCGCCGAAGAATTCGAGGATGCCAAGGAAGTAAGCCCAGACGATCGGCAACGGGAAGCCGAGCGGGGTGAGCACGTTCTGCGCCACCGGCGCGGCGGCGCCGCCGAACAGCTTCATGTAGCCGTGATAGACCAAGATCAGGCCCGCCGCGCAGCGGATGATCGCGTAGCTGTAGGGCGAAATCGCCTCGTAGAGCCCGGAGAGTCCGGGAATAACCAACCTGTTGGTGTCGACGGTACCGCTACTGGCCATTGTCTCCTCCCTCGATGAGCTCTTCTTGATCGTCCCTTCTTGGTCGCCCCTCAGGGCAAGCCCCCAAGCCCAGAAGCGGGAGCAAATGGCCGGGCGCGCGCGGTGGCTTTACCAACCAACCCGACGCCCGAGCACCGGCGAATCAGGAAGTGATCATGCCCCGCTCCCAGCACGATTATGCAGACCCGGGGCTCTCCGGCCAGCAGGTTCCACCTGGCGGGGACCCGGTTGCGCGGTTCACGCGTTATCCCCAGGCCGCTATACCGTACTGCGCGTCGGTGTTGCGGCGACCGGTCCAGCCTCGTAAATACACCTACCGCTTTGACTCGCCCCTACGATTATGCCGCAACCCGTTGCTCTCCGCCTGTCCCAGCTCATCGCCGCCGTGGCGGGCGGCGTCATTGTCGCAATGGTAGCGCAGATCATGCTCGCGCACCGCGGCCTGGAGCTGCTGGGCGTATGGAAGACGCTGATCCACGGCGGCGGCGGCCGCCAACTCAGCGCGGCGATCGCCTGGTGGGCGATCACCGGCGTCGCGTTCGTTGCAAGCTTCCTGATCGCGGCGGTGGCCTCGCGCGCCTCCTGGCGCTACTTGCACGATTTGCGCTCGTTCCTCTGGGTCGCGGCCGCCGCCCTGACGCTGGCGCTGGCCGCTGTCGCCGCCAAGGCGCCGCTGTCGCCGGCCGGCAGCGCCGGCGCACAGGCACTGGCGAGCTTCGCGGCCCTGCTCGCCGCCATGATGATGGCATGGTTCGGGGCGTTCTTCGCGGTGAGGCGCTGATCCGGCAGTCCCTCCGCTCGATCGACACCTGAACGCGGATGGCACTCCACTCGAGCGCTTCGGGTTACTGCATTGCCCGCTTTCGCGGCAATGACGCAGTCAAGGACTATAGGGCTATCTCCATCAGATCCCGGCCCACGACGAGCTCGCCCTGCCAGGTCGGCCGGACCGCGTCGATCCAGACCTGCTCACTCATGCCCGCGAATGGCACCGGGACCAGATGGCTGAGCACCAGCTTCTTGACGCCCGCTTCGGTGGCGATCCGGCCGACATCGGCGGCGAGCGTGTGGCTCGCCTTGAGATGCTCCATCAGCCTCGCCGCATTGCCGATGCGCCGCACCAGTTCCTCGAGTGCGGGCCCATACATCGTCTC